>JACREJ010000013.1 GCA_016218305.1 Gemmatimonadota bacterium | reverse complement strand
GAACTCGGCGAGTTCAGCGACGTGTTCGAGGAGGGCATCCTCCCCGCCTCCATCGAGGTGCGCCTCAAGCCCGGCTTCCGCGACCCCGTCACGGTGCGCGCCGTCGCCAAGCGCATCGAGGTCTACGACTTCATCGATGACATCCGCTTCGGCGAGGAGTGGGTGGAAAAGCTGCACCGGCTGCGCAACATCGCCACGCTGGCCGGCGTCGCACTCGGCCTCACCTTCGCCATCGTCGCGATCATCATCATCGGGTCCACCATCCGGATGGCCGTGATGGCGCGCGCCCGCGAGATCGCGATCATGCGCCTCGTCGGCGCGACGAACGGGTTCATCCGGGCGCCGTTCCTGATCGAGGGCTTCCTGAAGGGAACGCTCGGCGGCCTGCTCGCCCTCGTCCTGGCCTGGGTGGCGCTGGCGATCATCAACCGGTTTGTCGTCCAAGCCACCTTCTTCGACGCGTGGATGGGCGCGGTGGGCGTGCTCGCCGGCGCCAGCATCGGGCTCGCGGGGTCGGCGCTGAGTGTCGGACGGCACCTGAGGCGGGTGTGAAACTCCAGATGGGAGACGGGAGGTGGGAGATGGGAGTTGGAGCGCGCGTGCTGCGCGCGTTGCGTCGTGCGCTACTGCTCGCTGCACTATCTCCCATCTCCCCTCTCCCCTCTCCCCTCTCTGCGCAGCAGCCTTCCCCCGCGCCGCAGTCCGCCGCCGACCGCGCGCGCGCCAATCGTGAGGAGCTCGACCGCATGCGCGCCGAACGCGAGCGGCTCGAGGCGCGGATGCGCCAGCTGCAGAGCTCGGCGCATGACATCAGCGAGGAGCGCACCAACATCGAGCGGCAAGCCGACGCCACGGCGCGGCTGGTCCGGTCGCTCGACGTGCAGATCGGCGCGCTCGAGGGCGAGGTGGACGACGCCACGTCGAGCCTGATCCTGGCGCAGGACGAGCTGGTGATCAAGCGCGCGATGCTGCAGCGCCGCGTGCGCGAGATCTACAAGCGCGGGCCGCTGTACTCGCTGGAGGCGCTGCTCTCCGCGCAGTCGTTTGGCGCGCTGGTGGCCCGCTACAAGTACCTGCACCTCGTGACGCAGCGCGACCGCGCCCTGGTGCGCCGCGTGGAGCTGCTCAATGACCAGGTCTCCGGCACGCGCACCCAGCTCGTGCGCCTGCGCGGCGAGATGGAGCTGAGCCGCGAGCAGAAGAGCGAGGAGGAGCGCCGCCTGCGCGAACTCGAGGACGTGCGCGGCCGGACGCTCGCCCGGGTGCAGCAGTCGGCGCGGCAGACACAGGCGCGGCTGCTGCAGGTCCAGCGCGACGAGAGGCGGCTGGCCGACCTGCTCGCCACGTTCGAGGCCGAGCGCCGCCGCGCGGCCGCGGCGCGCCCCAACGTGCCGGCCCCGGTCAGCACGCTCCGCACCAGCGACCTCGGGCGGCTCGATTGGCCGGTGGAAGGGGCCATCCTGTATCGCTTCGGTCGCGTCGTGAACGCCAACAACACGACGACGCGCTGGAACGGAATCGGTATCGGCGCCGCCGCCGGTACGCCCGTCAGGTCCGTCGCCAGCGGATCGGTCGTGCTCGCCGAGGCGTTCGGCACGTATGGCCAGACCGTCATCCTCAGCCACGGCGACGGCGACTTTTCCGTGTATGGGTCGTTGGCGCGCCTCGACGTGCGCAAGGGACAGACCATCCAGAAGGGCCAGGTGGTGGGCACCGTCGGGCGGACGGATCCCGACCTCGATGCCCACCTGCACTTCGAGATGCGCCCCAAGGGGCGCGCCGTGGATCCGCTCGAATGGCTCAGGAGCCGGCGATGATCACCAAGCGCTGCGCGGTGTGCAGCCGCATCCGCGCGTACGAGGAAGAGGACGCGTACTGCATCGTCTGCGGATCGGAAGCGCTGGAGACGAACTGCACGTGCGGCCGCAGCTACGACTTTGCGCTGCACGAAGCGGGGGACCTGCTGCACTGCCCGCGCTGCGGGAAGCGGCTCCGGGGTCGTGATGGAGAATTCGACTAGGAGCGATTCGGGAGTGGGAGCTCGGATGGGGATTCGCGATTGGGATTGACGATGGGGATTGGTGATTTCGATTGGCGATAACCCGGTGAGGAACTGATGGCCCCGAAGCACCGCGCGGCGACGAAGAAACCCGCGGCGAAGAAACCCGCGGCGAAGAAACCCGCGGCGAAAAAGCCCGCGGCGAAGAAGCCTACCAGGTCGACGCCCGCGGCGAAGCGGCCAGCCGCGAAGCGGCCGATCGACACGCAACCCGCTGCGAAGCAGTCTCTCGCGGGAAGTGCGCGCCGCAAGAGCACCCGCTCCGTAAGCGTTCCGAAGCCGGGCACGGTCCCTGCCTCGGCCGGCCCCTCGCCCTATGACATCCCGTATACGGGCGCCCCGCTCGGCGCGCACGTCAGCACGGCGGGCGGCGTGGCCACCGCGCCGCCGCGCGGCGTGGACATCGGGGCGACGGCGATCCAGCTGTTCACCAAGCAGGCGAACCAGTGGAAGGAGCGGCTGTTCGACGACGCAGAAGTGGCGGCCTTTCGTGCGGCCCTGGCCGCCACGCCGGTGGCCTTCACCAACGCGCACGACAGCTACCTCATCAATCTCGCCTCGCCCAACGCGGAACTGCGCGCCAGGTCCATCGAGTCGTTCGAATGCGAGATGCGCCGCAGCAATGCGCTCGGCCTCGATGCCGTGGTGTCGCACCCCGGAAACTTCATGGACGACCGCGCGAGTGGGATGGCGCGCAACGCCGATGCGATCACGGAAGTGCTCGAGCGCGTCGCCGGCCCGACGCGCCTGCTGATGGAACTCACCGCCGGCCAGGGCACCGTCATTGGTTCGACCTTTGAGGAGATGGCGGCCCTGCTCGCGCTCCTGCCTTCCGGACTTCAGGCGCGCGTCGGCGTCTGCCTCGACACGGCGCACGTCTTCGCCGCAGGCTACGACCTCGTCCGCGACTTCGACGGCGTACTGGCGCGCTTCGGCGATGTCCTCGGCTTCCACCGCCTCGGCCTGCTGCACCTCAACGACTCCAAGGCGCCGCTGGGATCACGAAAGGACCGCCACGAGCTGATTGGCGCGGGCTGCATGGGCGACGGACCGTTCCGGCGCATCATGACCGATCCACGCCTGTTGGCGATCCCGAAGTCGCTCGAGACCCCGAAGGGCGACGGCATGGTCTCCAACGACCGCGCCATGCTGCGGAAGCTGCGCGGGTATGCCCGCGGATAGGGCGCGCGCGACGCCGCGGCGCCGGCGCGATGCGAGCCCCGCGCGGCGGATCAGAACATGAGCCGATAGACGAGCGTGATGTTCCGCCCCGGGTTCGGCGCGTACGACTTGATGCGGCTCGTCGCATCCAGGTAGCGCACGTCACCCACGTTGTCGGCGCGCAGCGTGATTTCGTGAATCCGCCCGTGCGCCGAGAGCGTCCAGCCGGCGCTCAGGTCGAGCAGCGTATGCGCGTCCGTGGCGACATCCTGTCCGCCGGTGACGTGCCGCTGTGCGAATGCGTGCCGCAGCTCGCCTCCAGCCGTGAACTTCCCCGTGTCCCAGCGAAGCGAGGTGCCGACGCGCGCCGCCGGCATGAACGGCAGCGGCGCGCCGCCGCGATACGTCCCGCGCGTCACGTCGCCCATCACGCCCAGCACCACGTGTGCGTTGAGCTTCGCCTCGCCCTGCACCTCGACGCCTCGCAGGGTGGCGTCACGCTGGCCATAGATTGCCAGCGGCATCGCCTCGCCGTCAACGGTGGTATCGCGCGACACGTCCGGCGCGATGTAGCCGAGCACCTGGTTGACGTAACCGGACAACTGACCCGAGACCCCGGCTGCCGCGACGCGGAGCACGGCGTCAATGCCAAGGCTCCGCTCCACCTTCAGCGCGGGATTGCCAAGTTCGTAGCTGCCGGTGGCGGCGTGCGCCGCGTGGCTGAAGAGCTCCTCCACCGTCGGCGCGCGAAAGGCCCGAGCCGCGCTGCCGCTCAAGGTGACGCTCTCGCGCAGCGGCACCGTGAACCCGACGGAGCCGGACGCACTGCCGAACGTGAGCTCGCGCGCCGGGCCGAACTTCTCGTCGCCGGCCTGCGACGCAATGCGATAGCCGTCGAATCGCGCGCCGAACTGCAGCCGGGCGCCGTCTTCCCCGTGGCCGTGGTCGTCGTGTCCAAGCGGAAACTCCTGATGGACGAACACACCGCCGTTCACGGTGTTCGCCGCGGGGGTGAGCGCCTCCTCGCCTTCGGCGGCGTACTGCCGCAGCAGCAGTTGCGCGCCGATGGTGCCCCGCAGCCGGCCAAGACGGGTGGGCGCCGTGATGCCGCCCGTCTGCGTCTTGAGCGAGAAGAAGGTGCCAACGGCTCCGTCTGGCTCGATCTCCGAATGCGCGTAGTCCTGCACGGTTCCTTCAAACCGGATCTGCGTGACGGCGCGGCGCCCGGTATTGGCCGAGAGCCGGCCCGACGCCTGATACCGCCGGCCGTCGATGCGAATTCCCACTTCCTCGCTCCCCGACTCGGCCGGGAGGCCGTAGTTGAAGTCAAACGCCTTCAGCGCGACACCGCCTTGCACGTCGTCCCGGACGAATCCGAGTCCTGCGACGACGCTTGCGTTGCGATTGGACGTCCCTTCCAGCACACCGCCTCCGCCGAGGTGCACGGGATTGGTGCGGCGCGCCCCGAGGCGGACATTCAGCACCGTGCTCGCGCCCACCGGATGCACCGCCCCGGCGTTGAACGCGGCACCCGGGTTGACCGATTCGACCTGGAGCGCCACCGACCCGGTGACACGCCCCGGCACGTCGCTGGGGATGTCATTCGAAATGACGTTTACCACGCCGCCGAGTGCGCTGTTGCCGTAGAGGAGCGACGCCGGGCCGCGCACCACTTCG
Source organism: Gemmatimonadota bacterium (assembly GCA_016218305.1). Lineage (GTDB taxonomy): Bacteria > Gemmatimonadota > Gemmatimonadetes > Gemmatimonadales > Gemmatimonadaceae > PNKL01. The sequence continues at coordinate 5,990 of JACREJ010000013.1, read as the reverse complement.
ATGCGCTGGGCGGCCAGTGGGTCGACGCTCGTGGCGTGGTCGGGTGCCGAGGACGCGAGGTCGCCCGAGCGCGCGCCATCCTGCAGCACCAGAATGCGGTCGCCGCTCAGGCCGCGAATCACGGGCATGGTCGCCGCCGGCCCGTTGTACCGCATCGACATGCCGGGTTCGGCCGAAAGCGTCTGGGCCAGCGACGCGCCGAGGTTCCGTTGCAGGTGCTTGCCGGAGAGCTCGGCCGTCGACTGCGTGATGCTGGCGGCTTCACCCGACGAACTCGCCGCGGTCACGTTCACGGCCTGCAGCCGCAGCGTCGAACCGATCATGACGATGCTCACCGAAACGTCGGCTCCGCTCGCTGGAATCGTCGCGACGGCGTGCCCGGGACGGTAACCGATGAGCAACGTCGTGATGTGGTACGTGCCGGCCGGCAATCCGCGAAGTACGAACCGGCCGTCCGCATCGGTCGTCGTGGTGCGCCCGGCTTCGGCGACGATCACCTGCACAAGCGGCAGGGGCACCCCGCTCGAATCGCGCACCGTGCCGCGAAGCGCCGGACCAAATGGCGGCTCGGCGGACGCGTGGTCCGGAATCACAGCGAGCAGCGCGGCGACGAGCGCCGAGACTATCCAACGAGTCATGAGAGACAACTCCGGCAGTTTGGAGATCGCTGTTCCCCGCGCCGACGCAGGCGCAGGGGAGCAATCCGTCAGTGTGAACAGCGTCCCGCGCGTGGCGGGTACCCGATCACACTTGGGCCGGGGGGGCACGGCTGCTGGGCCGCGCAGCCGGAGTGCGGGAGAGGACATCCTGCCGGATCGCCGGCGGCGGCGCGCTGCGCCCCGCTCGATCCGCCTCCGCCGGCGGCCCGGACGCCGCCAGCATGTCGCGGCCAAGCAACTGACAGAACAGGCACGATTCCGGATGCGCCGGCGCCGACTGATGACGTCCCTGGTCCTCGACGCGGACTTGCCCAGCGTCGCTTGCCTGCGTCCCCGCCAGGCGCGCATGCGCCACCGCCGCCAGCGTGGGCACGGACAAGTGCGCCATCGCGAGCAGAGCAAGGACGAGCCGGCGGACGGGGGAGCGCGTACCCATTGTTGTGACATACTAACCACGACCCGAGGCGGCACGGTAGGCCTCGTGCAGCCGGCCCCCCCCGGGGACGGAGGTTTGCCGCCGCCGTCGGCCCGCGTACCTTCCCGTGGTCATGCGCCCTCCCCTTGCCTCCGCCCCGGCCGTCCTCGCCGCGCTGATCGCCATCAGCGCCTGCACGGACACGGCCGCGCCGCGCGTGGATCCGCCCGCCTACGACCCGACGCAGCTGTCCGGCGGCGTCATCTATCGCTGGCCGACGGGCAGGACGATCGCGGTCTTCGTGGACCCGACCGCCGTGAACGCTGGCGTGGACCTGGCCGGCGCCACGGCCGCCGGCATGGCGGCGTGGAAGACCGCGCTCGGCGGCAGCCAGTTTGCCTTCCGCACGGCCGCTGCGGCGGCCGATGCCGATGTCATCGTGCACGCGAGCGCCGCACCGCGCCGGGTGGGGCTCGCCGGATGCGCGGAGCCGCCGACGTTCGCGGGCGGCGTCACCTTCTTCTGTCCCGCGCGTGACAGCGCCCTCACGCTTCCGTTGCTGGGCGGCCCCGGCACGGGACGCGTGAAGGTCGACATCGCCATCAACCCGGCCGCCACCAACGCCACCAACACGCTGGGCGCTCTCGTCACGCACGAGCTCGGCCACGCCATCGGGATCGGCGGGCACAGCCCCAACGCCCTCGACGTGATGTTCGCGCAACCCTCGGTGAGCGCGCCGAGCAGCCGCGACATCACGACGCTGCGCTGGCTCGTGCGGCAGGCGATCGGTCTCCGACTGTAGGGGGAATTCGGCCGCTTTTCCGCCGGAACCCTGACGGTCACGAAGGCGGTCCGATTATCTTATTGGACTCCTATGAAACGCCAAGACGCCCTCGACTATCACTCCCGTGGCCGCCCCGGGAAGATCGCAGTTGTTGCCACCAAGCCGCTCGCCAACCAGCGCGACCTGGCCCTCGCCTACTCGCCGGGTGTCGCCGAGCCCTGCCTCGAGATCGAGAAGAACCCCGAGGACTCCTACAAGTACACGGCCCGCGGCAACCTCGTGGCCGTCATCAGCAACGGCACCGCCGTGCTTGGCCTCGGCAATATCGGGGCGCTGGCCGGCAAGCCGGTAATGGAGGGGAAAGGCAACCTCTTCAAGCAGTTCGCCGACATCGACGTGTTCGACCTCGAGATTGCCTCGGAGGACCCGGAGGAGATCATCCGGTTCTGCCAGCTGGTGGAGCCCACGCTCGGCGGCATCAACCTCGAGGACATCAAGGCGCCCGAGTGCTTCTACATCGAGGAGAAGCTCAAGGCCACGATGAACATCCCCGTCTTCCACGACGACCAGCACGGCACCGCCATCATCTCGGGCGCCGCACTGATCAACGCCGTGGAGATCGTGGGCAAGAAGCTTGGCGACGTGAAGGTCGTCTTTAGCGGCGCCGGCGCCTCGGCCATCTCGGTCGCCGAGCACTACGTCCGCCTCGGCGTGGACCGCAAGCACATCACGCTCTGCGACCGCAAGGGCGTCATCTACGCGGGGCGCGACAAGGACATGGAGCCGCACAAGGCCATGTTTGCGCATGAGACCGCGAACCGGACGCTGGCCGACGCCCTCGTCGGCGCGGACGTCTTCGTCGGCCTGTCGGCCGCCGGCGCCTGCACGCAGGACATGGTGAAGTCGATGGGCTCCAGCCCGATCGTCTTCGCGCTCGCCAACCCGACGCCGGAGATTCTTCCCGACGAGGCCAAGGCGGCGCGCCCTGAAGCGATCTGCGCCACTGGGCGGAGCGACTACCCGAACCAGATCAACAACGTCCTCTGCTTCCCGTTCATCTTCCGCGGCGCGCTCGACGTGCGCGCCACGACGATCAACGAGGAAATGAAGATGGCGGCCACGCGCGCGCTCGCCGCGCTGGCGCGGGAGCCGGTGCCGAACTCGGTGGCGGCCCTCTACGGGCTGACCAGCGTGCAGTACGGCCCCGACTACCTCATCCCGTTCCCGTTCGACCCGCGCGTGCTCCTCTGGGTCGCGCCGGCCGTGGCGCAGGCGGCCATTGCCAGCGGCGTGGCCAAGGGCACCATCGAGATGGAGGCCTATCGCGAGCAGCTCGAGGGACGGCTCGGCCAGTCGCGCAGCGTGATGCGCGGCATCCAGGTGCGCGCCCATCGCGACCCGCGACGCGTCGTCTTCCCCGAGGGCGAGGACCCCAAGGTCATCCGGGCCGCGCATATCCTGCAGGAAGAGGGCATCGCCAAGCCCATCCTGCTCGGCCGCGCCGAGCGGATGAAGCAGCGTCTCGACGAGCTGGGGATCGCGCTCAATGGCTGCACGATCATCGACCCCAACCTGTCGCCGGACCGCGAGCGCTACGCCGAGGAACTGTGGGCTGGCCGGCAGCGCCGCGGCCTGTCGCGCGATGAAGCCTACTCGCGCATGGGACGCGGCATCTACTTCGCGAGCCAGATGGTCAACAGCGGCGACGCCGACGCCGTGGTGGCGGGCCTCAACAAGCACTACCCCGAGACCATCCGCCCCGCACTCGAAGTCGTGGGCGCCGACGAGACCGGGCTGGTGGCGGGCCTGTACATGATGGTGATCAACAACCGCGCCATCTTCTTCGGCGACACGACGGTCAACATCGACCCCGACGCCGACCAGCTCGCCAGGATCGCCCAGTCGGCGGCGCGCCTCGTGCGCACCTTCGGCATCGAGCCGCACATCGCGATGCTGTCGTTCTCGAACTTCGGGTCGGTGAAGCACCCCGAGGCGACCAAGGTCGCCGAGGCCGTGCAGCTCCTGCGCGAACGCGAGCCCGACCTCATCGTGGACGGCGAGATGCACGCCGACACCGCCTTCGACGAGAACGTCCTCGCCATGCGCTACCCGTTCAGCCGGCTCAAGCAGGCGGCGAACGTGCTGATCTTCCCGATGCTGAGCGCCGGCAACACCGCGTACAAGCTCCTCAAGAGCCTCGGTGGTGCGACGGCGATCGGCCCCATCCTGGTAGGCATGAACCACCCGGTGCACGTGCTCGAACAGAGCGCCGACGTGCAGGACATCGTGAACATGGCGGCCGTGGCCGTCATCGACTCGCAGGACCGCAACCGTTAACTCTTCGCGCGCCGGCCTGTCGTCTGGCCTGCTCGCGTGAACCATCAGGAGACGTCATGCCCTTCAGCAACGCGATCGCGCCCGCCCTTCCACGCTCAGGGCCCAGCGGTCTCACTGGCCAGGACCTCCAGCCGACCGGGACGGTGCACTGGAACCTCGTCACGCCGGAGCTCATTGAGGCTGCCGTCCGCCGCGGCGAGGGCCGCCTCGCGGACCTCGGACCGTTCGTGGCCGTGACTACTCCGCACACGGGCCGGTCGCCCAACGACAAGTTCGTGGTCAAGGAGCCGAGCTCGGAAACGGACGTGGACTGGGGCAAGGTCAACCAGCCCATCTCACCCGAGCACTTCGCGACGCTGCTCGCCGACGTCAAGCAGTACCTCAACGGCCTCCCCGAGCTCTTCGTGGAGGACCTGTACTGCGGCGCCGATCCGGTGCACCGGCTGAGCGTGCGCTACGTGCTGCCGAACGCGTGGCACGCGGCCTTCGTGCGCAACATGTTCATCCGCCCTGAGCAGACGGAGCTGCCCGGTTTCGCGCCGAACTTCACCGTCTACCACGCCCCCGAGTTTCAGGCCGACCCGGCGCGGCACGGCACGCGCACCGGCACGTTCATCGTGCTCAACCTGGCCGCGCGGACCATCGTGATCGGCGGCACGCGCTACGCGGGTGAGCTCAAGAAGGCGATGTTCACCGTGATGAACTACCTGCTGCCGAAGGCCGGCGTGCTCTCCATGCACTGCTCGGCCAACATCGGCTCGGCCGGCGACACCGCCCTCTTCTTTGGTCTCTCCGGCACTGGCAAGACGACGCTCTCCGCCGATCCGGAGCGCGAGTTGATCGGCGACGACGAGCATGGATGGAGCGCCGACGGCACGTTCAACTTCGAGGGCGGCTGCTACGCCAAGGTCATCAACCTCTCGGCCGAGGGCGAACCCGACATCTACCAGACGACGCAGATGTTCGGCACCATCCTCGAGAACGTCGTCCTCGAGCCCAACCGCCGGAAGGTGGAGTTCGAGAACCAGTCGATCACGGAGAACACGCGGGCGTCGTATCCGCTGCACTACATCCGCAATCACGTGCCCAGCGGACGCGGCGGGCATCCCAAGAACGTCATCTTCCTGACCGCCGATGCCTTCGGCGTGCTTCCGCCCATCGCGCGGCTGACCCGCGAGCAGGCGATGTACTACTTCCTCTCGGGGTACACGGCCAAGGTTGCCGGCACCGAGCGCGGCGTGACCGAGCCGCAGGCCACGTTCTCCGCCTGCTTCGGCGCCGTCTTCCTCGTCTGGCATCCCACCAAGTACGCGGAAATGCTCGGCACGCTCCTCGACGACCACAAGGCGGTCGTCTGGCTGGTGAACACCGGATGGAGCGGCGGTCCGTACGGCGTGGGCAAGCGCATGAAGCTGTCGTACACGCGCCACATGGTGCACGCGGCGCTGAGCGGCCACCTGCACGAACTGCCCACGAACGAGGATCCGATCTTCGGCCTCCACGTCCCGACAGACATCCACGGCATCCCGAACACGCTGCTCACGCCGCGAAAGACGTGGGATGACCCGAAGGCGTACGACGCGCAGGCCAAGAAGCTCGCCGAGATGTTCCGCAAGAATTTCGAGAAGTTCGGCAACGTGGATGCCGCGATCGCGGCGGCGGGCCCGAAGGGCTGAGTGGGAACGGAGCCTGAGGCATTCGAGGGCCGGCGATCATCGCCGGCCCTCGTTCATTGCTCAGCACCCCACACCCTGTTCCCCACCCCTGCACACACCCTGCACCCTGGCGCGGGGGG
>JACREJ010000012.1 GCA_016218305.1 Gemmatimonadota bacterium | reverse complement strand
GGTAGTAGTCCTTGGCGATCGCCACCGACGGGTCGTCGTTGGCGCGCATCATCACGTAGATGTTGGCCGCCACGGTAAGCACGAGCACGACGGCCACGCCGATGGGCCACTGCAGGCCGCGCTTCATTGGGGCCGCCCGTCGCGGCGGTCCTTGCGGTCGTCGTCGTGCGATTCGCGGATCGGGCCGGTCAGCCGGTACGGGAAGTCCGCCGTGTAGCCGGCGCCGTCGGAGACCCGCACGGTCACGGTATGGACCCCTTCCTCGAAATCGTCATGCGGCAGCGTGACGAAGACGGGCATCGTCTCGGTGTGCCCGGGGCGCACCGTCAGCGGACTCATGGGCGCGATGACCGAGAGGTCGTCGTCTCCCGTCACCTGGACGGTGTACGCGTGTTCCGCACCCGACCGGTTGGCGATGCGGATGCGCAGCTGGTTGGTCACCTTGCCGTCCTGCTGCACGATGAACGGCGCACCTGCCGCGCCGAGCAGGGTGACGTCGGCGGCGTCCTTGAAGGTCAGCTGCCAGACGAAGCCGCCGAAGACCAATGCGAAGGCGATGGGGTAGAGCACCGTGCGCGGACGGAGGAAGTGCTTGCCCTGGCCGGCGAGCGCGGCGCGCGAGGAATAGCGAATGAGCCCCTCGGGTCTCCCGACCTTGCGCATCACCGCATCGCAGGCGTCCATGCACTGCGTGCAGTGGATACACTCCATCTGCAGGCCGTTGCGAATGTCGATGCCGGTGGGGCAGGTGACGACGCACGCCTGGCAATCGACGCAGTCACCCTTGCCGGTGCGGTCCTTGCCGAGCCCGCGCGGCTCGCCGCGGTTGTAGTCGTAGGCGACGATGAGCGAGTCGTTGTCGAGCAGGGCCGACTGCCAGCGACCATACGGGCAGGCCACCATGCAGGTCTGCTCGCGGAAGTACACGAAGTCGAGCATCATCGCGATCGTCGTGATGGTGACGATCGTGAAGCCCACGGGGTGTGCGCTCGGGCTGCCAAAGACCCAGTGCACCACCTGGTCCCAGCCCACGAAGTAGGCGAGGAAGGTGTGCGCGAGGAACGAGCTGATGACGAGGTAGGTGACGTGCTTGGCGAAGCGCCGGGGATGAAAGCGGGCGCCGGCACGGTCGATCTGGGTTGAGCCGCGCGGGCCTCCCTCGAACAGGCGCTCGAGCGGACGGTAGACGAACTCCATGTACACCGTCTGCGGGCAGGCCCAGCCGCACCAGACGCGTCCGGCGAGCGCGGAGGCGAGGAAGATGGCGATGACGACGCTGATCGCGAGCAGCATCAGGAGCAGCGTGTCCGTCGGCAGGAAGGTGGTGCCGAAGAACGTGAACTCGCGGCGCTGGAGGTCGAGCAGGATCGTGGGCTTGCCGCCGATGTAGACGTGCGGAATGGCGACGTAGATGACGATCAGCAGCCACGCGACGACCGTGCG
>JACREJ010000101.1 GCA_016218305.1 Gemmatimonadota bacterium | reverse complement strand
CGAGTCGTGGCGATCCTGGTACATCTGCCACAGCCGCGCGTCGCTGACGTACGCGTCCGACGCGACCTGCGTGAAGAGCTTCTCCTTCGGGATCTCCGTGCGGTAGTACTGCTCGAGCTGCGCGAGGATGCCCTGCTGGCGCGCCGCCGGGCTCGCCAGGAAGCGGCGGTACTTCGCGATGTCGAACTGCCCCTCCGTCTGGAACTCCGGATTCTGCCGGAATTGCGGGGGCGGGGAGAACTTGGCGGTCTCGATGACCTCCTCATCCGTGACGCGGATGCCCCGCTTCTCGTATTCCTGTCGGAGGAGGACGTCGTTGACCAGCTGGTCAAACGCCTGCTGGTCGACCTCGGCTCGCTCGTCCATGGTGAGGCTGCGACCCGACTGCTGCTCTTGCTGCTGGGCAAGGGCAGTGGACGTGTTCGCCCAGGCCATGTACGGAATGTCCTCGCCGTTCACCGTCGCCACGATCGTCGAGGTCGTGACCGGGGCGCGTCCGAGGAGGCCGGAAGTCTCGGCCAGCAGGAAGCCGCCCACGAAGGCGATGAAGATGAAGATCCAGATGTACTTCGCGGCGCTCCGCATGTTTTGCAGCACGGCGCAGCAACTCCCAGGAACGAAGTGAGGAAATGACGCGACAGCCACCCAGGCGAACACCAGCGCGGAATTCGCGACGAGCGGCACTGCACGCAGCTCATTGTTAGCCTGTAAAGCTATCGGGGCAGACGGCCTAAGATCAAGTCGTGCGCGCACTTCTGATTGACGCCCCTCAGCGCCACGTGGTAGATTGTACAATTCCTCTACACTCCACCCTCCTCCCTCCACTCGCTCCCCCTCACCGAGCCTCTGCACTCCTCCCCCGTACTCCTGAGTGATGGCACCCGCTGCGCGCGTTGACGAGCTGAAGAAACGCTACGAGGAGAACCCCCGCCGGTTCTTCGCGCCGCTCGCCAACGAGTATCGCAAGGTGGGCGACTTGGAAGCCGCCATCGATCTGTGCCGCATGCATCTGGAAGAGCAGCCGGGGCACCTGAGCGGGCATATCGTGTACGGGCAGGCGCTGTTCGAGTCGTCGCGTGCCGCCGAGGCCAAGCGCGTCTTCGAGGCGGCGCTGACGCTCGACCCCGAGAACCTCATCGCCCTGCGCCATCTGGGCGATATCGCCAAGGCCGACGGCGACGCGACCGCCGCCAAGCACTGGTACGGGCGCGTGCTGGAAGCCGATCCGCGCAACGATGAAGTCATCGCGTTGATCGACGCCTTGGGACAGGCGGCGCCGACTCCGACCGTCGTTCTCGCCGCGCAGCACGAGCCGCCGCCGCCGCCCAACTACGCCGCCGAGTCTGCGCCGGCGGTCGCGGTGGATCCCAGCGCGCCGACGCCAGCCGTACCGATCACGAAGGTCCCTCCTGCGGCTCCCGCGCCGCGGCTGAGCATCGGGTTGATGGACCTCGACCTCAACCTGTCCGATTCTGCCACCCCGACCGTGGATCTGCTCGGCAGCATGCCCGCCGAGCCGTCGGCGCCCGATGTGCCCGCTGAGCCTGTCGCCGCGTCGATGGCCGGCGGGGCACCGCCCGCCGTGGACGAGCCCGCGCCCGCCATCGATGAAGGCTTCGCGCTCATCGACACCGCGTCGTCCGCCCCGGAAGTCGAGGGCTCGGGCATGCCGGGCGTCGAGGGCATCTCGCTTGGGGCCGGAGTCGGGTCCGAACCCGCCGTTGACGTGCTCGACACATCGTTTGACGCGCCGCCGGCCGAAGAGGAGTCCATGTTCGCCGCCGCGCAGGCCGAGCCCTCGTTTGGCGATTCGCTCGACGTCACCGCCTCGGCGGATTTCGAGACGACCACGGCGCCGGCCGACGAACCGACCTTTAGCGGACTCGAGATGGTGGATGTTGGAGAGACCGTGCCGATCGGCGAGTCCGTGACGGAGCCCAAGCCGGCACCTGCGGCGCCAGCCACGCCCGCCGACTTCGACGCGCTCTTCGGCAACGCGCCGATCGCCGATGTACAGATCGGCGGCGACCAGAACGCGGCGCCGGTCGAGGAAGCCGGCTTCCACGCCGATTCGTTCGTGGGGCGTGAGCCCGCCGACGCGATACTCGACGCCGCGCCCGACATCGCCACGCCGCCCTCGCCGTTCGTCACCGAGACGATGGCGGAGCTCTACCTGCAGCAGGGCTTCCGCGACGAGGCGCTGAACGTCTATCGCCAGCTGCTCGCGCAGAATCCCGACGACCAGGGACTCGCCGAGCGCGTCAAGCATCTCGAGCATGGTACGCGCTCGAGTCTCGCCATCGACGCGGTGAGCGAGGAAATCGAGGCCGCGGAACTGCGCAGGACGGAGAGCACCCCGACCGTGCCGGCCGAACCCGTCGCCGCGCCCGCGATGTCGCAGCCCGAACCCGAGCCGGCGGCGCCGCAGCACGAACCGGCGCCGGTGATTGAGCTGATGCCGGAACTTGAGCCGGCGACGCCGGAGGCGGTCGCGCCGCTCGCGGAGGCGGTGCCGGCCTTCCTCGTCGAAGCGCCTGCCGAGGTGGCGCCAAAGACCGCACCCGTTGGTCCATTGGCGCGCGACATCCTGCTGCGCATCGCCAGCCGCCGCGCCGTGCCCGGCGGCGGATTCGCCGCGTCCACCGCGTCCGCGCCGACGACGGTCCCCGCGGAGGGCGACGTGACGGTCGCGCCGGGCGGGGCGGTTGACCAGCTCTTCGGCATGTCCGGCGTCGCCGCCGTGGACGAGCGGACGGCCATCACCATCGCCGCGGCGTTCGGCGCAGCGCCTCCCGAGGCGCCCATCCGCGGCGAACCGACGCGCGCAGGGACCGACGAACTCTCGCTCGACTCCGTCTTCGGAAGCGACGCGCACGCGCGCCCCTCGGTGGTGCAGCGGCAGTCCTCCACGCTGCGTTTCGACCAGTTCTTCTCGGGCGCCGAAGGCGGTGCATCCGCGCCGGCCGCTCCGCCGCCCATTGCGACGCCCGCCGCGGACGACGACATCGCCCAATTCAGCGATTGGCTCAAGGGGCTCAAGGGCTCGTGAAGATACTCGTCCTCAACGGTCCCAATCTGAACCTGCTGGGCACGCGCGAGCCGCAGATCTACGGCACGACGACGCTGGCCGACATCGAACGCGACCTCGAGGCGGCGGCGGCCGAACTCGGCGTGACGGTGGAGTGCGTCCAGACGAACCACGAGGGCGTGCTCATCGATCGCATTCAGGCGGCGCACGGCGACGCCAACGGCATCATCATCAACGCGGGCGCGTACTCGCACACGAGCCTCGCCATTCGCGACGCGCTCGCGGCGGTTGCCATGCCGTACGCCGAAGTGCACCTGTCCAACATCTTCGCCCGTGAGCCCGAGCGCCGGCACAGCACGCTGGCAGCCGGCGCACGCGCCGTCCTGTGCGGTTTCGGCGCGCCGGGGTATGTGCTGGCCCTGCGCGGGCTGGTCGCGGCGCTGCGCGCGTAGCCGCGCGCCGGCGCAGCCAACTCCGCAATGGAAGACCGCCGACCGCATCGCCTCGCCGCCCTGCGCGCCGCCCTGGCGCCGCTCGACGTGGACGCGATGCTCGTCACGTCGCTGCCGAGCGTGCGCTACCTCACCGGCTTCTCCGGCTCGGCGGCCCTGCTCGTCGTCTTTGCCGACGCGCCGTCGGTGCTGATCACCGATTTTCGCTACGCCGTGCAGGTTGTGGACGAGGTGGGCGCGCATGCGACGGTGCGGGTGGAGCCCACGTCGCTCTGGAGCGGCCTGCGCGACCTTCTGGCCGGCGCGACGGCCGGGTCGCGCATCGCCTTTGAGTCGGCGCACACCCTGTTCAGCGACTACGAGCGCATGGTCGAGCTCGCCGGGCGCTGGACGTGGCGGGGCACCGTCGGCGTCGTCGAGGCGCTGCGCGAGCGCAAGGACCCGGGTGAGCTCCGGCTGATCCGCGAGGCCGTGCGCATCGCGGAAGCGGCGCTGGAGCGGACCATCCGTGAGGTGCGCGTCGGCCAGACCGAGCGGCAGGTGGCCGGTATCCTCGAGCACCACCTGCGCGACCTCGGCAGCGACGCCACGCCGTTCGAGACCATCGTGGCGTCGGGGGAGCGCGCCGCGCTGCCGCACGCACGGGCCTCGACCCGCGTGCTGCAGGCCAACGAATTCCTGCTCATCGACTTCGGCGCGACGCACGGCGGGTACTGCAGCGACATCACCCGCACCTTTGCGCTGAAAAGCGTGAACCCGGAGATGCAGCAGGTTCACGACATCGTGCGGGAGGCGACGCTGAGCGCTTCGGCAGGTGTTCGGGCCGGAATGCGGGGGAGGGATGCCGACGCCATCGCGCGGGACTACATTGAAGCCCGCGGATACGGGGCGCTCTTCGGGCACTCCCTCGGGCACGGCATCGGGCTCGAGGTGCACGAAGGGCCACGGTTGGCCCGGACCGCCGACGCGCCGCTCCCCCCCGGTGCGGTCGTGACCGTCGAACCCGGCATTTACAAGCCAGGCTGGGGCGGGGTGCGCATCGAGGACGATGTCTTCCTCGCCGACGACGGACCGGACGTGCTGACGAGCTTTCCGCGGGAGTTGATGGTAATCGGCTGACCGTGTCGCCTGCGCGGTGTCTGTTGTCTCTCTGTTGTCTTTCTGTTGTTTCTCTGTTGTCTCTCTGTTTATCCGTTGTCTCTCTCGAGAGCAAATAGATGATTGATCTGCGATACGTGAAGAAACTGGTGGACATGCTCGACGAGTCGAGCGTGGATTCCATTGAGATCTCGTCCGACAAGGGGATGAAGATCCGCATCAGCAAGACGCCGTCGGCACGCGGCGCGATGCACGCGGTGGCCCCGGTGGTGCACGCGGCGCCCGCCGCGCCCGTCATCGCGGCCCCCGTGGCCGCCGTCCCCGTGGCGGCCGCGCCGCCGCCGCCGAAGGCCGAGCCCGCGGCGAAGCTGGCCGAGGTCAAGTCGCCGATGGTCGGCACCTTCTACTCGAAGCCCGAACCCGGCGCCCAGCCGTACGTCCACGTCGGCTCGCAGGTGGTGAAGGGGCAGGTGCTGTGCATCATCGAGGCGATGAAGATCATGAACGAGATCGAGAGCGAGGTGTCCGGCACGGTCCGCGAGATCTGCGTCTCCGACTCGCATCCGGTCGAGTTTGGCCAGGCCCTTTTCCGCATCGATCCAAATGGCTGATCCCACCGGACCGCGCCCGACCACGGCGCAGCCGGCGGTCGGCGCGCAGCAGGCGGCGGGCGGGCCTCCCCCGGGGCCGCCGTACAACTACAAGATCGTCCTCCAGCAGGCCGTGCAGATGGGGGCGTCCGACTTGCACCTCAAGGTCGGCCGCGCGCCGATGGCGCGCCTCAACGGCGAACTGACGCCGCTCGAGCTGCCGCCGCTGAAGCCCGAGGACCTCAAGTCCATCGGCGAGCAGATCTGCCCGCCCAAGCAGAAGCGCGAGTTCGACGCCGAGAAGGAGGCCGACTTCGCCATCGGTGTGCCTGGCATCGGCCGCTTCCGCGTGAACATGTACCAGCAGCGCGGCACCATCGCCTTCGTCTTCCGCGCGATCGCGTTCCAGGCGGCGTCCATCAAGGACCTCCACCTGCCGGTGGTGCTGGAGCAGATCGCGATGAAGCCGCGCGGGCTCGTGCTGGTCACCGGCATCACCGGCTCCGGCAAGTCGACGGCGCTCGCCTCGATGATCCAGTTCGTCAACGAGTCGCGGCACGCGAACATCATCACCATCGAAGACCCCATCGAGTTCCTGCACCGCGACATCAACTGCAACATCAACCAGCGCGAGGTGGGGCTCGACACCGCGTCGTTCTCCGCGGCGCTGCGCCGCGTGCTGCGCCAGGATCCCGACATCATCCTGATCGGCGAGATCCGTGACCTCGAGACGCTCGAGATCGCGCTCAAGGCGGCCGACACCGGGCACATGGTGTTCAGCACGCTGCACACCACCGACGCCACGCAGACCATCAACCGCGTGCTGTCGTTCTACCCGCCGCACCAGCAGGCCGACGTCCGCTTCTCGCTGTCGACCGCGCTCAACGCCGTCGTCTCGCTGCGCCTCGTGCCGCGCTCCGACCGTCCCGGCCGCGTCCCCGCGTGCGAGGTGCTCATCAACACCGCCGCGGTGCAGGACAACATCCGCGACATGAACAAGTCGCTCAACATCCCCGACCTCATCAAGGAAGGGACGGTGCAGTACGGGATGCAGAGCTTCGACCAGTCGCTGATGGGCTGGTACTCCAAGGGCGTCATTTCGTACGAGAACGCGCTGCTCTTCTCCACCAACCCGAGCGAGTTCGCGCTCAAGGTGCAGGGCATCGCGGGAACGAGCGATACGAGTTGGGACACATTCACGCAGTGAGAATCAGATGGGAGACGGGAGATGGGAGTTGGGAGACGCCCTCCCCAGTCTCTGCCGTCCGCCGCCCGCTCCCATGCTCTATGATCGCCTATCGCCCATCTCCCATCCCCCATCTGCCTCCGTGTTCAAGAAAGTCCTCATTGCCAATCGCGGCGAGATCGCCCTGCGCGTCATCCGCGCGTGCCGCGAGCTCGGCATCCAGACGGTCGCCGTCTATAGCGAAGCCGATCGCGAGTCGCTGCATGTGCGCTTCGCCGATGACGACGTGTGCATCGGCCCGCCGCCGGCGCGCGAGAGCTACCTCCGCATCCCGCGGCTGATCGCCGCCGCCGAGATCACCGGCGCCGACGCCATCCACCCCGGCTACGGCTTCCTCGCCGAGAACGCCGAGTTCGCGGAGACGTGCGCCGCGAGCGGCATCACTTTCATCGGGCCCACGCCGCAGCAGATCCGGATGATGGGCGACAAGGCCGCGGCGCGCACCAAGATGATCGAGAACGGCGTCCCCGTCGTCCCCGGCACGCCGGGGCCCGTCGAGGACGTGGACGAGGCGGCCCGCTTCGCCGAGCAGATCGGCTTCCCCGTGATCATCAAGGCCGCCGCCGGCGGCGGCGGCAAGGGGATGCGCGTCGCCAATGACGCCGAGGAGTTCGCACGGAGTTTCCAGATGGCGCGCACCGAGGCGCTGTCGGCCTTCGGCAACGGCGACGTGTACGTCGAGAAGTACCTGCGGCGCCCGCGCCACATCGAGTTCCAGATTCTCGGCGACACCCACGGCAACGTCATTCACCTGGGCGAGCGCGACTGCTCCGTGCAGCGGCGCCACCAGAAGCTCATCGAGGAATCGCCGTCGCCCGCCATGACACCGGCGCTGCGCGAGCGCATGGGCGAGGCCGCCGTGCTGGGCGCCAAGGCCATCGATTACGTCGGCGCCGGCACCGTGGAGATGCTCCTCGACACCGACGGGTCGTTCTACTTCATGGAGATGAACACCCGCATCCAGGTGGAGCATCCCGTGACGGAGATGATCACCGGGGTCGATCTCGTGAAGGAGCAGATCCGCGTCGCCGCCGGCGAGGCGCTGCGCGAGAAGGAGACGCCGCAGATGCGCGGCCACGTCATCGAGTGCCGCATCAACGCCGAGGACCCGTTCAAGAACTTCCAGCCGTCCCCCGGCAAGATCGAGGTCTTCCACCTGCCCGGCGGCAACGGCGTGCGCGTGGACACCCACGCCTACGCCGGCTACACCGTCCCCCCGTTCTACGACTCGATGATCGCCAAGCTCATCGTGCACGGCGTGGACCGCGCCGAGGCGCTGGCCAAGATGCGCCTCGCGCTGGACACGTTCATCGTGCAGGGCGTGACGACGACGATCCCGTTCCTCTCGAAAGTCATGAGTCACCCGGATTTTGTCCGTGGAGACGTGCATACCAAGTTCCTTGAGGTTGAAGGAAAGGATCTCTTCCAGGAATGAGGGGGAGTGCAGGGGTTCAGGAGGAGAGAGGAGTGGAGAGAGGAGGGAGGAGAGAGGGGGCGGCCAGCGATGGCCGCCCCCTCTGTGCTTGCGTTGGCGTCGCTTCGCTCGCCTGCTGGCATGCCTCCTCCCCCTCACCCCTCTCTCCACCCCTCTCTCCTTCCAAACCCCTGCACCCCTCCTCCTCCTAAAGTCCCGAACCTCTTCCTGTAACCGCATTCAGCTTGTTGATCATTCCAAGCACCAACCGCCGATTCTGCGCGAGGACGTCAATCCGGTGCCCGAGTCGCTCCGAGGTCAGGTGCCGCCGCACGCTCATGTACCAGACCGTGGATTCGCGTATCGAGCCGAGGGCGTACGAGTAGAATCGCGCCCGGTCGCCCGGCGTACGGCGCGAGTATCCTTCGCCGATGTTGGCACAGATCGAACTCACGGCGCGCTGCAGCTGGTCGGCGCTCTGCGGGTGGATAGGCGGGGAAGCGTCGGCGAGATCGGCGACGCAGCAGTCCACGAGATACCGCGCGACGCGATACGCGTGCAGTTTCCACAGGGGATCCCCGGTCTCCGCCGGCGATACGCCGTTCTCCCACCGGGCCAGTTCGTCGAGAAGCGCGAGGTCCATGCTGGGAGGGTAGGGCAGGGTTCGGCGCGGTATGCCACCAATCGACTGCTGGCAGCATCGAATTCACGCACTTCCGCGGAGTGGTTTGCCTCCTCACCCCTCACTCCTCACTCCACTCCTCCCCCTCCTAAACCCCTGCACTCCTCCCCCTCCTTAGCCCCTGCACCCCTCCCCCTCCCGTGTCACTTAGCGTCTCCTTCTCCCCCGTGCGGACAGATGCCGACGTCGCGGTCGTCATAGACGTCCTCCGCTTCACGACAGCGGCCGCCATCGCGCTGGTGAATGGAGCGCGATCCATCATCGCCTGCGCGACGCTGGAGGAGGCGCGTGCGCACGCGCCTGGCGTCCTCCTCGCGGGTGAGCGAAACGCCGTCAGGCCGGAGGGCTTCGACCTCGGCAACTCCCCCCTGGAGTTCACGAAGCAGGCGGTGCAGGGCAGGGACATCGCCTGGACCACTACGAATGGCACGCGGGCGCTCAGTGAAGTGCTGGGGAGTCACCCCTCCTCCCCCCTCCCTCCGACCTCCACTCCTCTCTCCTCCTTAGCCCCTGCACCCCTCCCCTTCCAGAGTGACGTAGTCCTCGCTTCGTACGTCAATCTCTCGGCGGTTGTAGCGTTCCTCGCGCCCAGGCTCGAGGCCCGTTCTGCCGTCGCCATCGCCTGTTCCGGTCGCGAGGGTTCCTTCGCGCTCGAGGATTCCGCCTGTGCCGGGGCCCTCGTGCGACGGCTCCGTGCGGCGCTGGGCGACCGGCTCACGATGAATGACGGCGCGCGCGCGAGCGCGTGCATTGACGAGGCCTATGGCGAAGACTTCGCGCGGCTCTTCCGCGATGCTCAACACGGACGATTCCTCAGAGACCATGGATTCGGAGCCGACCTCGACGCCTGTGGGGCGCTCGATGCGGCCCCGGTCGTCCCGCGTTGGCGCGACGGGCGCTTCGTCGCTGGATGACCTCGACGTCGCGCCCAACCCGCGCCGCCGCCGTCCGGCCACGCCGGATGACGAGGTCTACACGCCGCCCCGCGCCCGCCGCACGGCCCCCGTGACCGAGAGCGACATCGGCGAGCCCGTGCAGACCATGCCGCGCCGCAAGCGCGGCAAGACCGACGCGTCCGAGCCCACCCCCGAGCAGCTCGCCAAGGCCGTCCGTCGCGAACACCTCAAGCGCGAGGTCGGTGGCATCGCCCTGATGCTGGGCGCCGTCTTCATCGCCGGCGCCCTGCTGGCGCAGCCCGCCTTTACGTCGGATTCGTGCGTCGCGTCCGGCTCCATCTTCGGCCCCGTCGGCGCCTGCCTGCGGTGGTCCGTGCTCACGCTCGTGGGGGCGCTCTCCGCCGCCATCGTGCCGCTCATTCCCGCCGTCTTCGCGCTCCGGCTGCTCGGCCGCATCGGCGAGCACGACGATCGCCGCTGGCTCACGTTTACCATCGGCCTCGCGGTCCTCGTGCCCGTGATCGCCTCGCTGGCGCGCGGCCAGTTCGCGAACGCCGAAGTCGATCCGCTCGCCGGCCTCTGGGGCTCGTTCGCCGCGTTCTACCTGGTGAAGGCCATCGGCAACGGCGGCGCGTGGGTCGTGGTGGCGCTCGCGCTCAGCGCCCTCTCCGCCGTCGCCCTCAACTGGAACCCGATCCGCGCCATACTCGGCTCCGCCACGCCCATCAAGGCGGCCGAGGGCAAGCTCACGAAGGCCGAGCAGATGGAACCGCCGGCAAGTGAGATGCCGGCGCTCGACCTGTCGCTGATGCCCGACTTTGTCCCCGCGACCGCGGCCGCGCAGGAAGCAAAAGGCGACGGAGCGTTTGAACTCATCGAAGGATCCGCGCAATCCGCCCCCTCCGCGTCCATCGGCGGCAAGGGGGAGAAGTCGGAGAAGCGCAAGAAGTCGCGTGACGAGTCCGTCGCCGACCTGATTGACGCCACGGAACTCGTCGATCCGCTCGCCGAGGAGTTGCCGTCGCCCGAGTTGCTGAGCCTGCCGCCCGTGCGCAACGCCGACGCGGGACGCGCGCAGTTGGACGCCGCCGGCCAGAAGCTGATGGATGCGCTGCGCACCTTCCGCGTGGACGGGGAGCTCGTCGGGCGCACCACCGGCCCGACCGTGACGCAATTCGAGATCGAACCCGCGCCCGGCGTGAAGGTGCGCCAGTTCGCGAATCTCGCCAACGACCTCGCGCTCGCCATGCGGGCGCAGTCGATTCGCGTCGTGGCTCCCATTCCCGGCAAGGGCGCGGTGGGCATCGAAGTGCCGAACCCGGTGTCGGAGATGGTCATCTTCCGCGAACTCCTCGAGAGCCGCGACTACAGCACCAAGCCGTTCGCCCTGCCGATGGCCATCGGCAAGGACCTCGAGGGGCGCCCGGTGGTGGCCGACCTCGCCAAGATGCCGCACCTGCTCATCGCCGGCGCGACCGGCTCGGGCAAGTCGGTCTGCGTGAATACCATCATCACCAGTCTCATCTACCGCCACACGCCCAAGACGCTGCGCTTCCTGATGGTCGACCCCAAAATGGTCGAGCTCAGCGTCTACAACGTCCTGCCGCACCTGCGCCACAAGGTCGTCACCGACAACCGCGACGCGGCCGCGATGCTCAAGTGGGCCGTGCTCGAGATGCAGGAGCGCTACCAGCTCCTCGCCGCCAACGGCGCGCGCAACATCCAGGACTTCAACCAGAAGGTGCGCGACGGGCACCGGATGGTGAAGCCCAAGGACCCGAACGTCGCGTTCGAGGACCGCGAGTACAAGGGCAATGTGCTCCCGTACATCGTGGTCGTGATTGACGAGCTGGCCGACCTGATGATGACCTGCGCCGCCGAGGTGGAGACGCCGCTCGCGATGCTCGCGCAGAAGGCGCGCGCCATCGGCATTCACCTCATTCTCGCGACGCAGCGCCCGAGCGTGAACGTCATCACCGGCCTCATCAAGGCCAACTTCCCGTCGCGCATTGCCTTCCGCGTGGCGAGCCAGGTGGACAGCCGCACGATCATCGACGGCATGGGCGCCGAGTCGCTGTTGGGCAACGGCGACATGCTGTTCATTCCGCCCGGCAAGAGCGAGCCGGCGCGGTTGCAGGGGGCCTTCCTGAGCAACGAGGACACCGAGCGGCTGATGCACTGGTACGCCGACCGCCGCGAGGCCCGCAAGGCCGCGCTCGAGGCCAACGGCTACATGCACGAGCCCACGGAAGAGGAGATGGACATCCTCGAGCGCGTGCGCCAGCAGGAGGCGCTGGAGGCCTGGGCGGGGCAGGAGGGCGACACGGATGACAGCGACCGCGACAAGCTGTTCCGCGAGGCGGCGGAGGTCTGCATCCAGAACCAGGGCGGCTCGACGAGCCTGCTGCAGCGCCGCCTGAAGATCGGCTACGGCCGCGCCGCGCGCGTCATCGACCAGCTGCACCTCGCCGGCGTGCTCGGCCCGCCGGACGGCTCGAAGCCGCGCGACGTGCTCGCCGGTCTCGACGATCTCGACCGGATCTGCGGAAATCGGGAGGAGTGAGGAGGGACGGGGCTCGCGCTGCTTTGGACGCGCGCAGCTCTGGGGGTGTGCTTCGGCTCAATTCTCGGGTCTTCGAGCGCGAGCGCCGTAAGGCGCTCGCGCCGGTTGTGACCCTACAGTATGAGCCAGCGCACACCCCCGGAGCCACGCGCGGCGGGCGTGCGGCCCCAGCGTCGCACCCGCGCAGGTCGT
>JACREJ010000100.1 GCA_016218305.1 Gemmatimonadota bacterium | reverse complement strand
TCCACCACCCAGTCGGCGAGCTTGATGACGTCGAGGTTGTGCTCGATGAGCACCACCGTGTGGCCGGCTTCGACGAGCTGGTCGAGGACCCACGCGAGCTTGCGGATGTCCTCGAGGTGGAGGCCCGTCGTCGGTTCGTCGAGGATGTAGAGCTTGCGCCCGACCTTCTTGGCGGAGAAGGCCAGTTCGCGCGCGATCTTGAGGCGCTGGGCCTCGCCGCCGGACAGCGTGGTGGCCGCCTGCCCGAGGCGCAGGTACCCGAGCCCGACCTGCTGCACGTGCCAGAGCGCCTGCCCGAGCTTCTCCTCGTACGGGAAGAAGCGGATGGCCTCGTCCACGGTCATCTCGAGCACGTCCACGATGGAACGCCCGAAGTACTTCACCTCGAGCACCTCGGGCTTGAAGCGCTTGCCGTCGCACTCCTCGCACGGGACGAAGACGTCGGCAAGGAAGACCATCTCCACCGCGATGGCGCCGGCTCCCTCGCACTTCTCGCAGCGGCCGCCCTTCACGTTGAACGAGAACGTGCCGGGCGTGTAGCGCCTTGCCCGCGCATCGGGCAGCGACGCAAAGATGCGGCGGATCTCGTCGTACGCCTTCACGTAAGTCACGGGGTTTGACCGCGGCGACCGTCCGATGGGCTCCTGGTCGATGAGCACCACCGCCTCCACCGCCTCGGTGCCCGTGAGCGCCCGGAACTGGCCGACGGTCTCGCCGAGGTGCTGGCGCGCGCTGTGCTCGCCGGTGAGCGCCGCCTCGAGGGCATGATAGAACACGTCGTGCACGAGCGTGCTCTTGCCCGATCCGGACACGCCGGTGACGGCGGTCAGCACGCCAAGCGGCAGCGCGAAGTCGACGTCGCGCAGGTTGTGGGCGCGCGCACCGTCGAGCGTGATCCACCGCTTCGGCGCGCGGCGCTTCTCGGGCAGGGGAATCGTGCGCGCCCCCGTGAGATACTGTCCGGTCAGCGAGCCGGCGCCGGCATCGGACGCCGGCCCGTTGTACACGACGCGCCCGCCGCGCTCGCCGCTCTCGGGGCCAAGCTCGAGCATCCAGTCGGCGGCGCGCACGGCCTCGAGGTCATGCTCCACCACCAGCACGGTGTTGCCGCCGTCACGCAGCCGCTTGAGCAGGCGGAGCAGGCGGTCCATGTCGCGCGCGTGCAGTCCGATGCTCGGCTCGTCGAGCACGTACAGCGCGTCCACGAGGCGCGAGCCCAGGGAGTTGGCCAGTCCGATGCGCTGTGCCTCGCCGCCCGAGAGGGTGCGCGTGGCGCGGTCGAGCGTGAGGTAGGTGAGCCCGACATCGCAGAGAAAGCGCACGCGCTCGCGCGCCTCGCGCCAGATGTGGGCGGCGATGGCCTGCTCCGAGGGCGTGAGCACGAGCGCGTCGAGCCAGGCGTTGAGCAGCTCCACCGGCATCGCGGCCACGTCGGCTATGTGCCGGCCGCCGACGCGAACGTTGAGCGCCTCGGGCTGCAGCTTCGCGCCGCGACAGGCCGTGCACGTCATCGCCGACTGGTACTGCCGCAGGAAGACCCGGATGTACTGCTTGTACTTCTTTTCCTCGAGTGCGGTGAGGTGGCGCAGGATGCCCACGAACCCCTTGGCCTTGCCGCGCAGCAGGAACTCGCGCTGGCTGTCGCCGAGGTCGCGCCAGGCGCGGTCGAGCGGGATGCCCTCGCGCTTGCACGCCTCGGCGAGCGCGCGCCGCTTGTTGTCGTAGCGCGGTTTCGTCCACGGGTCGATGGCGCCATCGCGGAGCGTGCGCTCGGGGTGCGGCACGATGAGGGCGAGATCGTACTCCAGCGTGGCGCCGAATCCGTTGCACGTGGGGCAGGCGCCGCGGGGATTGTTGAACGAGAAGAGCTGGGGGGTGGGATGCGGAGCACGGATGTGGTGCTCTGGGCATTCGAAGCGCGTCGTGAAGCGGAGGCGCTCGGAGACAGATGGGAGATGGGCGATGGGAGATGGGAGATCCACCGCTGGCGTCTCCACCAGCACCACGCAATCGCCGTCGCCCTCGCGGAACGCCGTCTCGATGGCGTCGGTGAGGCGCGAACGGCCGGCCGGGTCCACGGTGAGGCGGTCGGCGACGACGAGCACTTCGTCGCACTTGGTGAGATCGGGCTTCTTGCCGGTGAGGTCGTCCACGTGGTAGCTGGCCCCATCGGCGACGACGCGCACGAAGCCTTCGGCGCGCAGGTTCTCCACGGCCACGGCGTGCGACACGAGGTCGGAGAGGCGCAGGGGGAAGGTGACGAGCACGCGGTTGCCGACGGGGAGGGCGAGCACCTGGTCGGCCGCGCCCTGCGGCGTGTCGGGGCGCAGCTCGCGCTGGCACTGCGGGCAGAGCGTGCGCCCGATGCGCGCCCAGAGGAGCCGCAGGTAGTCGTAGATCTCGGTGGCCGTGCCGACCGTGGAGCGCGACGTGCGCACCGGGTTCCGCTGCTCGATGGCGACGGCGGGCGACAGGCCCTCGATGGAGTCCACGAGCGGCTTCTGCATGCGCTCGAGGAACTGTCGCGCGTATGCCGACAGCGACTCCACGTACCGCCGCTGCCCCTCGGCGTACACGGTGTCGAAGGCGAACGACGACTTGCCCGACCCCGACGGCCCCGTCACCACGGTGATGGCGCGGCGCGGGAGGTCCACGCTGATGCCCTTCAGGTTGTGCTGGCGGGCGTTGCGGACGCGGATGAAATCAGGCACGCCTTGAATCTAGGATTGGGAGCTCGGATTGGGATTGGGGCGTGCGATCTGGGCTTCCGATGGGTGATCGCGGGTGTGCCCGCGTGGGCGAGGTCGCGATTCGTCACTGCGGTCACCGGATTGGCCCGTTAGTTTTCCGGTGATGCCAGACACCGCGCACGACGAGGAACGCCTCCGCAACGTCTTTGACGGCCGCCTCGCGCGGCGGCTCGCCGGCTACGTCCGCCCGCACCTGCCGCTTGCCCTTGGGGCGCTGGCCCTGCTGCTCGTGGAGGGGCTGCTCCAACTGGCAGGGCCGCTGCTGACCCGGCGGGTGATCGACGTCGCGCTGCCGGCGCGCGACTACGCGGAAGTGGGGCGGCTCACGGCGCTCTTCGTGGGCGCGCTCCTCGTACAGTTCGCCACCGACTACGGCCAGATGGTGCTCACCAGCCTGCTGGGCCAGCGTGCGATGCACGACCTGCGTCGCGAGCTCTTCGCGCACCTGCAACGCCTGTCGGTCGCCTTCTTCGACGCCACGCCGGTGGGACGCCTGGTCACGCGCGTGACGTCGGACATCGAGTCGCTCAATGAGCTGTTCACGGCGGGCGTGATCGCTGCCATCGGCGACCTGGCCGCCCTGCTCGCCATCGGCGTGGTGATGTTCGTCATCGACTGGCGGCTCACGCTCGCGGCGTTCACGGTGGTGCCGGGCATCTACCTCGTGTCGCACGTCTTCCAGCGGCGCGTGCGCTCGGCGTACCGCGAAATTCGCGCGCGCGTGGCGCGGCTGAACGCCTTTCTCCAGGAACGGCTGACGGGGATTCGGGTGGTGCAGCTCTTCGGCCGCGAGCCCGACGAGGGACGGGCCTTCGCCACGCTGAATGCACGTCACCTCGAGTCGCAGCTCGCCTCGGTGCGCGTGTACGCGCTCTACTTTCCCGCGATCGAGGTGCTGACCACCATCGCGCTCGCGATGCTCATCGTGAACGCGGTCTCGCGCGTCGAAGCCGGGCTCGTGACCGTGGGGACGGTGGCGGCCTTCCTGCAGCTGGCGCGGCGGTTCTTCCAGCCGCTGCAGGACCTGTCGGACAAGTACAACATCCTGCAGCAGGCGATGGCGTCGGCCGAGCGCATCTTCGCGCTGCTGGACACGGCGCCGACGGTGCCGGACACGGGGACGGCGCGACTGCTGGCACGGCGGGCCGGCGCCGGCGTGACGGTGGCGTTCGAGGGCGTCTGGTTCCGCTACCCGGAGCGCGCAGCGGCGACGCCGGGCCCCGCACTGG
This sequence comes from Gemmatimonadota bacterium, assembly GCA_016218305.1. Lineage (GTDB taxonomy): Bacteria > Gemmatimonadota > Gemmatimonadetes > Gemmatimonadales > Gemmatimonadaceae > PNKL01. Next base: position 5,994 of record JACREJ010000100.1, on the reverse strand, counting down.
CGGTGGAGCGGCAGGACGGCGCTCCCGTCGAGGGACGCGCCGAGAGCGACGCCGACGCGCGGTGGGTGCTGCGGGACGTCTCGTTCCGTGTACAGCCGGGCGAGACCCTCGCCCTGATCGGACACACCGGGGCAGGCAAGACGACCATCGTGAACCTGCTGCTGCGGTTCTACGATCCGCAGCGCGGCCGCATCAGCATCGACGGCGTGGACATTCGCGACATGCCGGTCGCGGAGCTGCGATCGCTGGTGGGGTATGTGCAGCAGGACATCTTCCTGTTCGCCGATGACGTCGCGACGAACATCCGGCTCTCCGCCCCCCTCTCGGACGAGGCGGTGGCAGCGGCGGCGCACCGCGTGGGGGCCGACCGCATCATCGCGCGGCTGCCAGGCGGATACGGCCATCGGCTCGCGGAGCGGGGCGCGTCGGTGTCGGTGGGGGAGCGGCAATTGCTGTCGTTCGCTCGTGCGGTGGCCGCCGACCCGGCCCTGCTGGTGCTCGACGAAGCGACGAGCGCCGTGGACAGCCGCATCGAGGCCGACATCCAGCGGGCGCTTCGGGAACTGATGGCCGGGCGCACCACCATCGCCATCGCCCACCGCCTCAGCACCATCGTCTCGTCCACCGAAATCCTGGTCATGCATCACGGCGAAGTGCGCGAGCGAGGCACCCACGAGGCGCTTCTGGCGGCCGGCGGACTGTACTCTCGCCTCTATCGGTTGGAAGGGGCCCGTCCAGGGGGCCCAAAAAGGGTTGCCACCCCTGTTGGCGGCGGGTAGCTTCACGGGGCCATGGCGTATCTCCAGTTCCACGGAAAGCAGTATCCCGTCCCCGCTGAGGGGCTGACGATCGGCAGCTATCCTGGCGCCGCTCTCCAGCTCCCCGGAGACGACGCTTCGCTGCGAGCCGTCGTGACCTTGGCCGCCGACGGCAGCGCCGTCATTCGGCGGGACTCCACGGATGCGGTTATCCTCTTGAACGGCATCCAGTTGGGCGTCGAGCCCAGCCCGCTGCTCCACGGTGACAAAGTGGAGATGGGCGGCGAGGAACTGCGCTACGGCGACGTGAAGCAGGGCGGGAGCACCCAGTTCGTTTCCGGCGCCCAGGTGGCCGAGATGGCCCGCGCCGCCAAGGCCGGCGCCCCCGCCAAGCCGACGCTCGCCCGCGGCGGTCGTCTCGTCTCGCTGACCGACGGTCGCGAGTACCAGGTGCTCGACGACGGCATCTCGATCGGCCGCGAGGTTGGCAACGACGTGGTGATCTCGTCGTCCGAGGTGTCGCGCAAGCACGCCGAGATCGTGCCCATGCCCGGCGGCTACCACCTGAACGACCTGAGCACGAACGGCGTCTTCGTGAACGGCGCCCGCATCGAGCAGTCGCAGGTGCTGGGCCGGGGCGACGTGATCAAGATCGGTCCCGAGGAGTTCCGGTTCTACGCCGACCAGGCGAAGGCGGCACCGCCGCCACCGCCGCCCACCAAGCCGGTTGCACCGCCGGCTCCCGCTGCGCCAGCTCCAACGGCGCCCGCCGCGGCCGCGCCGAAGACTCCGGATGTGCGACGCGACCTCGAGTCGGCCATCGCCTCGTCGGCCGCGCCGCCGGCGCCGCCGGCGCCGCCTGTCGCCGCCGTGACCCCGCCCGCGCCGCCGGCGAAGCCGGCGCCTACCGGGAGAACGCCGCTGGCCACGCTCGAGATCGTGAACGAGGGGCCGCTGAAGGGAACGAAGTTCGAGATCCACTCCGCGCTCACCAACGTGGGCCGCGGCGCGCACAACGACGTCGTGCTCGCCGATGAGAGTGTCTCGGACTCGCACGCGAAGATCCAGAAGCGCGAGGGCGGCTGGTACGTGGTGGATCAGGAGTCCACCAACGGCACGTACGTGGGTGGTCGTCGCGTCCAGGGCGAACAGCGCGTCGAGGGGGCGCCGGACGTTCGCTTCGGCGGCATCAAGATGACGTTCCGCCCGGTTGCCGTCGCGGGCGACGAGAGCGGCGGCACGCGTGCCATCGCCGCCGTGACCGTGGACCAGGCGCGCAAACCTGCCGTCGCCAAGCCGGTCGCGGCGCCGGTCGAGGCCAAGAAGAAGGGGTGCGGGGCTATGATTGCATTCCTCATGGCCGCCGTCGCTGCCGGTGCGTCGCTCCTGATGATCCTCCTTTCGACGGGGCGATAACTCGTGCATCTCGCAGTTGCCGCTCGATCCGACGTGGGGATGGTCCGCTCCGGGAACGAGGACTCGTTTTTCGCCGAGGCGGATTCGCACCGCGGGGTGTTCATGGTCGCCGATGGCATGGGTGGCCACGCCGCGGGCGAGGTGGCCAGTGAGATGGCGGTGCAGATCGTGGCGCGCTCGCTGCTGCAGTTGGAGAGCGTGTCGCAGCCCGACGCGGCCGACCGCACGGCCCAATCGCTGCGCGACGCCAACCGCGCCATCTACGACCGCATGCTGGCGGAGAACGACAAGCAGGGCATGGGCACCACGGCGTCGGTGCTGCTGCTGTCGGAAGGCCGCTACCTGATCGGACAGATCGGCGACTCTCGCATCTACATGCTGCGGGACGGCGCGTTGACCCAGCTCACGAAAGACCATTCGTACGTGCAGGAGCAGGTGGATGCCGGCCTGCTGACGCCGGAGCAGGCGCGCTACCACCCCTACAGCAACGTCATCACGCGGTGCGTCGGCGCCGGTGAGACGGTCGAGCCGGACCTCTACGCTGGTGAGGTGCGGGCGGGCGATGTCTTCCTTGTTGCGTCGGACGGGCTCACCGGCATGGTGGACGACCGCCGGCTCCAGCAGATCCTGCTGGCGCGCTCGGGTCCCGGGCGCATTGTCGATGCGCTGATCGCCGAAGCCAACGGGCGCGGCGGCCTCGACAACATCACGGCCATCGTGGTCCAGGTCGTCAGCTTCGACCCGGCCGAGCAGGGATGACGCTGGGCGCGCGATGAGCGACCAGGACGAGACCGTCGGCGCGCTGTCCCAGCTGTACCTGGGCAACATTCTCTACGCGCTGGAAACGTGCGCCCTCACGCTCGAGGCGCAGGGGAAGGGCGCGGATGCCGCCTTCTATCGGGGCATCGCCCGTAAGCTCGCCGAAGCGCACGGACGATCGAAGGCCGGGTGACGAGCGCCGCGTCCGGGCCTCCCGGCGTCGTTCGGATCCTGTGGCAGCTCGTCACTGGGCAACGGACGGTGGAGCACAGCGGCGCGCTGCTCAATGCCTTCCTGGCCCTCCCGGCGCCATTGCGCGATGGCGTGCGCTGGCTCCTTCGCCCCAAGCGCCGCTTCCTCCTCGGCAGGCTGCGGGCGTTATCTCACGACCGCGTGCTGAGCGGACCGTTCGCGGGAATGCAGCTCCCCGGGCTCCCGGTGGCGCCGGAGTTGCTGGGCACGTACGAACGCGAGCTGAACGCCGTGGTGCACGAGCTGGCCTCGCGTCCGCTGCGTACCCTGGTCAACGTGGGTGCGCGCTACGGCTACTACGCCGTGGGCATGGCGCGTCTCATGCCCGCCGTGACGGTGAAGGCCTATGAGTGGAGCGACGAGGCGCGCGCCCAGCTGGCGAGCGCGGTCAGCGCCAACGGCGTCCAGGACCGTGTGACCGTGGCAGGGTACTGTGACAGTGCCCACCTCGCCGCGGACCTCGACTCCGGCGGCGGCGTGCTGATCGTGTGCGACATCGACGGCGGCGAGACCACCCTGCTCGACCCGCGGCAGGTGCGTGCGCTCACGAGCGCCACGATCCTCGTGGAATGCCACGGGCCGGCGGAGTCGCCGACGGAGGCGGTGATGGTGCACCGGTTCCTGCCGACGCACGACGTGCGCCGCATCGGCGTGGAAGCGCGCGTACTGTCGCAGCTTCCCGCCGGCGTCGCTGAACCCTGGCGCACGCGCATGCCGCGCACGCTCGAGGCGCTGATGCAGGAGCATCGCACGCCGCCCCAGTCCTGGCTGCTGCTGACGCCGCGCGGCTGACGCGCGTGCCGGCCGGCCGCCGAGGAGGCCTGCGTCCGCTGGCCGGCTAGGCGCCGATGAGGCGCAGCACGTCGTCCCGGGCGATGCTGACGCGGCGCACCGTGAAGACCCGCAGCCAGCGTGCCGAACGGTAGAACTGGTCGGCGAGGACGGGCAGGTTGATGGCACCCGCCATGCCCTGGCTCGTGAGCCGCTCGACGCGGCCGTCGCGGGTGAGGACGGGGATGTCGAGGCCGAGCATTTGCTCCTTCTGCGGATAGTCGATGAGCACCTCGCCGGGGGCGAAGCCGAGCGAGGCGGCGATGGCGTCCTCGGCGCGGCGCGAGCGCTCGCGGTCCACGGCGATCCACTCGAGGTCGATGCCGTCGAGCTCGGCGGCGGGGCACTCCATGGCACGCTTGTAGAGGCGGCGCGACAGGATGGCGTCGAGCAGCGCGCCGGGCGTGCGCGATCGGAGCGCGTGCAGGAGGCCCTCGTCGGTGTGCGCGACGAGTTCGCTGGACTGCAGTGCGCCGGCGCGCAGCGCGTCATCCACCAGCCGCTTGTACATCGCGGTGGGGCTGCGCACGGCGTGGTGCCAGTAGACGTTGCGGTACATCTGGTACTTGGCGAAGAGCAGCGACTCGAGCGCGCTCAGCGCCTTCTCCAGCACGCCGACCGCGGCGCGCCCGAGGTGCGGATCCTCCACGATGACCAAGGCGTGGAGCAGGCGATCCACGTCGATCTCGCCGTATGGAACGCCGCACATCAGGGCGTCGCGCTTCAGGTAGTCCGTCTTGTCGAGGTCGAGCGACCCGCTGATGAGCCCCTGCAGCGGCGAGTCGCTCTCGCCGCGCATCAGGGCGAACACGCGCTCCGGGGCGTCGACGGCGATCTCGCTGCGCAGGATGGCGGCCACCTCACCGCCGGTGATCATCGGCTCGGCCACCGCCTCGTGGTGCATCGCGCCGATCTCCTCGAGCGCATGCGAGAACGGGTAGTGCCCGACGTCGTGGAGCAGCGCGGCGGCCGCCACCACGCGCGGTTCGTCGGCTGCCATGCCGTCGAGCATCCCCGCTTCCTGGAACCGGCGCAGGGTGCGATTGGCGAGGTGAAAGGCCCCCAGCGCGTGCTCGAACCGCGAGTGCGTCGCGCCCGGATAGACGAGATGCGCCAGCCCGAGCTGTCGCACATAGCGAAGCCGCTGGACGACCGGCGTGTCGGCGAGCCGCAGAAAGGGCCCGTCGATGCGGATGTTGTTCCAGAGGGGGTCGCGGATGAAGGGCATTTCGGGGCAGATGGCAGATGGCAGACGGCAGACGGCAGACGGGCTAAAGGTGGTCACGCGACGCCGAAGGGGCCAGCATCGAAACAGGACAGACGCGCCAAATTGTTGCGCGCTGCGGCGGGGAGGCTACAGTATTCGAGACCATTCCACCCGCGTTCGGTCCCCGTGCCCGCATTGCGACGCCTCGCCTCTCGTCTGCCTGTTCTCGCCCTCGCCGGGGTGTCGCTTGCCGCGTGCGCGCGGGGGCGCGTGGCGGTGGCGCCGGCCCCGGTGGACAGGCACCTTGCGGCAGTACGGCCCGAACGCGCAGCCCTGATGGTCGCGCCGCGCACGTGTGACGGGTGTGGCGCGGATTCTGTGGGGAACGAGGTCATCCGCGCGGTCGCCCTGCGCGTGGCCGACCTCAAGGCGCGCGGCGGCGCGTGCCAGGCCTACGGCGCCGTGCTGGAGGGATCGCTGGCCGGCAAACGCATCGTCGTGCGCCCATTCATGTGGCGCGTCGGCGGCAGCCTGGCTTCGGCGCAGGCGTCGTCCACGGGCGAGATCGATGTCGCGCGCGACGTGGACCCGCTGAACATCGGCCGTCGCTCCCTCGATGAGGTGGTGCACAGTGTAGAGCACGAGGCGGTGCATATCGCCTTCGCGATTCCGTCGGGAGCGGAGTGGAATGAGATGCTGGTGAACGAACGAGTGGACGGATGCCGGTCACGGAGTTCGGTGGTGGGGGCGACACCGTAGCGGCGCCCCCCC
>JACREJ010000011.1 GCA_016218305.1 Gemmatimonadota bacterium | reverse complement strand
TCGTAGAGCAGTCGCTCTGCGCGCGGGTCGCCAATGCGTAGGCCGGCGATCAGTTCAGAGTCGTTCACGCACCTTCGGGCGGGGGTGTCTTCCGTAACTGCGCGATAGACAACGGTGGGCCGGAAAGGGTTGCGTGGCAGCCCGGGGGGCCCGATGGTCCCAATCTAGGGCCGCCTGAACTGGCGTGATGCGCCCGGCGGCCCCATCTTCCTCGCGCACTGTCCCCCCGCCGAGTTGCCCCCCATCGGAGTGCGCGTGTGACGATCTGGTACGTCGATGTCATGTGGGCGTTCATGCTGTTTGGCATCACCGTCTTCTGCGGCGCCCTGGTGGTGGTGAACCGGGCGATGCGCAGCATGCGGGGGATGTGCCTGGCGACATGCTATGCGGTCGGCGTCTGGATGGCGATCACCCTCACGTGGAAGGTGGCGCTGGTCACCTGGTGCGTCTTCGCCGCGTTCGGCGGGTTCGTGGTGCTGGCGTACGAACTCTGGGCACGGCACCGCTACGCGGGCACCGGACGCAAGCCTCGGCCGCTGATCCTGCTGCAGGGGTTCGTGCTGTGGCCCTCCATGCTCCCCGAGGCCATCGAGGGAATGGTCATCGACGCGGGCATCCTGCCGCCCCACGGCGAAGTAGCGGACCAGCCCCATCATCAGAAGGCGCATGGGGGCGTGCGGCGATCGCGCCGACGCCCCCACTTTGCGTTACCGGTTGAGCCAGTACGCGAACTTGACGAGGAAGGTGTTGTCCGGGTGCAGGTCGAACAGGTCGCGATAGTCGCTCGACCAGGACTGGTTGAGCCGCTGGTCCGTGAACTGCGAGCGTCCATGCTGCCAGACAACGAACACCGTCGAATCCGGCCGGTACTCCCAGCGCACGACGGCGTTGCCGCGCAGCTCGGTCACCTTGTACGCCATCCGCGTTCCGGCGGGGGCCGTGTATGACTGGAACCGATCATCGTACCGGTCGGCGCGCGGCGTTGCGCTCAGTTCGCGGACATCGG
>JACREJ010000010.1 GCA_016218305.1 Gemmatimonadota bacterium | reverse complement strand
GGCCTGCTCGACGTTGAACCGTGCGAGGCGCATCACGGCGCAGGCGACGTACAGCCAGACGAAGATCCAGTCCCACCCCGTCCTGTTGAGCTCGGCGAAGTACATCATGAGCGCGGGCGCGACGCCGAAGGAGATGGCGTCCACCAGCGAATCGAGCTCCTCGCCGAAGCGGCTGCCGGTGTTGGTGGCGCGGGCGATGCGGCCGTCGAACATGTCGAGGAAGCCCGCCGTGACGATGTACCATCCGGCGCGCACGTGCTCGCCGCGCGAGGCGGCAACGATGGCGAAGATGCCGAAGAACAGGCTGCCGAGCGTGAAGCCGTTCGGCAGCATCACGAGCGACGGGCGGGGAAGTCGTGGGCGGCGCATCAGGGAAGCTCCGCGATGACGGTGGTGCCCGCGGAGGTGTGCTCGCCGACGCGCACGCGCGGCGTGCTGCCGACCGGCAGGTAGACATCCACGCGCGATCCAAACCGGATGATGCCGAAGCGCTCGCCCTGGTCCGCCCGGTCGCCCGGACGGCTGTAGGTCACGATGCGGCGCGCGACGAGACCGGCAATCTGGCGTACGAGCACCCGGTGCGCGCCGCTCTCGATGCCCACGGACGACTGCTCGTTCTCGAGCGAGGCCTTGTCCACGGCGGCGTTGAGGAACTTGCCCGGGTTGTAGTGCGTGTAGGTGACGCGCCCGCTCACCGGATAGCGGTTCACGTGCACGCTGAAGACGTTCATGAAGATCGCGATGCGAATGGCGCGGCCGTGCATGAAGGCGGGCTCATCCACCTCCATCACCTGCACCACCTTGCCGTCCGCGGGGGCGATCACGAGGCCGGGTCCGCGCTCACCGTGCCGCTCTGGATCGCGGAAGAAATAGGCCACCCAGACCGCGAGCAGGAAGCTCACGACGGCGGCGGCCACCAGCAGCGGCTTGGGCCAACGGAAGGCAGCGGCGCCGACCGACAGCGCGATGACGCCGGCGGCCCACATGAAGGGCAGGCCTTCGCGCGCGAATCTCATTGCAGCTCGCTCGTATCAAGGGGAGTGCCGGTAATCCGGCGGAACGCGTCGAGGTAGCGGTCGCTCGTGGCGGCCACCACGGACGCCGGGAGCGTCGGCGGCGGTGCGTTGCCGTCCCAACGGCCAGCGCGCCGCTCGGCGTCGAGCCAGTCGCGCAGCGGCTGCTTGTCGAAGCTCGGCTGGGAGCGGCCCGGTCCGTACTGATCGGCCGGCCAGAAGCGCGAGCTGTCGGGGGTCATGACTTCGTCGATGAGCAGGATGCGCCCGTCCGGCGCACGCCCGAACTCGAACTTCGTGTCGGCGATGATGATGCCGCGGGCGGCCGCGAGGTCGCGGCCGCGCTCGTAGACGCGACGCGCGAGCGCTTCGAGCGTGGCGGCGTCGGCCGCCCCCACCACACCGCGCATGCGCTCCACCGTGATGTTCTCGTCATGGCCCGATTCGGCCTTGGTGGCCGGCGAAAAGACGGGGCGGGGAAACGGAGAACTCTCGAGCAGCCCGGCGGGCAGTGCCTCGCCCGCCAGCGTGCCCGCGGCGCGGTACTCCTTCCACGCCGAGCCGCTGATGTAGCCGCGGATCACGCACTCGATCGGGAAAACCTCGGTCCGCGTGCAGAGCATCGCGCGGCCGCGGAGTTCTGGCAGGAAGGGGCGGAGTGCAGGCGTCTGGACGACAATCTCGTCCGCGTCGACGGTGATCATGTGGTGGGCGATCTCGCGTTCAAACTGCCGCAGCCACCACGCCGTGATCTGCGTGAGCACCGCTCCCTTGTACGGGACGAGTTCGCGCATCACGACGTCGAAGGCGCTGACCCGGTCGCTGGCCACGAGGAGCAGGCGATCCTCTCCGACGGCGTACACGTCGCGCACCTTGCCGCGCCGGATGCATGGCAGCGGCAGGTTGGTGGTGCCCACCATCACCGGGCTCATACGCGCACCTCTTCGCGGCCTACGTCGGCGCCACCGGCCGCCTCGAGCAGCGGCTGCACGACCTCGTCGAGGAACTCGCGGACCTGCTGCGCGGACCGTCCGGTGAAGCGCACCGGGTCCAGCGCGTCCTGCAGGTCGGCAATCGCCACCGGATACGCGGGGTCGGCCGCCAGCCGGCTGAGCATGTCGTTGGGCGCGCCCTCGTCCTTCATGGCGCGCGCCGCGGCGATGCTGTGCACGCGGATCACCTCGTGCACCGCCTGCCGGTCGGCGCCGGCGCGCACGGCGCGCACGATCAGCTCTTCCGTGGCCATGAACGGCAGCTCGTCGGCGAGGCGCCGGCGGATGCGCGCCGGATGCACCTCGAGGCCGCGCGCGATGTTCTCCATCAGGATGAGCAGCGCATCCGTGGCCAGGAACGCCTCGGGGATCGCCAGCCGTCGGTTGGCCGAGTCGTCGAGCGTCCGCTCGAAGTACTGCACGCTGTGCGTCTGGTTGGCGTTTGGCGTGAGCGAGAGCACGAACCGGCTCAGCGAGTTGATGCGCTCGCTGCGCATCGGGTTGCGCTTGTACGCCATGGCCGACGAGCCGATCTGCTCCTTCTCGAACGGCTCCTCGATCTCGCCGAAGGCCTGCAGCATGCGCATGTCGCCGGCGAACTTCGCCGCCGAGGCGGCAAGCCCGGCGAGCACGTCGAGCACGTGCGCGTCGAGCTTGCGCGTGTACGTCTGGCCGGTGACCGGCAGCGAGGCGCCAAACCCCATGGCGCGCGTGACGCGTTCGTCGAGGTCGCGCACCTTGGCGTGGTCGCCGCCGAGGAGCGCGAGGAAGCTCGCCTGCGTGCCGGTGGTGCCCTTCACCCCACGCAGCGGCAGTGTCGCGATGCGATGGTCGAGGTCGGCAAGGTCGAGGACGAGATCCTGCATCCAGAGCGTCGCGCGCTTGCCCACCGTCGTCGGCTGGGCGGGCTGGAGGTGCGTGTACCCGAGGGCGGGCTCGTCCTTCCACTGCGCGGCGAAGGCCGCCATCGTGCGCAGCAGCGTCACGACCCGGGCGCGCAGCAGCTCCAGGCCGCGGCGCATCAGCATCAGGTCGGCATTGTCGGTCACGAACGCCGAGGTGGCCCCGAGATGGATGACGCCGCGGGCGGCCGGGGCGACGTCGCCGAAGGCGTGCACGTGCGCCATGACGTCGTGCCGGAACCGCTTCTCGTATTGCGCCACCGCGGCGAAGTCGATGTCGTCGAGATGGGCACGCATCTCCGCGAGCGCGGCCTCGGGGATGTCCACGCCGAGGTCGCGCTCCGACTCGGCGAGGGCGAGCCACAGCCGGCGCCACAAGCCGTACCGCGACGCGGGCGACCAGAGGTGCAGCATCGCGGCCGAGGCGTAGCGCTCGGCCAGCGGGGAACTCCAGGTCGCCGTGTCGGTCATCGGATCTGGAAGTCGATGGGGTAGAGGAAGCCGCCGCGCTCGATGAGCATGCGAATCGGGCCGCGTCCAGTGAGGGACTCGAGCAGCCGTCCCGCCTGCTGCGCATCGGTCACCGCCGACCGGTTGACCTGCACGATCACGTCGCCGGCCTGCACGCCGAGTTCCTCGGTGACGCGCGCCGAGACCCGGTACACCACGGCGCCCTGGCTGGCGCGCACGCCGCGCTCGGTGCGAATGGCGGGCGTGAGCGTCACGAGCTCGATCTCCTTGAGCACCGAGACCTTCTGCGCGGCGACCTCGGGCAAGTCGGCGATGCGCACGCGCGCCGTGCGTTCACGGCTGCCGCGGCGGACACGCACGTCGGCCTCTTCGCCCACGCGCATCTCGAGGAGCTCGGCTTCCCAGTCGTAGGCGTTGCGCACGATGCGATCGCGCGACTGGATGATGACGTCGCCCGGTTGGAGGCCCGCCGTGGCCGCCGGCGAGCCAGGGGCCACTGTCCGTATCACCGCGCCGCCGCGCAGCGCGTCGCGGTTGTTCTGCTGCGGCAGCTCGAGCTTCACGCCGATCCACGGGCGTCGCACCGTGCCGTGCGCCAGCAGGTCCTCGGTGACGCGCTTGGCGCGGTCGATCGGGATGGCGAAGCCCAGTCCCACCGACCCGCCGGTGGGCGTGTAGATGGAGCTGTTGACGCCGATCACCTCACCCGCGGCATTCACGAGCGGGCCGCCCGAGTTGCCCGGGTTGATGGACGCGTCCGTCTGGATCATGTCCACGTAGACGCCCTGGCCCTCGCTCTGGCCCACGAGGTTGCGCCCGGTGGCGCTGATGACGCCTGCGGTCACCGACGGCTCCGAGTTGCCGAGCAGGAAGCCGTACGGATTGCCGATGGCGATGGCCCACTCGCCGATGAGCAGGTCGCGCGAGCTGCCGAGCGGTGCGGTGGGCAGGTTGCGCGCCTCGATCTTCAGGACGGCGAGGTCGTTCATCTCGTCGATGCCCACGACCTTCGCCGGATACGTCGTGCCGTCGCGCAGGGCGACGCTCACGTTGGAGGTGCCGGCCACGACGTGGGCATTGGTGACGATCACGCCGTTCGCCTGGGTGATGAATCCCGACCCGATGCCCGGCCGCGTCTGCGTGCCGCCCTCGCGGTTGCCGAAGAAGAACGCGAACGGATCCACCGGCGTCCGGAAGACGGTCTCGGTCTGCACCGTCACCACGGCCGGTGCGACGCGGCCGACGGCGTCGGTGATCGCCGACCGGCGCGACTGTGCGATCTGGACGTTGGCCTCGCGGCGCGCGGCCACGCCCTGCGCGGCGGTTTGCGACGGAGAAGCGCCCTCGCAGGCGAGCAGCAGGGCGAAGCAGAGCGGGGAGAGGCGCGTCATGGTCATCGCGGGCGCCGGGGCTTGGGACGACGGCTGATCTCGCCGAGGAAGCGGTCAAAGCCGCGATCGGTGAGCGGGTGCTGGAGGAGGGCCTTAAGCACGTCGGTGGTGACCACGGCGCCATCGGCGCCGGCTGCCATCGCGTCGATGAAGGCGCGGGTGCTGGACGGACCCGCCGCGATGATGTCGCACTCGAGGCCGAACCGGTCAAAGATCACCCGCGACTCGGCGATGGCGAGCGTGGGGTCGTCGCCCACGTGCGCCGCCGCATCGACGGCGATGGTGACGCACGCCGCTCCCGCCTTGGCGGCGAGCGCGGCCTGCGCCGCGTTGTGCACCAGCGTGACGGCGACCCGCACCCCCTCGGCGCTCAGGCGCTTGATGGCGGGCAGGGCGTCCTCCACGAGCGGCACGGCGACGATGACCTGCTCGGCGAGGCGGGACAGCTCGCGCGCGCCCTTGTAGAGCTCGTCGCGGTTGACCGCGCGCACCGAGGCGATGATGGGCAGCGGGACGGCCGACGACAGCTCCTGGACCAGCTCGCGCGGGTCCGCATTGGGCAGCTGCGCCGCGATGACGGCCGGGGTGGCGACAATACCGTCGATCAGGCCGGCGGCGAACGCCCAGCGGACTTCATCGAGGGCGACGGAAGCGTGGTAGATGCGCATCATGAGGTAAGATACAGGGCGGCGGGATAAGTGACCTGCTCGAGGCACAGTCCGCAGGCCGGAGCCGGCGGTGACACCTCATCGTTGGCATCCGCGACGAGCAGGGCGGCGAACTCCTCGCGCGGGCGCCGGTGCGTGGCCACCTCGATCATCGTGCCGACGAGGAACCGCACCATATGGTGCAGGAAGCGGTTGGCCTCGACATCGAAGACCCGCCCGCCCGGCACCACGCGCCAGCGCGCGAGACGGATCTCGCAGCGATGGTCGTCATCGTCCGGCGCCGTGCCGCGCACCGCAAACCCGAAGAACTGATGCTCCCCGAGCAGCGCCGCCGCGCACCACGCCAGCGCGTCGCCATCCACGGGTCGATCGAGCGGCCACTCCCAGCGCCGCCGGAAGGGCGAGCGCGCCGACTCATCGAGCCCCACGGTATAGCTGTACCGCCGACTGGTGGCGCTGAACCGCGCGTGAAACTCCGGTAGCATCTCGTGCACCGCCGCCACGAAGACGTCGTCGGGAAGCTGTGCATTGAGCACATGCCTCAGCCGGTCCGGCGTCCAATGCGGCGGTACTTCAACCGAGGCCGCCTGACCGCGGGCATGAACCCCCGCGTCCGTTCGGCCCGCTCCCGTCACCCGGACCGTGTCGCCGCAGAGACGGGCCAGGGCCGATTCGAGGGTTCCCTGCACGGTTCGCGTTTCCGGCTGCACCTGCCAGCCGGAAAAGTCGGTGCCGTCATAGTGCAACACGAGCTGAAACACGCGTCCCGCCATTGCGAAGAAAATAGCCGTCGGCACGGGCGCGATCAAGCAAATGAGCATTGCCCAACCGATTGACAGGGCTCGACGTAGGCCTCACGTTCCCGCAGGTGGCCGCGCTGGCCGCCCCGGGCGCCGTCGGCGCCCTTCGCCCGCCCTTCTCGCCCCGCCGCTGGATGTCTGAATCCACCCTCGCTTCTCTGGCCCACGCCCTCGCCGCCGCTCCGCGCCTGGAGGCGGCGTTCGTCGCGCTGGCCGAGGGGATGGCGGAGGTCGACCGGGCGGTGGTCGTGGCGTTTCTCCCCTTTGATGCACGCGATGGCAAGCTCGTCGAGTGCCTGACGTGGGACGAGGGCACGGTGGTGCGCACGCCGCTCGAGGTGGCGCTGCGCCAGTTCTCGTCCGCCGTGGTGCAGCGCGTGCAGGCCGGCGGCACGTTCGTGGATGTCGGCGAGGAGTCCGACACGTTTGCGCGGATGCTGCAGCTCCCACCCCTGGGCGAGTCCGGCGACCTCTCCCTGCGCGGCGTCTGCTTTGACGGCGAGCTGGCCGCGGTGCTCGCGCTGCATGAGCCCCGGCGCGTCTTTGGCGCGCGCGTCATCGAGAAGGCGGGCGCGCTCGCCGCGCTCTTCGAGCTGGCGCATGCCCGGTTCGCGGAGCGCGAGGCGCGCGCCGAAGCCGCGCGCACACTGGAAGACGTCACGCAGCGCGTGCACGGGGAATACGTCGCGAAGCTCACCGGGATGGAGCAGCAGCTGACGCAGGCGCGCGGCGCGGCGGACGCCGCGCGCGCCGGGCAGACGGTGCAGCAGGCGCGCGAGATGGCGCGCGGTGCGGAGGACGCCCGGCGCACCGCCTCGCGGCTGCGCGCGCTTGAGCACCAGGTGACCGCCGCGGTCGGCCAGCTCGAGCAGGCGCACATCGAGCTGCATCGCCGCAGCGAGGGCCTGCGCCAGCGCACGCGCACCATCTACCTGCTCGACCGCGTCCTCGACCTGGCCGCGCACCATGTCGACCCGCAGCGGCTGGCCGAGGGGCTGCTCGCGCTGGTCGGCGACGACATGCAGGCGATGCGCTGTTCCCTCTTTCTGCGCGCCCCGGAACCGGACACCCTCTACCTCGCGGCCTCCCGCGGCCTCGCGCCGCACGTGCACGAGGGGGCGCGCATTACGGTGGGGCAGGGCGTTGCCGGCCGCGTTGCGGCGAGCCGCCAGCCGCTGCTCGTGGTGGACGCCTCCGACGCGCAGGCTCAGCCGCTGCTGCGCGACGAGTACCTCACGACGGGGTCGTTCATCTCGTTTCCGCTCGTCATTCGCGACGAGCTGATCGGCGTGGTGAACCTCACCAACCGGGCGCAGCGGGGACTCTTCGTGGAGGAAGACGTGGAGCGCGTCCGCCTGCTCGGCCTCGTCATCTCCCTGATCGCACTCGAGGCCCGCCTGCCTGAGCAGCTGCTGAACCGCATCCATGACTAGCGGACCGCTGCACGCCGCCATCCGCCGCCTCGCCGCCGGCGAGTCGCTCGCTCGGGACGAGGCCTCGGCTGCGTTTGGGTGCGTGATGCGTGGCGAAGGCACGGACGCGCTGGTGTCGGCCCTCCTGATGGGGCTGCGCGTGAAGGGCGAGACGCCGGAGGAGCTGGCCGGCGTCGCCGCGGCGCTGCGGGAGGCCATGACCGTCCTGCAGGCCGACGCACCGGAAATGCTCGTGGACACCTGCGGCACGGGGGGCGGAACGCTCACCACCTTCAACATCTCCACGGCGGCCGCGCTCCTCGCCGCCGGTGCCGGCGTTCGCGTTGCCAAGCACGGCAACCGGTCTTTCACCTCCCGGTCCGGCAGTGCCGACGTGCTCGAGGCGCTCGGCGTGCGCATCGACATCCCGGTGCCGCGCATGGGTGAGGTGCTCGACGCGGCGGGCATCGTGTTCATGTTCGCGCCGTCCATGCATCCGGCCATGCGACACGTCGGTCCCGTGCGCCGCGAACTCGCGATCCAGACGGTGATGAACCTCGTCGGGCCGCTGGCGAATCCGGCGCGCGCCGGGCGGCAGGTCATCGGCGTGGCCGACCAGCGGCGACTCGGCCTTGTCGGCGGTGCCCTGCAGGCGCTCGGCACGACGCACAGTCTCATCGTGCACGGGGCCCCGGGTCTCGACGAGATCTCGCCGCTGGGCAGCACGACGGTGCTGGAACTCGTCGACGGTGAAGCGCGCTCCTGGACGCTGGAGCCGGAACGGCTCGGGGTGCCAGCCGTGGCGGAGTCGGATCTCGCCGGCGCGGAGCCGGCCGACAATGCGCGCGTCGTGGCCGAAGTGCTCGGCGGGCGCGGGCGCCCCGGAGCGATTGCGGCCGTGACGCTGAATGCGGCGGCGGCGATCTACGTCTCGGGACTCGCCGCCGACTTCCCGGCGGCGCTGGCGATCGCCCGGAATGCCCTGCGCGATGGGGCGGGACGCGATGCGCTCGAGAGACTGCGGACCGTCTCCAGGCGCGCCGCAGACAGGGGCTGACCAGCGGGCGGCGCGAACGCGCCGCCGTCAGCCTGCCGAAACCGCCGGCATCAGAACTTCCGCATGACCCCCACGACGACTCCCTCGATGCGGATGTCGTCAGTGCGGTCGAAGTACATCGGTGCCAGCGCCTCATTGGCGGGCTGCAGGCGCACGCGACCATCCCGCTCGCGATAATAGCGCTTGACGGTCGCGGCCGATCCGTTGAGCATCGCGATGACCATCTCGCCATTGTCGGCGGTCTGGCGCTGGTTGACCACCACCAGGTCGCCGTCGGTGATATGGTCGTCGATCATCGAGTTGCCGCGCACGCGCAGCACGTAGTGCGCCCCGCCCCGGCTCACGAAGTCGTCGGGAACGGCCACCGTCTCGCCGCTCGTGGAGTGCTCGA
This sequence comes from Gemmatimonadota bacterium, assembly GCA_016218305.1. Taxonomy (GTDB): domain Bacteria; phylum Gemmatimonadota; class Gemmatimonadetes; order Gemmatimonadales; family Gemmatimonadaceae; genus PNKL01. Next base: position 18,874 of record JACREJ010000010.1, on the reverse strand, counting down.
TGGCCGCGCCGGCCGCCACCGCGCCGAGCAGGGGAAGCTCCACGGACTGGTGGAACGCCTCGGACGGCAGGATCTCGATGGCGCGGCTCTCGTTGTAGCTGCGCTTGATGTAGCCCTTGCGCTCGAGATTGGTGAGGTGTTCGTGCACCGTCGCCAACGAGTTATAGTTGAAGTACGCGGCGATCTCCTCGAAGCTCGGGGCGTATCCGTGGTCGCCCTGGTACCCCTGCAGGTAGTCGAGAATCTGGCGCTGGCGCTTGGTGAGCGGCATGGCGACGGTACCGGCTGGATGGTGGCGGTCTCAGGATGCTGTGCGAAAAAAGACGAGCGAACAAACCCCGAAGTAACGGTAGCCGAACATTGACCGAAGCGCAACAGGGTAGCTGGAAGGAACCCACGGGCCCCTTGGGCCGGCTGGCTCGCCGGGCTGCGGCCCGGGCCGAAGCGGCCCGGGCGGACCTGCGCGCGCTCGAGCGGCGGATGGCCCAACTGACCCCCACCGCGTCGTTTGCCGCAGCCCTCGGGCGTCCTGACGTTGCGGTCATCGCCGAGATCAAGCGGCGGTCGCCGAGCAGAGGCGTGCTCGACGACACGCTGGACGCCGGCGCGCGTGCCTCGGAGTACGCCCTCGGCGGGGCGGCCGCGCTCTCCATCCTGACCGAGCCGTCCGAGTTTGGCGGATCGCTCGACGATCTCGCCGACGCTCGGGGCCGTGTGGACATTCCGCTGCTGCGGAAGGACTTCATCGTGGATGAGGTGCAACTGCTCGAAGCCCGGCTCGCGGGGGCCAGCGCGGTGCTGCTCATCGCGCGCGCCCTTCGCGCCGACCGTTTCTTCGCGCTGGCCGCTGCCGCCCGGTCCATCGGCCTCGACCTGCTGCTCGAGGTGCGCGACGAAGCCGAGCTGGAGCGCGCGCTCGGCGTGCCCGACGGCGTGATCGGTGTGAACAACCGCAACCTCGAGACGCTGGCGATCGATGATCGTGTGTCGGAGCGCCTGCTTCGACTCGTGCCACCGGAGCGCACGGCCGTCTACGAGAGCGGCATTCAGGATGTGGACGGCGTGCGCCGCGCCGCGGCGCTCGGCGCGGACGCCGTGCTCGTGGGATCGGCGCTGTCCGTCGTCTCGTCGCCCGTGGATGCCGTCCGTCGCCTGACGGGAGTCGCGAGGCACGCGCGTGGCTGAGGTGAAGTTCTGCGGACTCACCCGTGCCGTCGACGCGGCAGTGGGCGGTGCGCTGGGGGCTTCCTACCTCGGCGTCGTTTTCGCAGGCGGTCCGCGCCATCTCGACGCGGCATCGGCGCGCGAGGTACTTGACGGCGCGACTGGCGCACCAAGGCCACGGCGCGTCGGTGTGTTTGGAGCGCAGTCGGCCGATGTCATCGCGGCCACGGCGACCGCCGCGGCGCTGGACGTCGTCCAGCTGCACGGAGCGTCGGACGCGGCGCTGGTGGATGTGCTACGGCGCAGTTTTGCAGGCGAGATTTGGCGCGTCGTCCGCGTGCCCGCAGCCGGGGCTTCGGCGGCGTTGCGCTCGGCGGGTGACGGGGTGGACGCCGTGCTCGTGGATGCCCTGGTGCCCGGGACGCTCGGTGGTGCCGGCGTCGCGGTGGACTGGGAGCGCCTCGCGTCGGCGCTCGACGAGGCGGGGCGCCCGAGGCGGCTGGTGCTTGCGGGAGGGCTGCGTCCCGGGAATGTGGAACGCGCGATCGGGCTGGTCGCCCCCGACGTTGTGGATGTATCCTCAGGGGTCGAATCGACGCCGGGAATCAAGGATCATGCATTGATGCGCGCCTTCGCCGAAGCGACGGCGCGCGGAGGAAGGTGAGATGCAGACGCAGGGCGTGGTGGACGGGCGGTTTGGTGCGTTCGGCGGGCGGTACGTGCCGGAGACCCTCGTGCCGGCGCTGGACGAACTCGAAGTGGCGCTCGACGCCGCGTTGGCCGATCCGGCGTTTCACGCCGAGCTCGATGGGCTGCTGCAGCACTATGTCGGCCGTCCGTCACCGCTCAGCGATGCCCCGCGCTTCTCGGAACGCGTTGGCGCCCCGGTCTGGCTGAAGCGGGAGGACCTGAATCACACGGGGGCGCACAAGATCAACAGCGCGCTCGCCCAGGCGCTGCTGGCTCGCCGCATGGGGAAGCGGCGCATCATCGCCGAGACCGGCGCCGGGCAGCATGGAGTCGCCACCGCCACCGTGTGCGCGCGCCTCGGCCTCGAGTGCGTGGTGTACATGGGCGAGGAAGACATGCGCCGCCAGCAGCTGAACGTGTATCGCATGCGCCTCATGGGCGCGACGGTCGTGCCGGTGACGGCGGGCACGCGCACCCTCAAGGACGCCACCACCGAGGCCATCCGCGATTGGGTCACGACCTGCCCGACGAGTCACTACATCATCGGGTCCGTGGTGGGGCCGGCGCCGTATCCGCGCATGGTGCGCGACTTCCAGGCTATCATCGGCCGCGAAGCGCGGCGCCAGATGCTGGAGCGCGCCGGGCGGCTGCCGCGCACCGTGGTCGCCTGCGTCGGCGGCGGCTCCAACGCCATGGGGATCTTCCATCCCTTCGTGAACGACGCTGCCGTCGAGCTCGTCGGGGTCGAGGCGGCGGGACATGGACTCGACAGCGGGGCGCACTCGGCGAGCCTCACGCGTGGCACGCCCGGCGTGCTCCACGGCGCGCTGAGCTACCTGCTGCAGGACGCGCACGGCCAGGTGTATCCGGCCCATTCGATTTCAGCCGGCCTGGACTATCCCGGGGTGGGACCCGAGCACTCGCACCTCAAGGACACCGGGCGCGCAACGTACGTGTCCGTCACCGACGACCAGGCGCTGGAGGGCTTCGCGCTCCTCGGGCGGCTCGAGGGGATCATCCCGGCGCTGGAAACGGCCCACGCGGTCGCGTGGATCGCATCGCAGCGCGGCCGGTGGGCGGCCGACGAGCCGGTGCTGCTCTGCGTGAGTGGTCGCGGCGACAAGGATGTGGCCCAGGTCAGCGAGCTCGGGCAGGGTGTCGGCTGACCGTGACGTTTGCACGTCTAGGCCGTATGTTTTATAGATGACCGCGACCACGGCCGCCGTCCCCGATCAGGGGCCTGAGGATCTCGAGCCGCCATTTTCGCCGCAGCTCGTGGCGGAGATGTTGCGCCAGCTCGACAAGACCATCCGGTCGCACCTGCTGTACCTCAACAACCACAACAACCCCAGCTACGTCCGCGCACTGGAGCAGGCGCGCGCCGTCTTTGTCCCCCTCTGGGAGGAGACGGACGCGGTGCGCCTGACCGTGAGTGACACGGCGCTCGAGTGGTTCGGGCACAAGGTCTTCGAGGAGCCGACCAAGGCCTCCGACTCGCTGCCGTGGACGCTGTTCAAGGACGGGCTGCGCGAGCTCACGCTGCAGAAGGGGTTCGAGGAAAAGGAGCTGGTGGATTTCCTCGATATCATCCCCAAGGTGCGCCACGCGCTGCCCAACACGGACGACCTGCTGACGCTGCTGTGGGAGAACGAGTTCACGACGCTGCAGTATCGATACGTCGATGTGTCGGATGAGTCGGCGCCGCTCGAGGCGTCGCCGGAGCCGGGGAAGTGGCCCCGGCTCAGCGGCGGCGACAGCGCGGATCCCAGTGAGGCGATCGCGGAGGCCAGGGCCGAGCAGGCCGAGGCCGGTGCGAGCAGTGGTTCGGCGGAGAAGCCGGCGCGCTCCGGCATTGTCAGCATGGAGGACTTCGACTCCACGCTCTACTTCCTGGATGAGAAGGAGGTGGAGTACCTGCGGGAGGAGACGCTGCGGGAGTACTCCACCGACCTGCGGCGCGCCGTGCTCGATTCGCTGCTCGACATCTTCGAGTTCCAGGTCGACCCGCTGGTGCGCGCCGAGGTGTTGGCCGACATCGAGGCGCTCATGCTGCACCTGCTCTCGGCCGGCCATTTCGCGGCGGTGGCGTACCTGCTGCGCGAGGCGACGGTGACGCTGGAGCGGGCGCGCGACGTGCAGCCCGAGACCAAGGATCGCCTCGCGTCGCTGTCGGTGCGCCTCAGCGAACCGGCGGCGCTGTCGCAGCTGCTCGAGGCCATGGACGCCGCCCCCGTGCTGCCGTCGTCCGCCGACCTGAACGATCTGTTCGGCCAGTTGAGGCCGACCGCGCTCGCCACGATCTTCGCGTGGCTGCCGCGGGCCCAGATCGTCGGCCTGCGTCCGTTGCTCGAGTCCGCGGCGAGCCGCATCGCCGAATCGGCGATCGGCGAACTGGTCAAGCTCATCACCGACCCGTCGCGTGACGTCGCGCTGGAGGCGATTCGTCGCTGCGGCGCCATGCGCACCGCCGCCGGCGTGCCCGCGATGGCGAAGGTGCTCGAGCAGGGCGACCGTGAGTTTCGCCTGGCGGCGCTCTCGTCGCTCGGGGACATCGGGTCGCCGGGGGCGCTGCAGGCCATGGAGCGCGCGCTCGGCGACGCCGACCGCGACTTGCGCGTCCAGGCGGCCCGCACGCTGATGTCGCGGCAGTACCGCCCGGCGTTGTCGCGCGCCGAAGCGGCGGTGAAGGGCAAGGAGCTGCGCGAGGCCGACCGGACGGAGCGCCTCACGTTCTTCGAGCTCTATGGCTCGCTCTGCGGCGATGCCGGCGTGCCCTATCTCGACGGCGTCCTCAACGCGAAGGGCGGCTTGTTCGCCCGCAAGGAAGACCCGGAACTGCGGGCGTGCGCGGCGGTGGCCCTCGGCCGGATCGGCACGGCCGCGGCCCGTGACTCGCTGCAGCGGGCTGAGGGCGACAAGGATGTCGTCGTGCGCAACGCCGTGACGCGCGCCCTGCGCGGGGGAGGCGGCCAATGACCACTCCGTCGCGCCCGTCGGTGGCGATGCGCGGGTCCGTCGCCATGCAGGCCATGGGCGAGGTGACCGGCGAAGCCTACGTGCGCGTGGCGAGCCGCGCGTTCATCATGGCGTTCTACGGGACGATCCGGAACCTGCGGCTCTATCCGTTCGAGAACTCCGTGGTGCAGCAGTCGCTGCAGGACCTGTCGCAGATCACGAACGACCTGCTCACGCGCGAGAAGGAGTGCGAGTTCCGCATCGCGGGCGAGTTCATCTTCGTGAACAGCACGCGCCTGCGCCTCGACCTCGAGAACTACTCGAGCTTCAGCGCGCTGCTGAACCAGTTCCGCCAGAACGGCATCGGCACGCTGCGCACCCTGCGCGCGCCCGCGACGCGCGACTGGACGGTGCTCCTCGGCTTCCTGATGAACCCGCAGGGCAGCGATGCCGTGGAGCGGTTCGAGGCGCTTCTAAAGCGCCTCACGGACACCAGCATCACGGCGTTCGAGCTCGCGCCGCTGGTGGAGTCGGACGACGAGCAGGGCGGCGAGCGCGTCGAGTCCAAGGAGAAGGCCAAGCGCACCTACGCCAAGTCCGTCTCCGCGACCAAGGAAGTCATCAACTCGGTCCGCATGGGGCAGAGCGCGAACATCAAGAAGATCAAGCGCGTGGTGCAGGGCATCGTCGACCAGATCCTGTCCGACGAGACCTCGCTGGTCGGCCTGACGACCATTCGGGACTACGATGACTACACGTTCACGCACTCCGTGAACGTCTGCATCTTCTCCATCGCCCTCGGCCGGCGACTCGCGCTCACGCGCCTGCAGCTCTACGACCTTGGCATGGCGGCGCTGTTCCACGACATCGGCAAGGCGCGCGTGCCGGCCGAGATCATCAACAAGGTCGACGTCTTGACGGACGAGGAGTGGCGCGCCATCGCCTCGCACCCGTGGATGGGCGTCCTCGCGCTGTTCACGGTGAAGGACCAGCAGGAGTTCCCGTACCGCTCCATGCTCGTTGCGTTCCAGCACCACATGAAGCGCGACCTGACCGGCTATCCGCGCTCCCTCCGCACGAAGGAGATGATGTTCTACTCCAAGATCGTGGCGGTGGCCGACGGCTTCGACGCCGCCACGTCGCGCCGGTCGTACCAGACGACGCCCATGGCGCCGTCCGCGGTGCTGCAGGAAATGCGCGACAACGCGCGTCGCGGCATGGACCAGGTGATCGTCAAGGCCTTCATCAACCTCCTCGGCGTCTATCCGGTGGGCACGTTCCTGGTGCTCGACACCTTTGAACTCGCCATCGTCCACGCGGCGAACCCCGACCCCGAGATGGTGTCGCGCCCGCTGGTGCGCATCGTGAGCGACGACATGGGCAACGTGCAGTATCCCGGCACGGTGGTGGACCTGACGGAGCGCAACGAGGCCGGCGATTACCGCCGCACCATCATCAAGACCGCCGATCCCGACAAGTACGGCATTCGCGTCGGCGACTACTTCGTCTAATCCGCCCGTGCTGACTGCCCGCTTTGACGCGCTCCGCGCCCAGGGACGCCGCGCCCTCGTCTGCTACGCCACCGCCGGCCACCCGGATCCCGAGCGGAGCGTCGCGCTCTGGCAGGGCCTCGAGGCCGCCGGCGCCGACGTGCTCGAGGTCGGCGTGCCGTTCTCCGATCCCATGGCCGACGGACCCGTCATCCAGGCCAGCTCGCAGACGGCGCTCGCGCATGGCGTCTCGCTGGATGGTGCGCTCGCGCTCGTGAGCCGGGCGAAGCTCGGCATTCCGGTGGTGCTGTTCAGCTACCTGAATCCGCTGCTCGCCGCGGGCCCCGATGTGCTGCGGCGCGCGGCCGACGCCGGCGTGCATGGCGTGCTCGTCACCGACCTGCCGGTGGGGGCCGATGCGGCGCGCGAGGCCTGGCTTGGCGAGGGACCGCTCGATTTCGTGCGACTCGTCGCGCCCACCACGCCGCAGGATCGCATGGCGGAGATCGCGCGGCACGGCCGCGGCTTCGTCTACCTGATCTCGCGGCTGGGCGTGACGGGCGTCAGCGCGCAGCTGCCCACCGAGCTGCCGGACACGATTGCGACCTTGCGCGCCGTCTGCACGCTGCCGATCTGCGTCGGCTTCGGCATCGCGCGGCCGGAACAGGCGCGCGCCCTCGGCGCCCACGCCGACGGCATCGTCGTGGGGAGCGCCATCGTGCGAGCGGCCGGCGAGTCCGTGGACGCCGCCGTCGCGCTCGCGCGCGAACTTCGCGGCGCGCTCGACGAGCGCGGGGCATGACGCCGCCCGTCCTGCCCGATTGGGCGGTGGTCGGCGAGAAGCGGCGCGCGCACATCGGGCGGGTGACGGCGCTGCTCGACGATTGGGCGGCGCACATGCAGCTCGATGCGGCCGAGGCGCAGGCGTGGCATGATGCCGGTCGCTGGCATGACGCGCTGCGCGACGCCACGCCGGCGGCGCTCCGCAGCCTCGTCGTGGGGTCCGACCTGCCGGATGGCATCCTGCACGGACCGGCCGCTGCGGTGATGCTCGAGCGCGAGGGCGAGTCGCGGCAGAGCGTGCTCGAGGCGGTGCGCTGGCACACCGTGGGCCACCCCGCGTGGGATCGCACCGGCCGCGCGCTGTTCATGGCGGACTTCCTCGAGCCGGGACGCGGCTTCATGCATGCCGATCGCGCATTCCTCGCCGCGCAGCTGCGGCACAACTTCGACGGGGTCTTCCGGCAGGCCGTTCGCATGCGGCTCGAATGGACCCTGCGCGAGGGCAACCGGATCTTCGAGGGAACGGTCAAGCTGTGGAATTCAGTCCGCTGAAGGCGCCGCCCGCCGCGGCGGCGCGTCGGCGCCGGCGTCGCGTGGCCCTGCTGATCATGCTTGCGGCCATCGCCGCCGGCGTCTTCCGTCCGCGCGGTCCGCACGAACCCGCGGACGGCGCTGCCGATGTCCCGGCGGCGCTGGCCAAGCGCCCGACGCGCGTCGTCCCCGATTCGGTGCGCATCAAGGTAGAGGTGCTGAACGCGACGTCGACGCGTGGACTCGGCCGACTGGCCACCGCCTGGCTGCGCGACCAGGGATTCGACGTCGTGGGTACAGGCACCGCGCCGTCCGCGGAGCGTCTCGACAGCACGCTCGTGCTCGATCGGTCGGGGCACGCCGACTGGGCGCAGCTCGCCGCAATGGCGATGGGTGGCGCGCGGGTGGAGGCGCGCCCCGACTCGCTACGCTACGTCGACCTCACCGTGCTGATCGGCCGGTCGTGGCGGCCGCCGCCGCAGTCGCTCTACCCGTAGCTGCCCGCACGCCGCGGCGATGTCGGTGCCGCGGCTCTTGCGCACCGCCACTTCCACCCCGTGCTTCGCGAGACCGGCCGCGAACCGGCGGATGCCGTCGGGCGACGTGGGCGTGTACGAGCCGGCGCCGCCGGGGTGCAGCGGAATCAGGTTGACGAACGCGCCGCAGCGCTTGGCGAGCCGGGCGAGTTCCGTAACGTGGGCGGGCTGGTCGTTCACGCCGCCGAGCATCACATACTCAAACGTCACGCGCCGACTGAACGTGGCGGCGGCGTCGATGACCTGCTCCAGCGGAAACTTGATGTTCACCGGCATCAGCATGCGCCGCAGCTCGTCGGTGGGCGCGTGCACGGAGATGGCGAGCCGGAACTGCTCCGGCCGCTTGGCCAGCGCCTCGATGCCCGGCAGCACGCCGACCGTGGAGACGGTGATGTGGCGGGCCCCGATGCCGCAGCCCTTCGGATCGTTGAGGATCGTGAGCACGACGTCCACCGCCTTCCAATTCATCATCGGCTCGCCCATGCCCATGAAGACGATGTTGGTCGGCCTCACCGGCTCCGGCAGGAGCGCGAGTTCCCGCACCTGGCCCGCGATCTCCGACGGCAGCAGGTTGCGGTAGAACCCCATCAGTCCGGTGGCGCAGAAGGAGCACTGCAGCGCGCACCCCGCCTGCGAGGAGATGCAGAGCGTCACGCGATCGCCGTCGGGAATGGCCACCGTTTCGATGGTCTGGCCATCGTGCAGCCGGAACAGGAACTTGCGCGTGCCATCGGAGGAGCGCTGCTCGTCGGCGAGCTCGAGCCGCGGCATCGCGAACGCCCGCTCCAACTCGGCCCGGAAGGCGAGGGGGAGGTCGCTCATCACCTGGAAACCTGGCGCCGGGGCGGCCCACAGGTGGCGGAGCACCTGGCTGCCGCGGTACGCGCCGACGCCGCGCGCCGACGCAAAGTCGCGCAGTCGCTGCTCGGCCTCGGCCGGCGCGAGGTCGAGCACGTTCACGCGGTTGGCGCCCTCGCTCACTTGACGACCGAGCTGAGGGTGAACTGGTAGGTCGCCGACAAGTTGCCGGCCCCCTCCTCGCGCGCCACGCCAATGACGTACCCGCGGTGATGAAACGCCACCCCGAGGCGCCCGCGCCAGTTCGTGTGGCCGAACGCCTCGGTGCGAGCCGCACCGACGCGGCCCTCGAGGCGCGCCCAGCGCGCCGCGGCGTATCCAAACGTCTCCCTCGTCAGGCCATCGCCCGCCGTGTAGCTGGCGCCGATGCGGCTCGTCCGCAGTGAATCCGTGCCCGCCAGACGGGCGTCGATGGCCGTCAGCAGCTCCGCCCGTTCGTGCTCGTTGGAGGCCGCGCTCGCGAGAAACGACGAGGCGGCCAGTCGGATGTCGCGCGGTCCGAGTCCACGGGAGATCACGCCGACGTCCACGGAGACCGCATGGCGCGAGATGTTGTCGAGGCGTCCGCTGCGCACGCGCAGCGCGGTGCCGAGCGTGACCGGCCCGAGGCGGCGCGCCGCCATGAGGGAGACGAGCGTCGTGGCGTACTGGATCTCGTCGCCGATGGACTGCGGGTCGGAGTCCGTGCGCAGCAGGTCGTTCACCGCGGCGTGCGCGATGCCAATGGCCACGGTCGTGCCGTCGCGCCAGCGCCCGGCCACCGTGGCGAGCTGTGCCGTCACGGCCAGGTCCACGGGAGCGCTCATCGTCCCCACGGCGAACCGGGCGCGGCTTCCGTCGGGCACGAGTACGCTCGCCGGGTTCCAGAGCCCGAAGCCCGCGGTGGTGCCAAGGGCCGGCGCCTCTGACGTGAGTCCGAGCGGGAACGACAGGAGGTCGCGGCCGGGGACCAACTGCGCCGCCAGCACCCCGGGAAGGGTCACCATGCCAAACAATAGAAGGGCGGACCGGCGCATCAGCGCACGATACCCGCGACGCGGGACCCGGTCAAGCGCCCCATTGCTACCACCAAGTGCATTTCTCCGTTAGTTTTACACTGTTTCTACCCCTGCGGAGTACCGGTTGCTCACCGCACTGCTCCCTTCGGAGCGCATTCGCGTTCCGCTGGGCAGCCATTCACGTCACGCCCTGTTCCAGGAACTTCTGGAACTCGCGCTTCCCGATGCCGATCCAGCGATGCTGGATGCGGCCTTTCAGGGGGTGCTGTCGCGCGAGGCCATTGCGAGCACGGCCATCGGGGATGGGCTGGCTGTCCCGCACGGGCGGACGAATGCGATTGACGGCATCCACATGTCGGCCGGCATCGTCGAGGGAGTGGAGGACTATCAGGCGCCGGACGGCGTGCCGGTGCGGGTGTGCGTCCTCGTGATCACCTCGGAGACCGCGGCTGGTTCGCACTTGAAGGTGCTGGGACGGCTGGCGCGCCTGATGCGCAACGACGCACTGAAGCAGGCGCTGTTCGAGGCGAAGGACGCCGCGGCTTTCGCCGCGGTGCTCGCGCGCGCCGAGGCGCCGTGATGCGTGGGCGCTGGACGTGGGTGGTGGGATGGGCGGTGCTGATCGAGGTGCTCCTGCTGTGGCCGTCTCCGCCGGAGGTGCCGCGGCTGCTGCGGAGCATCGGGTTCGACAAGATCGTGCACGCCGGGCTGTTTGCGGTGCAGGCGATGCTGGGCGCGTGGGCGTTGGAGGCGAGCAAGCGGCCGGCGTGGCCGGCGCTCGTGGGCGCCATCGCGTTTGGTGCGCTGACGGAAATGCAGCAGGAACTGATGCCCAGCCGCGCCATGGAGCTGGGTGACCTTCTGGCGGATGCCGCCGGGGCCGCGATCGGCCTCGCGCTGTTCGCCGCTTGGGCGCCGACGCGCCGGGAGTTACACCGTTGACCGAAGGGACTGTCTTCGCCACGTCGCAGCGCACGCACCGGTGCGGCGACCTTCGCGCCGAGCACGCAGGCACGGCGGTCACGCTTGGCGGGTGGGTGCATCGCGCGCGCGACCTGGGCGGACTCGTCTTCATGGACCTGCGCGACCGGGCGGGCCTGGTGCAGGTGAGCTTCAACCCGGACTGGGCGAGTGCGCAGGCCATTGCCGACGCGGCGGCCGTCGGCGTCGAGTCGGTGGTGATGGTGCAGGGCATCGTGGAACGTCGTCCGGCCGAGATGCGCAACCCCGACCTTGCCACGGGCGAGATCGAGGTGCGCGCGACGTCCCTTCGCGTCGTGGGCCCCGCGGTGACGCCGGCCATTCCGGTGGCGCGCGGCAAGAATGACAAGCTGCCGGCAGAGGACCTGCGCCTGCGGCACCGGTATCTCGACCTGCGCCGTCCGGAGCTCCAGGCCAGCCTGATTCTCCGGCATCGCCTGCTTCAGGTGACGCGTGCGTACCTGAGCGAGCGCGGGTTCCTTGAGCTCGAGACGCCGATCCTGACGAAGCCGACGCCCGAAGGGGCGCGCGACTATCTCGTGCCGAGCCGCGTGCACCCGGGTGAGTTCTACGCGTTGCCGCAGTCGCCGCAGATCTACAAGCAGCTCTTCATGTGCAGCGGGTTCGACCGGTACTTCCAGATCGCGCGCTGCTTCCGCGACGAGGACCTGCGGCAGGACCGGCAACCCGAGTTCACGCAGATCGACATCGAGGCGTCGTTCATCGGGCGCGACGACATCATGGCGCTCTCCGAGGGGATGATCGCCGCCATCTGGCGCGAGGCGGGGCACGAGGTGCCGACGCCATTCGAGCGCATGTCGTACGCCGACGCGATGGAACGCTACGGCTGCGACCGTCCCGACCTGCGGTACGGGCTCGCGCTGCACGACTTCACGTCGGCCTTTGCGCCGCTCGACTTCGTCGTGACGAAGTCGGCCATCGAGGCGGGTGGCCGCGTGCGCGGCATCCGCGTTCCCGGTGGGGCCGCCTGGAGCCGCAAGCAGGTGGACGAACTGGAGGCGGTGGCGAAGAGCGCGGGGGCGGGCGGCCTCCTGCGCGTGAAGAAGGCCGACGGCAAGCTCGATGGACCGGTCGCGAAGTTCCTGACGCCGGAGGCGGAAGCGGCGCTCGCGCTGCAGGACGGCGACCTCGCGCTCCTCGTGGCGGCTGGCGACCGGGTCAGCAGTCCGGCGCTCGATCGCGTGCGCCAGGAATGCGCACGCCGCCTCGGGCTGGTGGACGAACACGCGCGCCGCTTCCTGTGGGTCACCGACTTCCCGATGTTCGACCAGGATCCAGCCACCGGCGCGCTCGCGGCGGTGCACCATCCGTTCACGGCAGCCAATCCCGACGACATGGCGGCGTATCCGGACGCGCCGGCAAAGTGGCGCGCGCTGGCGTACGACTGCGTGCTGAACGGGCTCGAACTCGGCGGCGGCTCCATCCGCACGTCCGATCCGCGCGTGCAGTCGCGGATGTTCACGCTGCTCGGCATCGGTGACGAGGCCGACCAGGAGCGCCGGTTCGGCTTTCTTCTCGAGGGTCTTCGCGCGGGCGCGCCGCCGCATGGCGGCATTGCCTTCGGGTTCGACCGCATCTCGATGCTGCTCTCCAGCGGCAGTTCACTGCGCGACGTCATTGCCTTTCCGAAGACGACGGCGGCGCGGGCGCTCTTCGAGAACGCGCCGACCTCGGTGCCTGCCGATGACCTGCGGGAGCTGCACCTGCGTTCCACCGTGGAGGGGGCGTGACCGACACGGCGGCGCGCGGCGTGGCGGCGGAGGCCGGTGACGCGCAGACGCGGCGGCTGTCCACGGAAGGCGTCGACCTGCTGCTGCTGGCGGGGGTCGGCGACGCCAACCTCGCCGAGTTGCAGCGCATCTATCCCGTGCGTGTGACGCTGCGTGGCGAGACGATGACGCTGATGGGAACCGCCGAGGCCGTGGAGAAGGCGGCGGGCGTCGCGCAGCGCATGCTGGACGCGGCGAAGCAGCGCACCGCGCTCGACCCCGACGACGTGCTGCGTTTCTCGATGGAGGGGCCGGCGCCTGGCGAGGGCGCTCCCGAGCGGCTGGTGCTGCCGGGGGTGCGCAAGATCATCCAGCCCAAGACGGCGGGGCAGGCGCAGTACCTGCGCGCGCTCTTCGAGAACGACATCGTGGTCGGCATTGGCCCGGCCGGCACGGGCAAGACGTACCTCGCCGTCGCCGCGGCCGTCGACATGCTGTCGCGCAAGCGCGTGCGGCGCATCGTTCTGGCCCGGCCTGCGGTGGAGGCGGGCGAATCGCTGGGCTTCCTTCCCGGCGACATGCAGGCGAAGGTGGACCCGTACCTGCGCCCGCTCTATGACGCGCTCGAGGACATGATGCCGCCGGAGCGGATGCAACGGGCGCTCGAGACGCGCACCATCGAGATCGCGCCGCTGGCCTACATGCGCGGCCGCACGCTCGGCGACTCGTTCGTCATTCTCGACGAGGCGCAGAACGCCACCAGCCTGCAGATGAAGATGTTTCTCACCCGGCTTGGCGTGAATTCGCGCGCCGTCATCACGGGCGACAAGACGCAGGTCGACCTGCCGAACAAGGCGGACAGCGGGCTCACGCAGGTGGAGCGCATCCTGCCCGGTATCGACGGCATCGCGTTCCACTATTTCACCGACGCCGACGTCATCCGGCATCGGCTCGTGCGCGAGATCGTCAAGGCGTACGCGGCCGACGCGGAGAAGGACGCGTGAGCAGCGGACCGCGCCCGGCCAGCGGGGCGCTCAACGTCGGGGTGGCCTGTGAGGGCCTGCGCGCGCCCATTGCGGCGCACCGGCTTGCCGACGCCGCCCGGCGCGTGTTGCGCGCCGAAGGCGTGCGCGCGGCCCTGCTCTCGGTCACGCTGGTGTCGCCGTCGGCGATGGCCCGCCTCAATCGGCGGCACCTCGGGCACGCGGGCGCCACCGACGTGATCTCGTTCGGCTTCGCGCCGACACCGGGCGCCGGCGTGGTGGGCGACATCTACCTCTGTCCCGACGTGGCGCGCGCCAACGCGCGCGCGGCGGGGTGCGGCGTGCGCGAGGAACTCCTGCGACTGGTGGTGCACGGCACGCTGCACGTGCTCGGTTGGGACCACCCCGAGGACCGCGCGCGTCAAACGTCACCCATGTGGCGGCGGCAGGAACGGCTGCTCGCGGGGATCCTGCGCCCCTCGGCACGCTCGGCATGACGGCGGCCCTGCTTGCCGGGCTGTGTGTCCTGGCGGCCGCGCTCTGCGCGGCGGCCGACGGCGCCCTGCTGACGATCGACCTCGACGAAGTGCCGCCCGACGAGCCCGTGCGCGCGATGCTGCTCGACCGCGAGGCGACGCATCGCGCGCTCGCGTTTGCCCGCATCCTGATGCAGCTCGGCGCCGGCGCGGCCCTGGCTGTCTCGCTGGGGCCGGATGCAAACGTCGTGCTGGCGGTCGTGCTCGCCGCGGTCACGGTGACGGTGTCAGAGAGCGGCGCGCGCGCCCTTGGCGACCTGCTGGCGATTCGCGCCCTGCGGCGCCTGTCGCCCGTGGCGCGCACGGCGTTGGCGCTGCTGCGTCCCGTGGTCGCGTTCGGCGCGTGGTGCGATGCGGTGCTCACGAACCTGATGCCGCGGCGCCCCGACGCCGATGCGCGCGACGCGAACGTCGAGCGCTTCCGCGAAGTGGTGGCGGCGGAGGTGGCGGACGGGAGCGCCGGCGACGCCGGACAACGGCTCCTGACCGGCGTCTTCGCGCTCGGCGACACCCAGGTGAAGGAGATCATGGTGCCGCGGGTGGACATCGTCGGCGTCGAGAGGGATGCGCCCTGGTCGGAGGTGGTGGCGCGCGTGCGCAGTTCGCGGCACTCGCGGTTGGTGGTCTATGGCGACGACCTCGATGAGGTGGAGGGCGTGCTCTTCGCCAAGGACCTCCTCCACGCGGTGCTCGATGACGAGGAGCCGGCCGGCGGATGGCGGACGCTCGTGCGCCCCGCCTGGTTCATCCCGCTCACCAACACGGTGGACGCCCAGCTCCGCGACTTCCGGTCGAACCACCGCCACATCGCCCTCGTCGTGGACGAGTTCGGCGGGGTTGCCGGGCTCGTGACGCTCGAGGACGTGCTCGAGGTCATCGTCGGTGACATCCGCGACGAGAACGACTCGGAGGAAGAGGACCAGATCAAGCGCGAGGGGCGCGACAAGTTCTGGGTGCCGGCGCACGTGAGCCTCGACACGCTCTCCGCGCTGACGAGCCACGATTTCCACCACGAGGACGTGACCACGGTGGGCGGGCTCGCGTACGAGTTGTTCGATGGCGTGCCGGAGCCGGGCGAGGATCTCGAGGTGCAGGGCTTCCGCGTCGTCATCGAGCAGATGCGCGGCCGCCGCATCGAGCGCGTCTATTTTGAGCGCCTCCCCGAGTCATCGGCGGGAGTGGACGAATGAGCCCGCTGATCCTGTTCCTCATCTTCCTCGTGGCCTGGCTCACGGCCGCCGCCACCGCCGTGCGGTCGGTCAGCCGCATCTGGCTGCGCCACTGGGTGGAGCGCAAGCTCGCCGGCATCGCATCGGCGGAGATCTTCGTCGCGCGGCCGCCGCGGCTGCTGCTCGCGGCCGGTACGGGCATTGCGGCGCTGACCATGACGATCGGCGTCACGGCCGTCGCGCAGGCAGAGACGGGATTCGGCCTGGCGCGCACGCTCCTCCTCGCCGCGCTTCTGCTGCTCGTGTTCGGGCAGTCGGTGCCCCGCGCCATCGCGCGGCGGTGGGGCATGGAGCTCATTCCGCTCCTGCTGCCGGTGCTGCACGCGCTCGGCATGCTGGTGTCGCCGGTGCTCGCGTTGGTGGAGTGGGGGGCGCGCGCCCTCGCCCGTCCCGAGCCGGTGTCGGTGGATGACCCGCGCGACGCGCTCGAGGACCTGCTGCGCGAGGGCGAACTGGAGGGCGTCGGCGAGGCCGACGAGAGCGCCATCATCAGCGGCGTGGTGGAGTTCGGCGTGACACGCGTGCGCGACGTGATGACGCCGCGCGAGCGCATCGTGGCCGTGGACCGCGCGCTCCCCGACGCGGAGATCGCCCGCCTCGTGGCGCGCACGGCGCTGTCGCGCATCCCGGTGATCGACGGGGACCTCGACCGGGTGATGGGCATGATCCACTCCTTCGACGTCCTCGAACGCCCGTCGGCGCCGGTGGCGCGCATCCGGCGCGTGACGTTTGCCGCGCCCGACCTGCCGTGCATCGACCTGCTCCGCACGATGTTGCGCGAGCGCCGCCATCTCGCCATCGTGCGCGACGCGACGGGGCGCACGCTCGGCCTCGTGACGCTCGAGGACCTGGTGGAGGAGCTGGTGGGCGACATTCACGACGAGCACGACGACACCGCCGACGGGGAGGGGGCATGAGCGCCATGCAGCTTCCGGCGACGGCGCCGCGTGCGCTGCATACCCTGCTCGCGGACTTCGCGGCCGGTCGCAAGGCGGCGCTGGCCCGCGCCGTCTCCGTGGTGGAGAACGGGCGTCCGGGGGCCGACCTCCTGTTGGCCGCCATGCATTCGCGCATCGGCCGTGCCCGTCGCATCGGGCTCACCGGGCCGCCGGGCGCCGGCAAGAGCACCATCACCACGCGTCTCGCCGGCGCGATGCGGGAGCAGGGCCTGACCGTCGGCATCGTCGCCGTGGACCCGACCTCGCCGTTCTCGGGCGGCGCGCTGCTCGGAGACCGCGTGCGCATGGAGGCGGTGGCGCTCGATCCCGGCGTCTTCATCCGCTCGATGGCCACCCGCGGCTCGCTGGGCGGACTCGCCGGGACGACGCGTGAGGTCTGCGACGTGCTGGACGCATTCGGGCTGGATCGCATCATCATCGAGACGGTCGGAGTTGGGCAGAGCGAACTCGACATTGCCCGCACGGCCGACACCTCGATGCTGGTGCTCGTGCCAGAGGCCGGCGATTCCATCCAGACGCTGAAGGCCGGCCTCATGGAAATCGCGGACGTCTTCGTGGTGAACAAGGCCGACCGGCCGGGCGCCGACCGCCTGCGCAACGACATCGAGCTGATGCTCGGGCTGCGCGGCGGCCATGCCATGAAGGACGTGCCGGCGCACCACGGGGTGAACCTCCGCGCCCTCTCGCCCGCGCGCGAGGGCGAGGCGCACCCGGTGGCGGATGGCGCCGAACGCTGGAGCCAGCCGGTGCTGCGCGCCGTGGGGACGACGGGTGAAGGGGTGCCCGAGATGCTGGCCGCACTCGAGGCGCACCATGCGTATCTTGAGCGCAGCGGCGAGCTGGACGTGCGGCGCCGGGCGCGGCTGCGCGAACGCGTGAAGGACGTCGTCTTTCAGCGGCTTTCCCGCCGGCTCTGGACGGACGCCGCCACGAACGCCTGGATTGACGCGCAGGTCGCCGACCTCGCGGCCGGACGCACCACGCCGTACGCCGTTGCGGATGCGCTGCTCCTGCGGAGCGGCCCCCTGATGACCGGAGAACACGCATGAGTACGCCGTCCGATCTCGACCCCACGCTCGACGCCATGCGGGCGGAGCTGGACCACCTGCGCGCGGAGCTGGCTCGGTGGCAGGCGCGCTACGTGACCGGCGAGAAGCGCAACCTCGCCTGGACCAACTCGGCGCGCGAGGTGCAGCCGCTCTACACGGCGCTCGATCTCGAAGGCACGGCCGGCACCGCGTTCGAAGTGCCGGGCGAGTTCCCGTTCACGCGCGGCATCCATCCCACCGGCTATCGCGGCAAGCTGTGGACGATGCGGCAGTTCGCGGGCTTCGGCTCCGCGCACGAGACCAACGCGCGCTACAAGTTCCTGCTCGACCGTGGCACGACGGGCCTGTCGGTCGCCTTCGACTTCCCCACGCTCATGGGGTACGACTCCGACCATCCGCGCTCGGAGGGCGAGGTGGGGAAGTGCGGCGTCGCCATCAGCTCGCTGGCCGACATGGAGGCGCTGTTCGACGGCATCCCGCTCGACCAGGTGTCGACGTCGATGACGATCAACGGGCCGGCGATCATCCTGTGGTGCTTCTACATCGCCGCGGCCGAGAAGCAGGGGGTGTCGTCCGAGAAGCTGCGCGGCACGATCCAGAACGACATCCTGAAGGAGTACATGGCGCAGCACGCGTGGTGCTTTCCCATCGAGCCCGCGCTGCGCCTGATCGTGGACTGCTTCGAATGGGGCGCCCAGCACGCGCCGCAGTGGAATACCGTCTCCATCTCGGGCTACCACATCCGCGAGGCGGGGGCGACCGCGGCGCAGGAGCTGGCGTTCACGCTGGCCGACGGCTTCACCTACGTGGAGCGGGGCATCGCCCGCGGTCTCGACGTGGACGAATTCGCGCCGCGCCTCTCGTTCTTCTGGGACATCCACAACGACTTCTTCGAGGAGATCGCCAAGCTGCGCGCGGCACGCCGCATCTGGGCGCGGCACCTGCGCGAGCGGTTTGGGGCCAAGAACCCGCGCAGCTGGATCATGCGCTTCCACTCGCAGACGGCGGGCGTGACGCTCACGGCGCAGCAACCGATGAACAACGTGGTGCGCGTCGCGTACCAGGCGCTGGCCGCCGTGCTCGGCGGTACCCAGTCGCTGCACACCAACTCGATGGACGAGACGCTGGCCCTGCCCACGGAACATGCGGTGGAAGTGGCGCTGCGCACGCAGCAGGTGCTCGCGTACGAGACCGGCGTTGCGTCGGTGCTCGATCCGCTGGGCGGTTCGTTCTACGTGGAGAAGCTGACCGACGACATGGAGCGCGAGGCGGAGGAGCTCTTCGCGCGGATCGAGGAAGAAGGGGGCGTCGTGCGCGGCCTCGAGGATGGCTGGTTCCAGAAGCGCATCGCCGAGAGCGCCGCCCGCCAGCAGTGGGAGATCGAGCAGCGCCGCAAGCTCGT
>JACREJ010000099.1 GCA_016218305.1 Gemmatimonadota bacterium | reverse complement strand
GCTGCCACGCAACCCTTTCCGGCCCACCGTTGTCTATCGCGCAGTTACGGAAGACACCCCCGCCCGAAGGTGCGTGAACGACTCTGAACTGATCGCCGGCCTACGCATTGGCGACCCGCGCGCAGAGCGACTGCTCTACGATCGGAACGTTGACCGCGTCTATCGGTTGGCGCATCGGATGTCCGGCGATGAGACGCTGGCCCGGGACTTCACGCAGGACACGTTCGTGCGCGCCTTCGCGCGGATCGGTGACTTCCGTGGCGAATCCGCCCTGGCCACCTGGCTGATGGCCATCGCGGGAAACGTGATCCTGAATGGGCTGCGCAAGGTGCGTCGCATCCATTCGCGCGAGATGGGCGTCGACGAGCTCCCCGACACCCCCATCACGCAGCGAGAGGCCGAACCTGACCTCAAGCAGCGCCTGCACGCGGCCATCGCCGCCCTTCCGGATGGGTACCGCATGGTCTTCGTGATGCACGACGTCGAGGGATACACGCACGAAGAGATCGCAGCGGCGCTGGGCATCCAGCCCGGCACGTCCAAGGCACAGTTGTCGCGGGCCCGCGGCAAGCTGCGCGAAGCACTGTCAGAGTTTGCGGGAGAATGGGCATCATGACCGACGAAGAACGGTTCGAACAGTTCCTGCGCGAGGCCTCGGCCGACTACGAATCGCCACGCGGCGAAGTGCCGCGCGACGAGATGTGGGCCGCCATCCAGGCCCAGCGCGGCACCGGCGCCTCCGTGCCGATGTTCCGGCGCACCGCCGCGCGGCGGTGGGCCTGGGTCGGCATGGCCGCCACGCTGCTGATCGGCGTTGGCATCGGTCGCTACGCGTACCGCAGCCAGCCGGAGCCGCAGCCGGGTGTCGTCGCCAGTGCACCGTCGACCAGCGCGCCGAGCGATGCCCCGCAGGGACAGCCGCTCGATGCACCGGCAACCGTCTCCCCCGTCTCACCGGCGGCGCCCGCCAACGGCGCGTCGTCCACCAACAACGGCGCCTACGCCGTGGCATCCGATCGCCACCTGCAAGCCGTGCAGGTATTGCTCACCTCGTTCAGCACGGAGAACGCCGACACGCGCAGCGACTCGCTGGTCGCCGCGTGGGCCCGTGGGCTCCTCTCCAACACCCGCCTGCTCCTCGATTCGCCCGCCGCTCGCGACCGACAGCGCGCTCGGCTGCTGCAGGACCTCGAGGTCATTCTCGTCCAGCTCGTCCAGCGTTCGCCGGGGGCCGCTGCCGCGGATCGCTCCGATGTCGAACGCACGCTTGAAAAGACCCAGATCATTCCTCGTCTGCGCAGCGCGCTCCCCGCCGGCCTGCCCAGCGGCACCGACTGACCCAGGAGTATCACCATGCAGAAGCTCGTTCCCGTTCTCTCCATCATCGCCGCCGCCATCGCTGGTGGCGTTGCGCCAGCAGCGACCGGCGCCGCGCCCGTTCCGCAGGCGACCACCATCGCCCGTGACAGCGGCGACTCGTTGTATCGCCGCGCCCGCGCCTACCTGAGCGAGGGCGAGTACGATCGCGCCGCCGAGCTCTTTGCGCAGGTGCGCGTTAAGTACCCGAAGTCGGCGGCAGCCGCCCAGTCCTTTTACTGGGAAGCGTTCGCGCTGTCGCGCGATGGCTCGCCCACCCGCCTGCGGCGCGCCGTCACCCTCCTCGACACTCAGATCAAGGAATACCCCTCTGCGGGCACCGTGAGGACGGGCGAGTCGCGCACGCTCGCCACGCGCCTCAAAGGCCAGTTGGCGCGCGGCGGTGACGCCGACATGGCGGAGGCCGTGGTGGAGAGCGCCGCGCGTGCCGAACGCGACGCCGCACGCGCGGAGCGCAACGCTCAGCGCGCCGCCGTGCGCGGCGCTCGCGGGAATCCAGCTCCAGACGGCGCGCGCTGGAGTCCTGGGCCTCCCGGCTGCAAGAACGAGGAGGATGACGATCGCATCGAGGCGCTCAACGCCCTGCTGCAGATGAACGCCGAGCAGGCGATGCCGATTCTCAAGAAGGTGCTCGAGCGCCGCGACCAGTGTAGCGAACTCCTGCGCCGCAAGGCGGTGTTCCTGATCTCGCAGAAGCGCACCGACGAAGCGGCCGACATCCTGCTCAAGACCGCCAAGAGCGACCCCGACGAGGAGACGCGCAGCCAGGCCGTCTTCTGGCTCTCGCAGGTGTCGGGCGAGAAAGCCGAGGAGTTCCTGCTCGGGATCATCCGTGACTCGAAGGACGAGGCCGTGCAGGAGCGCGCGCTGTTCAGCCTGTCGCAGCGCAAGTCGGAGCGCGCCCAGCAGGCCATGCGCGACTATGCCACGCGCAGCGACGTGCCGCCGCAGCTTCGCGAACGCGCCATCTTCTGGGTCGGCCAGCGCCGCACCGAGGAGAACGCCAAGTTCCTGCGCGAGGCGTTCGCCAAGACCGACAATGACGAAGTGCGCGAGCGCATCCTCTTCTCGCTGGCGCAGATGAAGGGGATGGGCAACGACACCTTCATCCTCGATCAGGCGGCCAACCCCAAGCTCTCCATTGGCGTCCGCAAGCAGGCGCTCTTCTGGGCGTCGCAGCAGGGGATGGTGAGCACGGCGCAGCTCGCGTCCATCTACGACAAGAACGCCGACCTCGAGATGCGCGAGCAGGTGGTGTTCGTGCTGGCCCAGCGCGGCAACAAGGATCCCGGCGCGGTGGACAAGCTGCTCGAGATCGCGAAGACCGAGAAGAACGCCGATCTCCGCAAGCGCGCCATCTTCTGGCTCGGCCAGAGCAAGGACCCGCGCGCCGCCAAGCTGCTGCAAGAACTCATCGAACGCTGAGGCCACCATGCGCATTCATTCATTACTCAGCACCGCCGGCGCGCTCTCGGCCGCCGTCGTGCTCGCCGTCGGCGCCTCGGCGCGCGAGGGGCAGGCGCAAAACCTCGCGGCACGCGTGCGCCAGGCCGGCGACGGCACGGTGCGGTTCAGCTTCGCGGCGCGCGAGGGTGTGTGCGGCAATGGCCGCAACAGCATCAACGTGCGCAGTGAGCGCAATCAGGATGTCGAGTCAGAGTGTGAGACCGGTCCCGTGATGGTCGCGCTCACCAAGGCGGACGGCCAGCTGACGTCACTGCGCACCTATGTCGGCGCGCGGTGGAAGGCGGGCGGCGCTGACGTGACGCAGCTTGGCACGGTCGGCGCGCGCGACGCGGTGGACTATTTGCTCGGCGTCGCCGAGGGCGGCAGTGGCAAGATTGCCGAGCAGGCCATCTTCCCGGCGACGCTGGCCGACAGCGTGACGCCGTGGCCGAGGCTGTTGAAGTTGGCGCGCGACGAGTCGCGTCCGAGCGCGGTCCGTAGGCAGGCGGTCTTCTGGGTCGGGCAGGCCGCGAGCGAAGAAGCCACCAAGGGGCTCGCCGACGTGG
>JACREJ010000098.1 GCA_016218305.1 Gemmatimonadota bacterium | reverse complement strand
CCCGTCAGCACGTTGTTCACCTTCTTGGCGCCGACCGTCACGGTGGCGGAATCGCGGATGACGGCATCGCCGAACGGAATGGCGTACGCCTTGTACACGCCGGTGGGGACGGCGCGGAACTGCCACGTGCCGGTGGCCGATGCCGAAGCCACCTGGCCCGGCACCGTCATGTTGATGCCCTGCAGGTAGACCGTCGTGTTGACCAGGCTCTTGCCCGAGGCACTCGTCACGGCGCCGAACACCTTGCCCGGCGTGGCCGAACGGCTGGCCACGGAGTTCGGGATGGACGCCGACAGGACGTAGGCGGTCCCTGGGCGCGCCGGCACCGCCGTGCCACCGTAGGGCTCGAGCGCCAGCGTGATGAACGTGTAATCCTGCGGCACGATGTTGAGCGCCTTCATGTCGCCGCGCACCTGCGCCTCGAGGACGCCGACATCGTTGTACCACTTGCCGGTGCCGAGGTCGGCATCGTCGAGCGGCGCGTTCTCCGGCACCGGCGACAGGATGCCGCCGAGACGGGTGGCTGTACCCGTGCGCTCATCCACCATCCACGCCGCGTAGCGGAAGCCGGCAGGCGGGCGAATGAGATTGCGGAAGCTCAGCCGCACCTGGTCGCCCCAGAAGTTGGCGTTCACCACATACGCCGAGACGATGAAGGGCAGGCGGTTGGCGGACGTGGTCGCGAACGACCCGAACATCGCGTTCTGCACGGCGTACGTGGTGCCCGTCTTGTAGCGGAACGACAGGAACCCCGTGCGCGCCGTCGTCAGCGACGCCGGCACCGATCCCTCGCCCGCGGAGCGCAGCAGGACGTGCGTGCGCGTGGCGACGGCCGTGTTGGCGATGCGGATGGCCACCGACGTCGCCGTATCGGCGATGCTGAACTGCGCGGCGGTGGAGGTGTCCACCTTGGTGACGGCGACCGACGAGTCGCGGTTCACCGGGCGGCGGCTGCGCACGGTGCGGATGATGCGCGCCGACGCGGCGGTCGTGGCGCCGGTGGCCGTGTCGACGAGCACGATCTGGTAGGTGTTCCCCGCGCCGGTCGGCGGGAGGGCGTTCACGGTGAACTCAAGCGTGTCGCGTGCCGTGGCAGACGTGATGCGCGCCCCGGTGACGCTGGGGAAGACCGCATTGCCCGCCGGTCCGAAGACCATGTCAAGGAGCGGCTCGCCGACGATGTGGGACGGCCCCGAGATCGGGTCGGTCTGGCACGCCGCGAGCACGAACGCGGCGCCGACGGCGGCGGCGAGGGTCAGTTGAGAAGAGCGCATCTCACTTCCCTCCCGGGATGTAATGGAAGACGAGCGACCACTGGAGATTCGTCGGCGTCTTCGACGTGGGCTCGGGCGGCGGCAGCGCGTCGCGAATGCGCCGGTCCTGGATGTAGCCCACCGTCGCGTCGAGCTTGTTTCGGTCAAACTGCGTGTACGTGATGGCCCTGGCCTGCGCCCGGAGTCCGATGGTCGAGGTCAGGGCGTAGTTCAGGCCGCCGCCGAAGGTGGCCATGGGCTTGGTGATCTTCTCGTTGTGCCGTTCCGCGCGCGGATCGAGGAACATGGAGTAGATGCCGGAACCCGCGAAGCCATAGAGTCGGGCCTTGCCGATCGGGATCCCCGCCACCGCCTGGACGCCGGCCTGCACCAGCGTGATGCGCTGGGCGACGGCATACAGGAACGTCGTGTCGCCGAAATCGAAGGCGACCAACGGGAACTGCTCGCCGTCCGTCACCGGACGCGAGACGTCCACGGTGAGTCCAATGCCAAAGGTCGAACCGCCGACCGCGAGCTTGAGCGGATTCCACGGCAGCTGGTACGTGGCATCGAATCCCACGAAGGGGGTGTTGTTGAGCGCCGTTCCCTTGTCGAAGACCTGCTGTCCAAGCTGCACGCCAAGATCGAACATCTTGGCCTGCGTCTGTGCTTCCAGCGATGACGCGCCCAGGAGCACGGCACCGACGAGCGCGATGTGTCTGCGCATGAGTGTTGGTCTCCCGGTGGTTAGCGGCCGATGACGAAGCTGAGAACCTGGTTGTTCTGCAGCTCGCCCATCGTGGTGTAGGCATAGTCCAGCGTCAGCTTCCGCCCGAGCACGGGGATCTTCACCCCGCCGCCGAACGAGAGGCCGTCGCTGAACTTCCAGGGGGCGTGCTGTTCATTGAACCAGCGCTTGCCCAGGCGGAGGAAATAGTTGGACTTGTATCCGTACTCGAAGCCGAGCGACGGCTGCACGTCCGTGTCGATGGCATCGAAGAAGTCGAGTTCGCCCACCAGCGCGTGCACCTTGTTGGCGCCGAAGAGCGCTTCCGCGTCGCCGATCAGGTGGGACTCGATGCCCACGCGGAAGCCGGTCGGGAGTTGGACCTGCCGCGTGTTGAACTGCACCGGAATGCTGCCGCCGGTGGCAAACCCGTTTTCGCGCGGCGCCGAGACGCGGCGGGTGATGCCGCTGCCGGTGAACCGGTTGCTCGGGCCGATGTTGGTGATGGCCGCCGCCACGCTCAGGCCGTAGAGCCCGGTGCGGAAGCGGGTCGCAAGGTCAAAGCCGAAGTACGTGTTCTGCGCGAAGTCGATGCCCTCCTGCACCACTCGCAGCCCCGCCGACGCCGCGAGGCGATCGGTGATGTTGCGCGCGTACTGCAGGGCCAGCGCCGAGCCGGTGTACGAGAACTGTCCGGGGAAGGCGGGATCGTCGCCGTCGGGCGCGACTTCCGTCGTCCGGTCAATCGACCCCGACGTGAACTGGGTGAACGCCAGGCCGATGGCGCCCTGCCCGAGCGGCGTCGTGAGGGCGGCCGCGGTGTTGGTGATGCCGCTGCTGGCGCCGTAGAGCTGCATGTAGCTCACGACGGCCGAGATGTCCTGGCTCGTCACGATGCCGGCCGGATTCCAGAACATGGCCTCTGGTCCGTCGAGCTGCGAGACGACGGCGGAGCCGAGCGCTGTCGCGCGCGCGCCGACGGCAATCTCGAGGAAGTTGGCCCCGCGCGTGCCGACGCGTGATGTACGGTCGGTCGCTTCCGGGACGATGATCGTGCCTTGCGCCGCGAGCGACGCCCCGGAGAGCAGGGCGAACGCCGCGGTGGCCAGGCGAATGATGTGATGTCTCATGGTCGTCGCCCCGGTTAGCGGATGATCACGAACTTGCCGAGCTTGTCGACCTTCTTGCCGCCGACCTCGGTGCTCACCACGAAGACGTAGAACCCGGGCCCGACTTCCAGGTCTTCGCGCGTGCGCATGTTCCATTGCAGGTCACCCGCGTCGCTGCACTGCGTGGTGTTGACCGTCGCCCGGCAGTTGCGCTGCAGGTCCGACGGGTTCCACTTGATCTGCTGCACCAGCTGACCCGAGGCCGTGTAGATGCGCAGGGTGCCGGTGGGCGGCAGGTGCGTGAACATCAGGCGCGAGAGCCCCGCCGTCTGTTCGTAGTGCGAGAACATGATGTACGGGTTCGGGACGACCTTTACGAGCGACAGGTCGCCTTCCTTGACCGCGGCGATGTTCTCGCCGGCGATGTCCGGCGTGATGCTGTACTGGAACGCCGGCATCCCGCGGATGGGGCGGTAGTACAGCACATTCAGCGTCTGGTTGGCGTTGGTTGCCGTGTACCCGGTGCCGCCGATGCCGCTGAGCGGGTTGCAGGTGCTCGGCGTGCCGCACGCCAGCGCCGTCGGCCCCCAGGTGACACGCGTGACCGTCACCGAATCGGGGACGCCGTTCACGAGCCGGATGCGGCGCACGAGCGGCGTCGCCGTGACCGTATCGTGGCGCACGACCTTGAACGTCTCGATGAAGTACAGCGGATCACCGGGGACCCACTGTCCGGTGGGCACCGTGACGCGCATGGTGTCGGCATTGGTGCCGAGCAGGGCCGTCGCCGGCCGCGAGCTCTTGAGCACCGCCACGCTGACGGTGGCGTTCAGGTACATGTTCTTGACCGTGAATGGCATGCCGAGCGACGCCAGCGAATCCACGGTGATGTTGGTGCGGTTCAGCGCGAGGTTCAGCGCCGCCGCGGCCGCGGCCGTGGTGTTGGTGGTGCCGGCATTCACGCGCGCGGCGAGCGAGGCGGCGTAGTCCGCCGCCAGCTTGGCCTGATTGGTCCGGTCGAAGGTGAACGGATACCCCGGACCGAATTCCTTGCCGCTGAACGTGATCTGGTAGCGGTTGTAGGCGATGGTGTCGCGCTGCGTTCCTGGCACCCACCCGATGGTCGGCGATGTGCCGCTGAGCTGCACCGGGATGCCATCGGCCTGCCAGAACGTGCCGCGCAGCGCCCGCTGCCGCGTGGTGTCGAGCGCGAAGAACATGCCGACATAGTTCGGGTTGGCCAGCGTGGCCGCCGGCGTATTGTCGTCCGACGCCGAGATGGTGTCGGAGACGTACATCGGCGTCGTGCCCTGAACGAACGTCAGCTGCAGGCGCCGCGTGGCCGGCGTGCGGAAGCGCGAGAAGACCGTCTTGCTGGTCCCGCTGACCACTTCGGTCACCGTCGGCTTGCCGGCGATGTCCACGCGGCCGTTGACCGTGTACTCCTCCTTGCGCACCGCATAGCGCCGCGTGGCACCCACCGTGCCAGAGTCGCCCAGTTGGAACAGGCGCACCGTCGTCCGGGTGGGCACGGTGGCGGTGGCCACCTGATAGAAGGCCTCGACCTCTGCCGAGTCCGACAGCACCATGCGGCCGACGATCGGGTCCTTGCCGCGGACCGTCTTCTCGACGCGGGTGGTGATCGAGTAGGACGCGATGGTGTCGTTGGCGAGCGGCGCCAGCGTGATGGACGACGCCGTCGCCCCCGCCTGGCGGCTCACCGGGATGTAGACCGCCGCCACGTTGCGATTGGCCGTGTTGGCCGACAGGCCATTCTGGGTGGCCGGCCGGATGGAGTACTTGCCGTTGACGAACTGCCCCTGCGCGTTGAGTTCCACAATGTCCCAGACGGCCGGGAACGACTGGCCGACGAAGACGTACGTGTAGGTCAGGCCGCCGGTGATGCTGCCGTCGCTGTAGACCGATGGCCAGAGGCCGTTGGCGCCGCGCACGAGCGTGGAGTAGCGCTGCCACGGATAGCGGGTCGCGCCACCGGCGGCGTCCCGCGATACGGTCGGAAAGCAGGCCGTGCCCGTGGACGACGTGTACGTCGCACCGCCGGTGCAGGACTTGAACACGAGCATGGAGTCGATGACGCCGAGCGCCGTGTCCGTCACGATGCGGCAGAGTGCCGCGTTGAACGTGGCGGCGGAGGCGCAGGTGGCCTGCGTCGCTGGCAGCGTGTCCACGGCCACCGTGTCGCGCAGGATGGTGCCGCGCGGCAGGGCGATCTTGCGGATGTTGTTCACGAGGCGCGGGTTGTAGACCTTGAGCCGCACGTCACTCGAGGTCGTACTCGCCTTCAGGATCTTCGCCTGCTCGACGAGGAACTTGTCCTGGCAGTCATTGTGCTGCTGGTCGAAGTAGAGGCGCAGGAAGGTGTCGAATTGCCGGTTGCCGCCGGTCGGCACGGCCGAAACGACGTTCACGGGGCAGGGCGGTTCGGGGCTCAGCCAGAAGTTCTGGTAGAGACCCGTCACGTTGTCGATCAGCTTCTCGAGCGCCGTCGAGTCGGTGGTGGAGAGGTAGGCCAGCCAGTACGACGTCGTGTCACCCGCCTTCAGCTTCACCGGCCCGGCGCCGGCCCAGTAGTTGTTGTGCACGGTGGCGGGGAAGCCGCCGAGCATCGTGTCGGAAAAGGGAACGACACACCCGTTGAGGTTGAGCGACGCCACCGGGTCGGTGCAGTGGAAGACCTTGAGGGTGTCGAGCTTGCCGTCGTGATTGTAGTCCCAGTTGCCCGGCGGCACATACCGCGGGAACCCGCCGACACGTCCCGTCTGTGGCGACCACCGCGTCGGGAAGTCGTAGTTGTGGAACATGTCGAAGTAGCCCTGCGCGCTCCACTCTGACGGCGGCCGCACGGCGGCAAAAATGTCCGCCTCATTGTTGGTCAGCACGCCGTACGTGGCGCGCGCGCTCACGCCCACGCCGTTCGACGTGACGCAGGTGAAGCCGCAGGCGTTTGCCTGGTTGATGTTCAGCGTGTCGCCGCGGTTGGGGTGCGTCGGGTTGTAGAACGGCGACGCCGGGTCGGTGAACTTCTTGTTGCGGAGGTCGCCGATGGGGCTCTTGAGCACCACGACCGCCTGGTACGTGCCGTTATTGCCGCGGGCGCCGGACGTGTTGGCCAAGCAGAGGCGTGCGGTCAGCAGTCCGCCAGCCGAATACCCGCCGGTGACGTTGGCCCCGTGGTTGGCGCCGTAGCAGTTGGTGCCGTTCTGGTTGATCATCGAGCCGATGTACGCCTGGCGCTTGAGGTCCAGGTAGAACGCCGGGCTCTGCGTGCCGCTCGGGAACGGTCGGCCCATGAAACCGAGGAAGAGCGAGTCGTAGTCGAGGCCGACGCCGTAGACGTCGGCGCTGCGGTTAATGATGTTCGCCTTCCAGAACATTGCGTCGGCAACGGTGGGCACCGCGTAGGTCCATGCCTCGAAGCGCCACTCGATGCCCATCGGGTAGCCTTCCTTGATAGGCGCGCCGCTGCCGCCCGGGATGACCGAGCCGAAGTACGAGCGCTGCTCGCGGCCAAAGTCCACCGCCGAGCCGAAGGTCTGGAACGCCCCGTACAGCTTGTCCTGCGTCCGGCGGCTGGCCGGGATCTTCCAGTCGTCCCAGGTGAAGCCGCTGGGATTGGCCTTGAAGTTGTTCAGGTAGACGGAATCCGGGGCAGGGCGCTCGCCGTCGAACGTGCTTCCGACCCATGTGTCGGGGCAGTCGGATCCTGGCAGCAGCGGAAGGCCGGAGGCGATGAAAGAGTTCACGCTGCTGCTGTTGTCGCGACAGGAGCCCGTGCCGGACTCCGAGGTGACGCCGCTGAAGAGCGAGCCGACGGAGCCGTCGCGTCCGGTGAAGGCGAGTTCGCGGCGGTCGGACGTCCAGCGCGAGAGTTGCGTGCGCTGGTTCCAGCCGCCGCCTTTCACGTTTTCGAGCGACGGAACGATGTCGCGGAAGCGCGACCAGTCGCCGCGCGACGCCGCCATCCAGAGCTGCAGCTCAAACCAGCCGCCGATGCCGCGACTGATGATGCGGCCGGGCAGGTCGGCGCTGTACAGCGTGTTGTCGTCGGAGGGGCCGTTCGAGGTGGTCTTCCACCGCGAGTTGCCGCCCGAACGCATGCCGGTCAGCGCGAAGTCGCCGAGGCCGAACAACTGGAAGCCCGAGGGCCGCTTGTTCAGCGAGGGCACCGGCTCGTCGTCCGGATGCGTTTCCACGACCACTTGGGCGCGGAGCGGCCCCGCG
This sequence comes from Gemmatimonadota bacterium, assembly GCA_016218305.1. Lineage (GTDB taxonomy): Bacteria > Gemmatimonadota > Gemmatimonadetes > Gemmatimonadales > Gemmatimonadaceae > PNKL01. Next base: position 13,610 of record JACREJ010000098.1, on the reverse strand, counting down.
CTCAGCGCGAGCGCGGCGCCCAGCACGGTCAACAGGTGACGGAGTGAGATTCTGCCAGAACGATCCATCTGTGGCACTCCTGATTCAGGTGCGCCGGTGGGCCAGCCCCACCAGCACCGTCGGATTAGAAGCTGATCGAGATGCCGCCGTTCATGGACCGGCGACCGGCGAGGTACTGCGGGCGATCGAAGAACGTCGAGGTCTCACCCTCACCCGTGAAGTTGCCGGCGCGCAGCCGGGCCTGGGGTGAGGCGCCGCCATCACAGTTGCCCGTGGTGGCGAAGACCTGCGAGCAATTCCGCCGGTCGAGGAGGTTCGACACGCGGAAGAAGGCGCCGTACCGCACGTTGGCCACGGTCCAGTCCTTCTGCGCCTGCATGTTGATGGTGAAGGTCAGCGGCGCCGAGCCGCTGTTGCGCTCGAGACGGTCGGCCGAGTTGCCGGTGAAGGTCAGCGACGGCGTGTACGGGAAGCCGCTCGCGAGGCGCGTGGTGAACGACACCGACGAGTTCTTCAGGTACTTGCCGCCCCAGATCTCGGGCGCGCGGTTGGCCACGATGAAGCTGAGCGAGCCGCCGAGCTGGTGGTTCTGGTCGAGGTCGCTGCGAATCTCGGTGCGGGCGACGATGTCGCCCTCCTCGGTGGTGCGCTGCGTCTCGAGATCCGGCGGCGACGCGTTGGTCGTGGCTTGCGAATACGCGTAGTTCAGGCGCGCGGTCCAGAAATTCGCGAGGCGGCGGCGGAATTCGAATTCGAACCCGCGCACGGTCTGGAAGTCCTGGTTCACGAGCACCGTGTAGTTCGGCGAGTTCGTGCCATACGTCACGCCCGGATCGAAGACGCGGGTGGTCGTTCCCTTGAGGAAACCGCCGTTGCGCACGCCGGTGAGTCCGGACTGGTCCTTGGAGAAGGCGACGAACTGCAGGGAGTAGCGGTTGCCCCTTCCGAACTCCGCCACGTAGCCCATCTCGTACGACACGGCCTGCTCGGCGCGGAGGCGCGGGTTGCCCACATACGTCTGCGCGTCGAACTGTGCTGCCGTGCGCGTCCCTTCCTCCGGCGTCCCGATGCCGGTGCCCTGGTAGACGTTGTTGTAGAGCGGGTTCTGGTAGTAGACGCCGAAGTTGAAGAAGGCGTTCGACCGGTCGGTCACGGGGAACGAGAGGCCGAGGCGCGGGCTGAAGGCGCGGCGCACGGCGGCGAGGCCCATGTCGTCCTTGAACGCGATGTCGCGCGCCGAGTCGCCCTTGGCCTGCAGCACGCCGCAGGCGGCGATGCCGGTGACCGGCAGCTTGGTGACCGGATCCACGCCGCTCGCCCAGTTGGCCGGCAGGCCAAACCGCGCAGGGTCGGAACAGACGGTCAGCTGCGTGGTGCCATTGGTCGGGTCGAGCGGATTGTTGAACGACGTGCCGCTCGCACGCCCGTAGTCGAAGCGGGCGCCGACGCGCACCGTGAGGAAGTCGTATTCGATGCGATCCTGCAGGTAGGCCGCCGCGTCCCACGGCTTGGCCTCATATGTGGACGGCAACAGCTGAATGTTGTTCAGGCCGACGTCACGCACCTCGCGGAAGTAGATGTCGTGGCCCTGATAGAACAGGCCCATCGCAAGGTTGTGGTGGTCGGTGGCCTGATACTGCACGTCGAAGCGGGCGAGCTTCGTGGTGTTCCGGTCGTTGCCCGCGATCTCATCGGTCCCTTCCGTGGGGGTGATGTCGACCGAGGTCACGCCGGCCACCGCGAAGCGGCCGTCGAAGTTGGTGTCGGCCACGCGCTCGCCCATGCAGACGCCGGAAAAGAACGTCGCGCAGGTCTCGCGCCGTCCGCTCAACTGGCCAATGACGAGCTTGTAGTTGAGGCGCCCGGCCGTCTGCTCGAAGCGTGCGGTGAGCAGGTCGCGCGATTCGCTCACCGTCGCCGGCGCCACGTAGGCGTTGCGCTCGGCGCCCGTCGGGCGGCCGGTCGGCGTGAGGCGGTCGGTGTCGTAGAGCGTGTTGCACGCATCCTGCACGTCCACGCTCTTGTAGACGTTGCGATAGGTATCGATGCACTGGTTGGCGCGGCTGAAACCCATCAGGCCCCAGTCGAACTGCACGTTCATGCGCGCATTCTCGAAGTGCAGCGCGCTGACGCTCAGCTTCGTCGTGGGGCCAAACAGGTAGGTGAGCTTGCCGAAGGCGTTGCGCTCGGTGGTGTAGCCCTGCGCGCGCCAGCCGCCGAGCAGGTCGCCCGAACTGATGGAGCGGGCGATGGTGTCGGCCTGGAAGGGCTCGAACACCTTGTTGTCGTACTCGAGCACCTGCGACGCGCCGCCGGTGGACCGACCGGCCAGCACGAAGCGCAGCTTGTTGCTGGTCGCCGGCACCGGGCCCGACAGGAAGCCCTCGATGAAGTCGTAGCCCTTGAGGCCGTCGGAGACGCCACCGAACGCCTTGCCCACCTTGGATGTCTCGTAGTCGAGCGCGCCCTGGATCGTCGTGCCGCCGTCGCGCGTCGCCGTGGAGACCACGCCCGAGAGGGCGTTGCCATACTGCGGCTCCATGCCACCCTTGACGGTCTGGACGCCCGCCACCGCCTTGTTGGTAATGTCGAGCGCCGGTCCGCCGAACAGGAAGTTGTTCACCGGGATGTCGTCGATGAGGTTCATCGTCTCACCGGAGCGCCCGCCGCGGATCTGCACGCCCGTGAAGCCCTGGCGCCGTGCCGCGGTGAACGCGGTGAGGTCGGTGGAGACCTGCGGCACCTCGGTGAACCCCGCCTGCAGCTGCAGCGCGTCCTTGATGTTGCGGACCGGCAGCGTCTGCAGCTCCTCCTGCGAGATCGACTGCGTGGTGCCGGTCTGCTTCAACTCCACCAGGCTCTGCTGGTTTTCCACGATCTGCACCGTCTGCAGCGTGTTGGCGGCGTTGGAGAGCCGGAAGTTGATCTCGCGCGTCACGTCGATGGTGATCACCACCGTCGTCTGCTGCGTGCCGTAGCCGATGCGGCGTGCCTGCACGCTGTACTCGCCGGGCGGAACGCCAAGAATGAAAAAGCGCCCGTTCGCCGCCGAGACCTGGCCGTAGCCGGTGCCTTGGAGGAGAACCTGGGCGCCTTCGATCGGCTGACCGGTGGCGGCGTCGGTGACGACGCCGGTGACCTTGCCGGTCTGTGCCTCGGCGCGTCCGGCAGCAAGACCGCTGGCGAGCACGAAGGCGAGGACCAACGTCAGGCAGCGTATGACTGCCTGTAGGGACGGGGTGGTACGCACGGACGACCTCCCGGACTGCATATCGGTGAGAACCTGACAGCAGGGCACTACGTGTGACGACTGCGCGACCCATCGACTATCTCGATACGCCCGACTCACTTGCCTTTCCTACCTGAGGCGCAACGGACGCGTCACGGGCGCAGACGTCACGAACGGCACTAAAAGGCAGGTCAGGGAGATTCCTGTCAAGTCGTGCCGGTGGCGCGGGGCTTTGCCTGACCGGTCGGATGGGAGCGCCTGTCATGTGCGCATCGCTCTCAATAGATTGCGCGCACCATGTCCGACGTCGTCTCGCTTGCCGCCGAACTCCTTGCCGTGCCGTCGCCGTCCCGCGATGAGGGCCGCGCCGTGGAGTTTGTCTCCCGCTGGCTCATCGCCCGCGGATGGAATGTCACCCTGCAGGAAGTGTCCCCGGGGCGCAGCAACGTGTGGGCCTCGCGTCGGGGCGGAGGGGTGACCCTTTCCACGCACCTCGACACGGTGCCGCCGTACGTGCCGCCGCGCCTCGACGCGGAGCGCCTCTACGGTCGCGGCGCCTGCGACGCCAAGGGGATCGCCGCCGCGATGCTCGTGGCGGCCGATCGCCTCGCTGAGGCTGGCGAGGAGCGCGTGGACCTCCTCTTCGTCGTCGGCGAGGAGCGCGGCTCCGACGGCGCACGGGCGGCCAACCAGCTCGACGCGACCTCACGGTTCCTGATCAACGGTGAGCCCACGGAGAGTCGGCTCGCCACGGGGTGCAAGGGCGCGTGGCGCGTCACGGCGCGCACGCGCGGCCGCGAGGCGCACTCTGCCTACCCGGAACTCGGCGCGTCGGCGATTCTGCCCATGTGCGAATTGCTCCCCGGCCTCGCCTCGCTCGCGCTGCCGGTGGATGCGTCGCTCGGCGCGACGACCGTCAACGTCGGCGTGCTGAAGGGCGGCACGGAAGCCAACATCGTGCCGGCGCTCTGCGAGGCCGAGCTCCTGGTGCGACTCGTCGGCGATCGCGCGCCGGTGCAGGCGGCGCTCGAGGCATGGGCCGGCGACCGCGCCGAGCTCACGTATGGCTCATTCATTCCGCCGCAGCGCTTCCACGTGGTGCCAGGGTTTGAGACGGCGCCAATGGCCTATACGTCCGACATCCCGCTGCTCCCGCGCTGGGGGACGCCGCTCCTGTTCGGCCCGGGCTCGATCCACGTGGCGCACACGCCGGATGAGTACATCGCGCTCGACGAGTTGCGCGCCTCGGTGGACATCTACGAGCGCCTCGTGCGCAGCCTGCTCGCCTCATGACGAACCCACGCCTCCCCATCCCGGTCGCGGTGCTCGGCGCCACCGGCGCCGTCGGCCAGACGTTTGTGCGCCTGCTGGCCGGGCATCCATGGTTCGAACTCGCCGAGGTGGCGGCGTCGGAGCGCTCGGCGGGGCGTGCCTACGCCGACGTGACGAAGTGGATCGAAGGCGACATGCCGACCGCCATCGCCGGAATGACGGTGAAGGCCTGCGATCCGTCGGTCGTCTCGGCGCCCATCGTCTTCTCGGCGCTCGACAGCCATGTGGCCGGCGAGGTGGAGGCGGCGTTCGCCGCCGCCGGCCGGCTCGTGCTCAGCAACGCGAAGAACTACCGGATGGCGCCGGATGTGCCGCTGGTGATCCCCGAGGTGAATGCCGACCACCTGGCGCTGCTCGACCTGCAGCGCGCCGGGCGCGGCTGGGCCGGCGGCATCGTGACCAATGCCAATTGCGCCGCCACGATGGCGGCGGTGGCGCTGGCCCCGCTGCACGCCGCATTCGGTGCGCGGCGCGTCTTCGTGGCCACGATGCAGGCGGTGAGCGGGGCGGGGTACCCGGGCGTGCCGTCGCTCGACATTCTCGGCAACGTCATCCCGTACATCGGGGACGAGGAGCCGAAGCTCGAGCGCGAAATGCAGAAGATGCTCGGCGTCGTCGGCACGGGGGGCGTCACCGACGCGCCGTTCGCGGTGAGCGCGCACGCGAACCGCGTGGCCGTGGAGAACGGGCACACCGTCTGCCTCTCGGTGGAGTTCGAGCGCGAGCCGTCGCTGGACGACGCGGCGCGTGCGCTGCGCGAATGGACGGGCGCTCCCGTCGTGCGCGGACTGCCGACGGCGCCGGACGTCCCGCTGCATTTCTTCACGTCGGACGACCGGCCGCAGCCGCGGCGCGACGTGATGCGGGGGCGCGGCATGACGGTGTCGGTGGGGCGCCTGCGGCGCGATCCGCTCTTCCACCTGAAGTTCGTCGCGATGGGACACAACACCATCCGCGGCGCGGCAGGCGGGTCCATCCTCAACGCTGAACTGCTCGTGGCCACCGGCCGCACCGGCGTCGCATGATCGTCACGAAGTTCGGCGGCACCTCGGTTGGCGATACCGCCGCGATCGAACGCACCGCCGCCATCGTGCGCGGCCGGCTGGCGCGCCAACCCGTCGTCGTGGTGTCGGCGCTGGCCGGCACCACCAATGCGCTGCTCGATATCGCGGCGCAGGCGCCCAAGGGGCAGTTCATCGTCGCCATTCGTGGCATCGAGGCGCTGCGCGATCGGCACCTCGGCGTGGTGCACGAACTGCTGGGCGAGAGCGACGAGGGCGCGGAGGTCGGCGCCGAGGTCAGCATGCTGTTCGACGAACTGGCGCACCTCGGCGAGGCGCTCTCGGTGCTGGGCGATGTGAGCCCGCGTTCGCTCGACGCGGTGGCGGCGTATGGTGAGCGCCTGTCGTCGCCCATCGTGGCCGCCGCCTTCCGGCAGCGTGGCATCCCCGCGACGTGGGTGGACGCGCGCTGGGTGATGATCACCGACGGCGCCTTTGGCAAGGCGCACCCGCAACCGGACGCCATCGCAGAGGCGGTGCGCGAGCACCTCCAGCCGATCCTGCGCGCCGGGGGCGTTCCCGTGCTCGGCGGGTACATCGGCGGCACGCCTGATGGGCTCACCACGACGCTCGGGCGCGGCGGTTCCGACTACAGCGCCGCGCTGTTCGGCGCCGCGCTCGACGCCGAGGCCATCGAGATCTGGACGGACGTGGATGGCATGCTCACGGCCGACCCGCGCGTGATCTCCGGCGCGCGCCTCATCGAGCACATCCGCTTCGATGAAGCGGCCGAGCTCGCGAGCTTCGGCGCCAAGGTGCTGCACCCGAGCACCATTGCGCCCGCCGTGCAGCGGAGCATCCCGGTCTTCATCTACAACTCGCACCGCCCGGACGCGGCCGGCACGCGCATCACCTTCGATGCGCCGCGGCTTGCGGTGCGTGCCGTGGCCGGCCGCGCCAACGTGGTGCTCGTGAACGTCAAGTCGAGCGCGATGCTCGGCACGCCGGGCGTGGTGCGCGGCATCTTCTCGGTGTTCGAGCGGTTCAAGCTGTCGGTGGACGTCATCGCCACGTCCGAGGTGAGCGTGTCCGTGACCCTCGACGCCGCCACGCACCTGGACGCGGTGCTCACCGAGCTCGGCGCGTTCGGCGACGTCACGGTGGAGCGCGGCCGCGGCATCGTGGCGATCGTCGGGTCGGGACTCGGCGGCCACACGCCGTCGATGGCGCGCGCGCTGGCGGCCCTCGGCGACCTGCGCGTGCACATGTGCTCCCTGTCGGCGAGCGCGATCAACCTCACGCTCATCGTGGATGGCGACCAGGTGCACGAGGCGATGCGCCGCCTGCACCGTTCGTTCTTCGAGGAGGGCGCATGACGACGGCACGGCTGGCCATCGTGGGCGACGGCAAGATGGGACGGCTGCTGCACGCCCTCGCGCTGGAGCAGGGCGATGTTGTCGCCGCGTTCCTCGGGCGAAACGACGTACTGCGTGCGGGCATCAGCGCGACGACGCTGAACGGCGCCACGGTGGCGATCGAGTTCACGGAACCGTCGGCGGCCGCGGCCAACGTGCGGGCGTGCCTGGCGGCGGGGTGCGCGGTCGTCTGCGGCACCACGGGGTGGGACACCGAACGCTTTGAGGTCGAGGACGAGGTGCAGGCGTCCGGCGGCGCCCTGCTGTGGGCCCCCAACTTCTCGCTCGGGATGCACATCTTCACGGCGCTCGTGGCGGAGGCGGCGCGTCGCGCCCGTGCGGCCAGCGGGTTCGACGCGATGATCGTCGAGACGCACCACACCGCGAAGCTCGATGCGCCGTCCGGCACCGCGCGACAGCTGTCGCGTGTGGCGGAGCAGGCGTCGGGTGAGCCCGTTCCCATCACGTCGGTGCGCGTGGGTTCGGTGCCCGGGACGCACGAGTTGGTGATCGACGGCGCGTTCGAGCAGGTGCGGCTGGTGCACGAGGCGCGCGACCGCCGCGTCTTCGCACTCGGCGCGCTCGCCGCCGCCCGGTGGCTCGCGGGGCGCCGCGGGGTCTTCACGCTCGACGACATGCTCGCTGCTTCGGGAGACGCCTGATGGGCACGTGCACGCTGCGCGGCGCCATCACGGCGCTGGTGACCCCGTTCACCCCGGACGGACAGCTCGACGAGCCTGCCCTGCGCGCCCTCGTCGCGTGGCAGGTGGAGCAGGGGATCGACGGCGTGGTGCCGGTCGGTTCGACCGGTGAGGCCGCGACGCTCTCGCTCGCCGAGCGCGAGCGCGTGGTGGCAATCACCGCCGAGGTGGTGCAGGGGCGCGTGCCCGTGATCGCGGGCGCCGGCTCCAACGACACGGCGGCGGCGATCGAGAACTCGCGTGTGCTCGCCGGCGCGGGCGCCACGCACCTGTTGCAGGTGTCGCCAATGTACAGCAAGCCGCCGCAGCGCGGCCTGCTCGCCCACTTCCGCGCGGTGGCGGACGCGGCGACAATTCCCGTGGTGCTGTACAATGTCCCCGGACGCACGGCGAGCAACGTGGAAGTGGAGACGCAACTGGCGCTGGCCGAGCATCCCAACATCGTGGCGACGAAGGAAGCGTCGGGGAACATCGCGCAGATCGATGAGATCATCCGCCGCCGTCCCGCGGGCTTCGCGGTGCTCTCCGGCGACGACAGCCTGACCGCGGAGGTGATGGCCCGCGGCGGGGACGGCGTGATTTCGGTGGTGTCGAACGCCGTGCCCGCCGCGATGCACGCGCTGGCCGCCGCCGCGGCACGGGGCGACGCGGGTGCGGTGCGCGCGCTGCACGACCAGCTCACGCCGCTCTTCAGCGCCGCGTTCGTGGAGTCGAATCCGATTCCGATCAAGGCGGCGCTGGCGATGATGGGGCGCATCGGCAACGTGCTGCGCCTGCCGCTCGTCCCGATGGAGGCGCGTCACGAGCGGGTCATTCGCGAGGCGCTCGCCGGCGCCGGAGTCGTCGCGCTGTGACCGCCACCACGGATTTCGCTGCCCTCGAACGCCGCATCGAAGCGCTGTACGCCGTTCCCAGCCACGCGCCGATGCCGGCGGATGCCGAGGAGGCCATCGACCTCCTGCTGACGGCACTCGAGCAGGGGCGCGTGCGCGCCGCCGTCCGCGCGGACCACGACGAGTGGGTGGCGGTGCCATGGGTCAAGCGCGGCATCCTTGCTGGCTTTCGCGTGGGGCGCATGATTGACCAGTCGGTGCTGGGCGACGCGCGCGTCAGCCGTCCGTTCACCTTCTTCGACAAGCACACGTACCCGACGCGCGCGCTGACCCTCGACGACGGCATTCGCGTGGTGCCGGGCGGATCCTCCATCCGCCGCGGCGCGTATGTGGCGCGCGGCGTCGTCTGCATGCCGCCGATGTTCGTGAACGTCGGCGCCTACGTGGGTGCGGGTACGATGATCGACTCGCACGCACTCATCGGGTCGTGCGCGCAAGTGGGCGAACGCGTGCACATCAGCGCGGCGGCGCAGATCGGCGGCGTGCTCGAGCCGGTGAATGCGTCGCCCGTCGTCCTCGAGGACGACGTCCTGGTGGGCGGCAACTGCGGCGTGTACGAGGGCACCGTGGTGCGCGCCCGTGCCGTGCTCGCCGCCGGGGTGGTGCTCACGCGCGGCACGCCGGTGTTTGACCTCGTGCACGAGCGGGTGCTGCGCGCGGCCCCGGACGGTGTCCTGCAGATCCCGGCCGGCGCGGTGGTGGTGCCGGGGGCGCGGCAGGTGGCCCAGGGATGGGGAAGGGAGCAGGGGCTTTCATTGCAGACGCCGGTGATCGTGAAGTACCGCGACGACAAGACCGACGTCGCGACGGCCCTCGAAGGCTGGCTGCGGTGAGCAGCGTCCGCGCCGCCGGATTTGCCGCATGCGCGTAGACGGCGTCGTTCGCGTCCCGGGCCACAAGTCGATCTCGCACCGCGCGCTCATGCTGGGCGCCCTCGGTGACGGCGTGTCGCGCGTGCGCGGCGTGCTGCAGTCGCTGGACGTGCAGAGCACGGCGGGCGTCCTGCGCGCGCTGGGCGCTTCAATGCCCGCCCTCGGCGAGGAGACGGTCATCCGCGGCGGCGGCCTGCATGGACTGCGCGCGCCACGTGCGGACCTCGACTGCGGCAACAGCGGAACCTCGGCGCGCCTGCTCGCCGGCATCGTGGCCGGTTCGCCGTTCAGCGGGCGGTTCGTTGGCGACGCGAGCCTCAGCCGCCGGCCGATGGGGCGCGTGGCGCGTCCCCTCACGCAGATGGGCGCGCGCTTCGCCTTCGAGGGAGAAGGCGAGGGGCTGCCGATGACGGTGCACGGCGGGCGCCTGCAGGGGCTGACGTGGCACATGGAGCACGCCAGCGCGCAGGTGAAGAGCGCGCTCCTGCTCGCCGGGCTCGTGGCCGACGTGCCGGTGGAGGTGCATGAGCGCACGCCGACGCGTGATCACACGGAGCGCATGTTCGCGGGACGCGGCGTGGACCTGCGCGTCGAGGAGGGCGTCGTCGCCCTTGTGCCCACCGGGCGCCTCGACGCCGGCGACCAGCTGGTGCCCGCGGATCCCTCGTCCGCGGCGTTCTTTGCGGCGCTCGCCGCCATCGCCGACGCCGGACAGCTCGCCCTTGACGACGTCTGCATCAACCCCACCCGCGCCGGCGCCTTCCGCGTGCTGCGCCGCATGGGCGCGCTGCTCGCCTACGAGGATCGGCGCACCGAGGGCGGCGAGGAAGTGGCTCGCATCGTGGTGGGACCCGGCGGCCTGCGCGGTGCCGTCATCGAGGGCGGGGACGTGCCGTCCCTGGTGGACGAACTGCCGGTGCTCGCCTGCGTCGCCGCCTGCGCCGAGGGCGAGACGCGCGTGACGGGAGCGGGCGAGCTGCGCGTCAAGGAAAGCGATCGCATCAAGGCGATCGTGGAGAACCTGCGCGCCGTCGGCGCCGCGGCCGAGGAACTGCCGGACGGCTTCGTCGTGCGGGGCAGCGGACGGCGCCCGTTCACGGGCCGCGTGAAGACGCACGGTGACCACCGGATTGCGATGGCGTTCGGCGTGCTGGGCGCGATTCCGGGGAGCGAGATCACGATTGATGACCCGGCGTGCGCCGCGGTGTCGTTTCCCACGTTCTGGGAGGAGTTGGCGCGTGTCCGCGGATAAGCGGGCCCCGCTGGTCGTCACGATTGACGGCCCGGCGGCCTCGGGCAAGTCGAGCACGGCGCAGATGGTGGCGGCGCGCCTGCAGATGCGGCACCTGGACAGCGGCATGATCTACCGCTGCGTGACGGCGGCCCGCCTGCGCGCCGGCGATTCCCCCGAACACTGGACCGAGCAATCGGTGCTCGACGAGGCGGGGCGGGTTTCGCTGGTGCCGGGCGCCACGAGTTTCCTGCCGCGGCTCGACGGTGAAGACTGCGAGGCCGAGATCCGCGGCGAGGCGGTGACGGGCACGGTGAGCCTGGTGGCCAAGATGCCTCGCGTGCGCGCGTGGGTGAATGCACTGGTGCGGGCGACGGCGGCAGCGCACGAGATCGTGGTGGACGGCCGCGACATGGGGACGGCGGTCTTTCCCGATGCCCGACTCAAGGTCTGGCTCGTCGCAATGGCCGCGGAGCGGGCGCGCCGACGCATCCTGCAGCGGACGGGGCAGGCGCCGACGTCGGAAGCCCTGGCGACGGAGGCGGCGGAGCTCGAGGCCCGCGACCGGAAGGACCGCGAGCAGACGCAGCCGGCGGCGGATGCCATCTGGATCGATACGACGGGGATTACGCAGGTGGAGCAGGTCGAGCGGATTGTTGCGATGGCGGAAGGACTTCGATAGCAAGGGGATGGGTGCCGGGTGTGGGACGGGGAAGGGTGCAGGGTGTGGAATGGGCGGGGGGGCGCGCCTCTGCTCGATGCTCCACAGTCCTCCCCTTTCCCCTCACCACACCCTGCACCCTTCCCCTTTCTATAGAAAGCCCCCATATTTCTTGGCTCTCGCCGAATGGCGGGACCCGGGACCTCGACGGCCATCGTGCCCTCGTCTTCCGGCACATCACAAACCCGTATCCTCGCGCGCGGCGAGCCGCACAATTCCGCGACCAGTCATCACATGACCAGCAGCGTCACCCCCGAAGCCACCCCGCAAATGATCGAGCGTGAAAAGCGCATGGCCCAGAAGGCCGTCCTGCGCCCGCTCGCGAACCGCCGTCCCGAGCTGTACGAGGAAGACGAGTACACGTCCTCCGACTACGAAGCGATGATGGACCTGTACAACGGCACGCTCGCCTCCATTGAAGAGGGCGAGATCGTCAAGTCCGTTGTGCTCGAGATCCGCGACAACCTCGTCGTGCTCGACATCGGCTTCAAGTCCGAAGGGTCGATCCCGCTCGAAGAGTTCAAGGACATGCCGGAGCTCAAGGTCGGCGACGAAGTCGAAGTCCTGCTCGAGCACCTCGAGGACCAGGAAGGGTCGGTCGTCCTGTCGAAGAAGAAGGCCGACTTCATGCGCGTGTGGGAGAAGATCCGCGTCGCGTACGAGTCCGACCAGCCGGTCGAGGGCGTCCTCGTCAAGAAGATCAAGGGCGGCGTGGTCGTCGACCTCATGGGCGTCGACGCGTTCCTCCCGGGCTCGCAGATCGCGCTTCGCCGCGTGCCGAACATCGACGAGCTGCTCGGCCAGAAGTACGAGTTCAAGATCATCAAGCTCAACAAGCGCCGCCGCAACATCGTCGTCTCGCGCCGCGTGATCCTCGAGACCGAGCGGGCCGGCAAGCGCGAGAAGCTGATGAAGGAGCTCCAGAAGGACCAGGTGCGGAAGGGCGTGGTCAAGAACATCACGGACTTCGGCGCGTTCATCGACCTCGGCGGCGTGGACGGCCTGCTCCACATCACCGACATGTCGTGGGGCCGCATCCAGCACCCGAGCGAGATGGTCGCCATTGGCGCCGAGCTCGAGATCAAGGTCCTCGACATCGACTGGGAGCGCGAGCGCATCTCGCTCGGCCTCAAGCAGCTCCAGGCCTACCCGTGGAAGGACGTCGCCGCCAAGTACCCGGTCGGCACGCGCGTCTCGGGCAAGGTCGTCAGCATCACGAATTACGGCGCCTTCATCGAGCTCGAGCCGGGCATCGAAGGGCTCGTGCACATCAGCGAGATGAGCTGGACGCGCAACGTGCGCCATCCGTCGAAGCTCGTCAGCATCGGCGAGGCCATCGAGGCGGTGGTGCTCAAGGTCGATCCGAACGAGGAGAAGATCTCGCTCGGCATGAAGCAGACCGAGCAGGATCCGTGGATGGTCCTGCCGCTCAAGTACCCGGTCGGCACGCGCATCAACGGCAAGGTCCGCAACCTGACCTCGTTCGGCGCGTTCGTCGAGATCGAGCCGGGGATCGACGGCCTCATCCACATCTCGGACATGTCGTGGACCAAGCGCGTCCAGCACCCGTCGGAAGTGGTCAAGAAGGGTGACGCGGTGGACGTCGTGATCCTCAACATCGACAGCGACAACAAGCGCATCTCGCTCGGCCTCAAGCAGGCCGAGGAGGATCCGTGGCTCAAGATCGGCGAGACCTACACGGTCGGCACCGAGCTCAAGGGCCACGTGGTGCGCCTGATGGAGAAGGGCGTGGTCGTGGATGTCGGCAACGACATCGAGGGCTTCGTGCCGATCTCGCAGCTCAACATCACGGGCAAGGCGATCCAGAGCCCCGCGGACATCGCGTGGGAGAAGATGGCGCTCGACCTGCGCGTGCTCGAGGTCGATCCGATCCATCGCCGCATCGTGCTGGCGGTGACGAACATTCCGGAAGGGCAGGAGCGTCCGGCCGAGCCGTCCAAGGTGCACACCGAGGAAGGCGACGCGCTCCCCGAGATTCCCGCCGACCTGTCGGCGGTGATCGAAGAGGCGGACGAGGTATAGCCTGCTCTCGCAACAGCGAACCCCCGTCCGGCCTTGCCCGGGCGGGGGTTCGCGTTTTGATCATCAGGTTCCGACAGCGCTGGATCCCGGCCCGTCGAGCGGCGGGTCTATTTCTTTCCGTCGAGGGAGAACCCGGGATAATGCTTCGCGAGGCAATCCGGGCAGATGCCGT
>JACREJ010000096.1 GCA_016218305.1 Gemmatimonadota bacterium | reverse complement strand
GGGCGCGACCACTTGAGCGAGGCGATGTGGCCGGTGACGCGCACGGGCTTCACGGTGCTGAGCGGCTCACCGGGGCGCGTGAGCAGGTGCCGCACCACGAGCGCGGAGTGACACATCATGTCGTTGAGCACACCGCCGCCCTGCAGCTGTCCCATCCAGAACCACGGACTGTGCGGACCGCTGTGCTCCTCGGCGGCACGCGCGAGGTACGGACGCCCCGTCGTCGCCGCACCGCGGGCCCAGATGAGCTTCTTGCCCGCCTCGACGTGCGGCGCGAAGAGCTGGTTCTCGAGATAGCCGGTCTTCAACCCCACCGAATCCACCAGCTGTTTGACGCGCTTGGCCTCTGCCACGTTGCGCGCGAGCGGCTTCTCGCAGGCGATGCCCTTCAGCTCGCCCTTACCGCGCTTGATGGTGTCGACGATCTCCTCGACGTTCTCGATGCGCGCGTGGTTGGGTCCGCTGAGCCAGATGGCGTCGATCGCCGGGTCGGCCACCATCTGCGCGATGCTGCGATACGGCTTGCAGTCGCCGACGTTGAGCGAGCGGCAGTATGCGGCGGCCGACTTGGCGCCCTTGTCGTCAGGGCTCCAGACGCCGAGGATGTCGGCGTCGCGCACGCCCACCCAGCCCTGCATGTGAAAGCGGGCGTTGAAGCCCGAGCCAATGAAGCCGACGCCAAGCGGAGGCATGGGGAGGGGTGCAGGGGTGAGGTGAGGAGAGACGAGTGGAGAGCGGGGTGGGGAGGGCGAAGGCCTGCCCACTGGACTGAATTATCGCTCACGGCGCTGGGGGTGCGCTACACGGGAGGGGGGAGGGAGCAAGGGGATCTTCATCACAGAGACACGGAGGAGCACAGAGGGCCACGGAGGAATACAACTGCAACATCTTGGGGGAACTGCGGGCGCCACGCACTCATCTGCGTGGCGCGATGTCGTTAACCCCAGGTTCTGCAGTTCTTTGTGGCCCTCCGTGCTTCTCTGTGTCTCTGTGATGAAGAAACCCTTTACCCATACTCAGAACCTGTCCAGGTCATTCGCGACCATGACCGCTCCTCGGAACCCGCCGCGCCGCACGCCGGCTAACACTTCCTCCATTGTCCCGCCCATGCGGAGCACGTGCGAGAGGATCAGCTGCTTGGGCTGGGCGCGTGCGGCAATCGCGCCGAGTTCTTCGTCCGAGGTATGGAATTCGCGGAGGTACTGCGGCCAGAGATCGCCGCCGGGGCGCTGCTCAGGCGCCACGCGGGTGCTGGCGTAGACCTCGTGCACCAGCAGGTCCACGCCGCGCGAGGCCTCCTCGAGGGCCGCACTCGGCGCGGTGTCGCCGCCGAGCACGATGGAACGGTCGGGCGTGTCAATGCGAAAGGCGAACGACACCGGCCAGCCGCCGTGCGGCACGGGAATGGCGCGAATGCGGACGCCGGCCGAGTCGTAGACGATGCCGCCGGTCGTCTCGCGGGCATCCACGCGCTGCCCGCCGCGCCGGCCGCGCTCGGTCCCCTCGGTGCGGAGCACCACATCCTCGATCCATGCCGACTGGAGGTGGCCCACCATCGCACTTGTGCCCGGCGGCCCGATGACCGGCATGACCCGTGAGCGGCCCATCACCCATGTGGTGTGGATGACGTCGGGAAGGCCGAGCGTGTGGTCACTGTGCAGGTGCGTGAGCAGCACGGCCGTCATCCCGTCAATCGGCAGGCCGGCCGCGGCGACGCGGCGCATCACGCCAGCGCCGGCGTCGAATAGGAAGACGCGCGTGCCGTAGGTGACGGCGTACGCAGGGCCCGCACGTCCGGGATCGGGAACCGGCGTGCCGCTCCCCAGCACGATGAGTCGAGTGACGAGTGCCGTGTCGCGGCTGGTTCCCGGAAAGACGCGCTGACCATGCGCGGTTCGCGGGGCAAGCGCGGCGGCGACGAGGACGGCGAAGAGCAGACGGCGGAGCATCCGACAAGGATGCCCCGCCGCCCGGGACTTGGCAACGCGCCGCGACGCTACCGTCGACGCGCGGGGCGCATGGACATCTTGTACGAGACGCCCAGCTTCTGCAGCTGCGGCTCGGGGCAGCCCTCCCACACCGGCACGATGGTGTTGCCCATGTAGCCGATGTCCTTGTAGCCGATGCGGCTGGACCAGAAACCGGTCGCGGTGAGGTCGCGGAACCTCGTGAAGAACTCCACCCCCGGCTTGAGCGCTTCGGGCGCCTTCTTGGGGAAGGCGATGTCGTTGAGCACGAGCTTCTGCTGGTCGGGCGTGCAGGCCACGAAGCCGCGCCTGAACCGCCTGGTGCATTCGCCGTTCAACCAGACGAGGCCGTCGCGCATCCACTTCTGGTTCCACTTGAAGTCGCTCATGATGAAATCCATGAACTCAGGCACGCCCGCGTCCGTGGCGCTGCCTGACCGCGCATCCCTGGGGATGACCAGGTCGGAGAGCGCGCGCACCATCGGCCACTCCGCCTTGGTGAAGAAGACCGGCTTGTATGCCGGCGCGCCCTGCTGCAGCGCCGCGCCCGCATAATCAGCGGCCCGTGCCACATCCGGCGCCGCGAGCCCGATCGCCGCGAGCGTGGCCGCGCCCAGCATCCTCACCGCGTCACGCCGATCCATGCCATGCTGGTCGGTGCCGAGTGCCTGCTCCACAACCGGAAGCGCCCTATCTCCCATCTCCCATCTCCCATCTCCCGTCTGTTTCATAGCGCCCCCGCCTTCCGCTGCTGCGTGATGTACTCGGCGGTTCGCCACGCGAGCGCCATGATGGTCCACGTCGG
>JACREJ010000097.1 GCA_016218305.1 Gemmatimonadota bacterium | reverse complement strand
CGTCAGCTGCGTGCCCGGCTCGCCGATGGACTGCGCCGCGATGATGCCGACGGCCTCGCCGATGTCCACCATCTTCATGGTGGCGAGGTTGCGGCCGTAGCACATGCGGCAGAGGCCGCGCTTGGCCTCGCACGTCAGCACGGAGCGGATCTTCACCGACTCGATGCCGGCGTCCTCGATGGCGCGGGCCGTCTCCTCCTCCATCATCTGGCCGGCCTCGACCAGGAGGGCCGGGCGGCCCGCCTCGTCACGCAGCTGCGGATCGTAGACGTCCTCGGCGGCGACGATGCCGACGATGCGCTCCGACAGCGGCTCGATGATGTCCTCGCCTTCCTTCAGCGCCGACACCTCGAGGCCCATGATCGTGCCGCAATCCTCCTCGTTGATCGTCACGTCCTGCGCGACGTCGCAGAGGCGGCGGGTCAGGTAGCCGGCGTCGGCCGTCTTCAGCGCCGTGTCGGCCAGGCCCTTGCGGGCGCCGTGCGTCGAGATGAAGTACTCGAGCACCGAGAGGCCTTCACGGAAGTTCGACTTGATCGGGCTTTCGATGATCTCGCCGATGCCGCCGGTGAGCTTCTTCTGCGGCTTCGCCATCAGGCCGCGCATGCCGGCCAGCTGGCGGATCTGGTCGCGCGAGCCGCGTGACCCGGAGTCGAACATCATGAACACCGGGTTGAAGCCGGCCTGCGACTCCCGCATGCGCTTCACCATCGCGTCCGCGATGTCGTTGTTCGCGTGCGTCCAGGTGTCGATCACCTTGTTGTAGCGTTCGCCGTTCGTGATGTTGCCGGTGGCGTACGCCTTCTGGAAGCGCTCGACGCGCGTTCCCGCCTCGTCGAGCAGCGTTTCCTTCTCGCTCGGGATCTCCAGGTCGGAGATGCCGATCGACACGCCGCCGCGCGTGGCGTTGCGGAAGCCGAAGTCCTTGAGCCGGTCGAGGAAGGCCACGGTCGCGGCGAGGCCGGACGCGCGGTACGACTCGAACACGAGCTCGGACAGCGCCTTCTTCTTCATGTCGCGGTTCTGGAACGGCAGTTCCGGCGGCACGATCTCGCTGAACATCACGCGGCCGGCCGTCGTCACCTGCCACGACTTCTCGCCGTCGGCCCCCGTGACGAGGTACCGCACGGGCGAATGCGTGGTGAGGCGGCCGAGCGCCAGCGCCATCTCCACTTCCTCGGAGAGCGCGTAGGCCGGCAGCTTGTTGATGCGCTTGGGATCCTTGAGGATCGCCTCGAAGTCGGTCGGGGCCTTGGTCGCGAAGTAGCAGCCCAGCACGATGTCCTGGCTGGGCTCCGCCACCGGGCGGCCGTCCGCCGGCTTGAGGATGTTGTTCGACGACAGCATGAGGACGCGGCACTCGAGCTGCGCCTCGAACGAGAGCGGCACGTGCACCGCCATCTGGTCGCCGTCGAAGTCGGCGTTGAACGCCGCGCAGACGAGCGGGTGGATGCGGATGGCCTTGCCTTCCACGAGCACCGGCTCGAACGCCTGGATGCCCAGGCGGTGCAGCGTCGGCGCGCGGTTCAGCAGCACCGGATGGTCGCGGATGATCTCCTCGAGGATCTCGTACACCTCGGGGCTCTCCCGCTCCACGATCTTCTTGGCGCGCTTCACCGTCTCCGCGATGCCCTTCTCCACCAGCTTGTGGATGATGAACGGCTTGAACAGCTCCAGCGCCATCGCCTTGGGCAGGCCGCACTGGTGCAGCTTGAGCTCCGGGCCCACCACGATGACCGAGCGGCCCGAGTAGTCCACGCGCTTGCCGAGCAGGTTCTGGCGGAACCGGCCCTGCTTGCCCTTGAGCATGTCGGAGAGCGACTTCAGCGGGCGCTTGCCGCGGCCGCGGATCGCCTTGCTGCGGCGCCCGTTGTCGAACAACGCGTCCACCGCCTCCTGCAGCATGCGCTTCTCGTTGCGCAGGATGACTTCCGGCGCGCGGTGCACGATGAGCTTCTGCAGGCGGTTGTTGCGGTTGATGACGCGGCGGTACAGGTCGTTGAGGTCGGACGTGGCGAAGCGCCCGCCGTCGAGCGGCACGAGCGGCCGCAGGTCGGGCGGGATCACCGGCACGACGTCCATGATCATCCACTCGGGCTTGTTGCGGACGTCCGAGTGGTCGCCCGAGTTGCGGAACGCGTCCACGATCTTCAGGCGCTTCAGCTGCTGCTTCTTCTTGTGCTGCGACGTCTCGACGGCCACCGACGCGCGCAGCTCCTCGGCCGTCTTGTCGACGTCGAGGCGGCGCAGCAGCTCGCGCACCGCCGGCGCGCCGATGTCGGCGAGGAAGGCCGTGTCGTTCTCGGCCTTCGCCTTCATGCGGAGCTCGAGGTACTGCTCCTCGTCGAGCAGGTCGTTGACGTGGACCTCCTGCTCGCCGGCGTCGATGACGACGTAGTTCGAGTAGTAGATCACCTTCTCGAGGTCACGGAGCGTGAGGTCGAGGAGGTTGCCCATCGGGCTCGGCAGCGTCTTGAAGAACCAGATGTGCGCCACCGGCACGGCGAGCTCGATGTGCCCCATGCGGTCGCGGCGCACCTTGCTCAGCGTGACCTCCACGCCGCAGCGGTCGCAGATCACGCCGCGATAGCGGATGCGCTTGTACTTGCCGCAGTGGCACTCCCAGTCCTTCACCGGACCGAAGATGCGCTCGCAGAAGAGGCCGTCCTTCTCGGGCTTGAACGACCGGTAGTTGATCGTCTCCGGCTTGGTGACCTCGCCCCACGACCACCAGGAGCGCAGGCCGGCCATCTCCAGCCGCTCGCGCTCCTTGGGGTCACGGGGGCCACGAATCTCCTCCGGGCTCGCGATGCGGACCTGGATGAAGTCGAACGCCGAGGCGCGCTGCTCGCGCGCGTTGCGGAAATCAATCATCGGTTATTCCTCGTTCCCGTTTCCGAAGGACCCGCCCGTGACTTCGTTCGCGTCCATCGTGACGTGGATGCCCAGCGCCTGCAGTTCCTTGACGAGCACGTTGAACGACTCTGGCGTCCCCGGCTCGGGCAGGTTCTGCCCCTTCACGATCGCTTCATACACGCGGCTGCGTCCGTTCACGTCGTCCGACTTGACCGTGAGGATCTCCTGCAGCGTGTGCGCCGCGCCGTAGGCCTCGAGGGCCCACACTTCCATTTCGCCGAAGCGCTGCCCGCCGAACTGCGCCTTGCCGGCCAGCGGCTGCTGCGTCACCAGCGAGTACGGCCCGATGCTCCGGGCGTGGATCTTGTCGTCCACCAGGTGGCTGAGCTTCAGCATGTACACCTGGCCCACCGTCACCGGGCTCGTGAACGTCTCGCCCGTGCGGCCGTCGCGCAGGCGGATCTTGCCGAACGGCATGATGCCGGCCTGCCCGATCAGCTCGATCGCCGCCGCGTCGACGTCGGCCTCGCTCTTCTTGCCGAGCGTCGCGGCCAGCGCCGGGAGCCCGCGCGACTCGAGGAGCTCCGCCGCGCTCAGCGCGTCGAGCTTCTCGATCTCCTTGCCCACCTTCTTGAACTCGGCCTTTCGCGCCGCGTAGTCGGGATCGTCCGCCGCCACGTCGTGGAACGCCTTCTCGTTGCGCAGGTTCGCGTGCTCGCGCTCGGCCAGCTCCTTCGCCGCCGCCGCCAGGTATTCGCGCACCCGCACGAAGATCTCCTTCGTCTCCGCCGACATCGCACGCCCGTGCAGGTCGTTCAGCGTGGCGTCGTTCAGGAGCTCCACCTTGTCCAGGTCCTCCGCGCTCGGCTTGATGTCGGCGAGGAGGTGGCGGATGTCCTTGTCGGTGATCTGCGGCGCCTCCACCTGCAGGCCGAGCGACGCCTTCGCCCACGTCACACCGGCGAGGCGCAGCAGCAGCCCGATCTCACGCTCGTTGGCGCCGGCGAAGACCGGCGTCTTGGCGTAGAAGCCGAGCAGCTTGGCCGCCCAGCCGAGGTGCGTCTCGAGGATCTGCCCCACGTTCATGCGGCTCGGCACGCCGAGCGGGTTGAGCACGATGTCCACCGGGCGCCCGTCCGGCAGGAACGGCATGTCCTCTTCCGGCACGATGCGCGCGACGATGCCCTTGTTGCCGTGGCGGCCGGCCATCTTGTCGCCCACCGAGATCTTGCGCTTCTCGGCGAGGTAGACCTTGACCAGCTGGATGACGCCGGGCGGCAGCTCGTCGGGCTGGAGGATGCGGTCGATCCGCTCCTCCGCCTTCTCCTCGATCTTCGCCTTGACGTCGTTGGCCGCCTCGATGATCTCGCGGACCTCCTCGTTCACCTTCTTGTTGCCGACGCGGAACGTCTTGAGGTCGAGCGTGGCGAGGCGCAGCGTGCCGAGGATCTCCTCGGTCAGCTTGGTCCCCTTCGGGATCGCCTCCTCCACCGTGCCGCTCTTGAGCGCCAGCTCGACGACCTGCCCGATGAGGAGCTCCTTGATCTCCTCGTCGCGCACGTCGTTCACGCGCACCTTCTCCTCGCCCTCGAGGCGGCGCACGTCGCCGATCCGCTCGCCGCGGTCCTTCTCCACCACCTGGTCCTCGACGCGCGAGAAGATCTTGCAGTCGATGACGACGCCTTCCATGCCCGGCGGCACCTTGAGCGACGAGTCCTTCACGTCCTTCGCCTTCTCGCCGAAGATCGCCGTCAGCAGCTTCTCTTCCGGCGACAGCTCCGTCTCGCCCTTCGGCGTGATCTTGCCGACGAGGATGTCACCCGGCTTCACGTGGGCGCCGATGCGCACGATGCCGCGCTCGTCGAGGTCCACGAGCGACTCTTCCGAGACGTTCGGGATTTCCCGCGTGATCTCTTCCTGCCCGCGCTTGGTGTCGCGCACGTGCAGCTCGAGCTCCTGGATGTGGATCGACGAGTAGACGTCGTCCTTCACCAGCCGCTCGCTGAGGACGATGGCGTCCTCGAAGTTGTGCCCGTACCACGGCATGAACGCCACGGTCACGTTGCTGCCGAGCGCGAGCTGGCCGTGCTCGGTGGCCGCGCCGTCGGCCAGCACCTCGCCCTGCTTCACCTTCTGCCCGAGCTTGACGGCCGGGCGCTGGTTGATGGCGGTGTCCTGGTTGGTGCGCCAGTACTTCTTGAGGCGGTAGCGGTCCTGCTGCGTGAGCCGCGCCAGCGGGGCGCCGGCGTCGCGCTTCCCTTCCTTGCCCTGCCCGGCGTCCACGATGATCTCGTCGGCCGTCACGCGCGTCACCACGCCCGCGCGCTTGGCGATGACCACCGCGCCCGAGTCCTGCGCCACCTTCTCCTCGAGCCCCGTGCCGACCACCGGCGTCTGCGGGTTGAGGAGCGGCACCGCCTGGCGCTGCATGTTGCTGCCCATCAGCGCGCGGTTGGCGTCGTCGTGCTCGAGGAACGGAATGAGCGCCGCGGCGATGGACACCACCTGCTCCGGCGCCACGTCCATGTAGTCGATGCGCGACGGCGGCACGAGCGGCACGTCCGACTGCTGCCGGCTGAGCACCAGCGCGTCCACGAACGTCCCGTCCGGGTTGAGCTTGGCGTTCGCCTGCGCGATGATCGCGTCCTCCTCGCGGTTGGCGTCGAGCCACTCGAGGTCGCCCGTCACCTTGCCGTTGCGCACCACGAGGTACGGCGTCTCCACGAAGCCGAGGTCGTTGACGCGCGCGTAGCACGCCAGCGACGTGATCAGGCCGATGTTCGGGCCTTCCGGCGTCTCGATGGGGCACATGCGGCCGTACTGCGAGTAGTGCACGTCGCGCACCTCGAAGCCGGCGCGCTCGCGCGTCAGGCCGCCCGGGCCAAGCGCCGACAGGCGGCGCTTGTGCGTCAGCTCGGCCAGCGGGTTGGTCTGGTCCATGAACTGCGACAGCTGCGACGACCCGAAGAACGCCTGGATCACCGCCGACACCGTGCGCGCGTTGACGAGGTCGTCGAGCGCGATTTTCTCGGTGTCCTGGTTGATGCTCATCCGCTCCTTCACCAGGCGCGCCATGCGCGACAGGCCGACGGAGAACTGGTTGGCGATCAGCTCGCCCACCGAGCGGATGCGGCGGTTGCCCAGGTGGTCGATGTCATCCGTGTGCCCGCGCCCCTCGTGCAGCTCCACGAGGTAGCGGAGGATCGCCACGAAGTCGTCCACCGTGAGCACCGTGGTGTCGGGCGACGTCGGCAGGCCGAGGCGCTGGTTGATCTTGTAGCGCCCCACGCGGCCGAGGTCGTAGCGCTTGGGCGAGAAGAAGAGCCGCTCCAGCGCCTGCTTCGCCGTCTCCTTGTTGGGCGCGTCGCCCGGGCGGAGCAGCGAGTAGATCTGCTTGAGGGCCTCGTCCTCGGCGTGCGTCGGGTCCTTGAGCAGCGTGTTCTTGATGAGCTGGCTCTCGACGCGCAGCGACGGGGAGAAGACGTGCACGCGGTGCAGGTCGGCCTTCCGGAGGCGCTTGCACAGCATCTCCTTGAGCGCCTGGCCCGCCTCGGCGATCACCTCGCCCGTGTTCGGGTCGATGACGTCGAGCGCGATGATGCGCGCGTTCGAGCGCTCGCCGCGCTCGATCGCGTCGAGCTCGTCGCGCAGGTCCACCGACATGTACGACGCGAAGACCTTCAGCTTGTCGATCTTCTGCCGGCGGAGGCGGTTGAACACCTCTTCGGTGAGCTCGTCGCCCACCTTCACCAGCAGCAGGTTCTCGTCGCGCTCGCGCTGGGCGCGGGCCTTCTTGGTCTTCGGCTTCGGCGCATCGTCGGCCGCCGCCTCGCCCGCGAGCTCGATGTCCTCGGCGACGATGGCGCCGATGACCTCGCGGTTCTCCGCGCGGCCCTCGCGCTTCTTCGTCAGGTCGAGCTCACGCACCGCGAAGAAGAGCCGCAGGATGTCGGCGTTGGTCCCGTAGCCGAACGCGCGCAGCAGCGCGGTGGCCGGGAACTTCTTCTTCTTGTCGATGTGGACGTAGATGATGTCGTGGATGTCGACCGTGAACTCCACCCACGAGCCGCGGAACGGGATGATCCGCGAGCTGATCAGCCGCTGGCCGTTGGGGTGGGTGCTCTCCTCGAACACCACGCCCGGCGAGCGGTGCAGCTGCGACACGATGACGCGCTCGGCCCCGTTGATCACGAAGGTGCCGAGGTTGGTCAGCAGCGGCAGTTCGCCGAGGTAGACTTCCTTGCGGATCTCGTTCTTGAGCCGCTTGCCGTTGCCGGCGTCCTCAAAGACGCGCAGCGACAGCGTCGCCTTGAGCGGCGCCGAGTAGGTCATGTCGCGCTCGATGCACTCCTCGACGGAGTACTTCGGCTCCCCCAGCGTGTACTTCTCGAACTCGAGCGAGAAGTTCTGGTGGACGTCCTCGATGGGGAACAGGTCCCTGAAGACGCGCTCGAGGCCCACATCCTCCACGTGCTTGGCGGCGGCGTCGAGCTGCAGCAGCGACTCGAAGGCGCGCACCTGGATGTCGAGGAGATGGGGCATCTCCATGCGCTCGTCGAGCTTGGCGAACGAAATCTGCTTGATCATGTCGGGTCCGGGCGTTCCGGTGGACAGGCGAACACGGCCCCGGCCCAGCCGTGCGGCGATTTGCCGCGCGGGCGGGTCAGGGCGTGCAACGCGTCAGTTGTACGGCGGGACGAAGCGTGCGATCACGGGTGTCGTTGGGGCTGAGGGTGGGAACCCGGCGGTCCGGACAACCCGGACCGCCGGCAACCCCCGGCCTTACTTGACTTCGACGCCGGCGCCTTCGGCCTCGAGCTTGGCCTTCAGGGCAGCGGCCTCGTCCTTCGAGACGCCGGCCTTCACGGTCTGCGGCGCGCCATCGACCAGGTCCTTGGCTTCCTTCAAGCCGAGGCCGGTGATTTCGCGGATGACCTTGATGACCTGGATCTTCTTGGCGCCGGCCGACGTGAGCGTGACCGTGAACTCGGTCTGCTCCTCGACCGCCGCGGCGGCCGGAGCCGCCGCACCGCCAGCCGGAGCCGCGGAAATGGTGACGTTGAACTTCGCCTTGAACGCGTCGATGAGCTCGACCAGCTCGATGACCGACTTGTTGCCGATCGCCTCGAGGATTTCGTCGTTGCTCAGGGTCGTGCTAGCCATGGTAGTGTTCTCCGTGTTTTCCCAGGAGTCCTGGGGCGTTGTTGATCAGGCGGACGCCTGGGGAATCAGTTGCTGCCTTCGAGCTGCGTCTTGCGCGCGTCGAGGGCCAGGGCGAATGACATCAGGATGCTGTTGAGGTATCCCGCAAACATGCTCAGGGCCTCGTCGCGGGTCGGCATCGTCGCCAGCTTCGACACCATCGCCTGGTCGACCACCGCCCCCTCGTACACACCGCCCTTCACCGCCGGCCGCTGGTCATTGGCCTTGGCGAAGTCGGTGAGGACCTTCGCCGCCGCGATGGCGTCCTTCGCCACCACCACGCCCGTCGGTCCCTTGATCGGCTGGCCCACCAGCCCGCACTCATTGACCGCGCGGATGGCAAGCGAGTTCTTGATCACCACGTATTCGACGCCCGCGCGCCGCAGGCGGCGCCGCAGGTCCGTCATCCGCTTCACGTTGAGCCCGGTGAAGTCGGTGTAATAGAGGGCGCTGGCGCCCTGGATCTTCTTGCTGAGCTCGGCGACGAGCTTTTCCTTGTCTGTGCGCTTCATGGCTCGTTACCGGTAGGGGGTGGTGTCGACCTTCACCCCGGGACCCATCGTCGACGAGATCGACAGGTTCCGCACGTAGACACCCTTCGCCGCCGCGGGCTTGGACCGGACGATCTGGTCCATGAACGCGGTGAAGTTCGTCTCGAGGGCGTCGAGGCCGAACGAGACCTTGCCGATCTTGGCGTGCACATTGCCGCCCTTGTCGACGCGGAACTCGATCTTGCCCGCCTTGGTTTCCTTCACGGCCTGGCCGATGTTCATCGTCACCGTGCCCGCCTTCGGGTTCGGCATCAGCCCGCGAGGGCCGAGGACGCGACCGAGCTGGCCCACCTGGCCCATCTGGTCGGGCGTGGCGATCATGACGTCGAACTCGGTCCAGCCTTCCTTGATCTTGGCGATGTACTCGGTGCCCACGTAGTCGGCGCCGGCCGCCTCGGCCTCCTTGGCCTTGTCACCGACGGCGATCACCAGCACGCGCACGGTCGCGCCCGTTCCCGCAGGAAGGACGACGGTGCCGCGCACCACCTGGTCGGCGTGCCGCGGATCGACGCCGAGGCGCACCACCACCTCCACCGTCTCGTCGAACTTCGCGTACGCGCCCGTCTTCACCAGTTCCAGCGCCTGCTTGGCCGCATAGGCCTGCTCGATCACGCGCTTGGCGGCCGCCGCGCGGTACTTCTTTCCATGCGTGCCGGGCATCAGTCCTTTACCTCCACGCCCATCGAGCGCGCGGCGCCGGCCACCATGGCCATCGCCGACTCGATCGAGTCGCAGTTGAGGTCAGGCATCTTGAGCTCGGCGATCTTCTTGATCTGCGCCTTGCTGATGGCGCCGACCTTGTTGCGGTTGGGCTGGCCCGACCCCTTCTCCAGTCCGAGCTCCTTCATGATGAGGATCGCCGCGGGCGGCGTCTTCAGGATGAAGGTGAAGGACTTGTCGGCGTAGATCGTGATCTCGACCGGGAGAATCGTGTCCTGGCCCTGCGTCCGAGCGTTGAACTCTTTGCAGAATGCCATGATGTTGATTCCCTGCGGGCCGAGCGCGGTGCCGACCGGCGGGGCCGGGTTCGCCTTGCCTGCAGGAATCTGCAGCTTGACGAAACCGACGACCTTTTTTGCCATGGTGCTCCTCTGACGTTCGGGCGGGGCGCCAATCGCCTCGCCGACTCCCACGGTGTGATTAGCGAGGTCGTGGTCGCCCTCGGTGCGTGAGTACGGCAGCCATCACGCGTGGCGTTGCGACAGATGGGAGAGAGGAGATGGGGGATGGGAGATCTCCCATCGCCCTTCTGCCATCTCCAATCAGTTCGGCGGCATAGCGGTCAACGTGGTTGAGGACCCACGTCACCGAGGGCGCTCCGCCTAGTGCGCCCGCAACTGCAGATAATCCAGCTCCACGGACGTCGGCCGTCCGAACAGCGACACCGACACCCGCACCTTGCCCTTGTCGGGCATCACT
Source organism: Gemmatimonadota bacterium (assembly GCA_016218305.1). GTDB lineage: Bacteria > Gemmatimonadota > Gemmatimonadetes > Gemmatimonadales > Gemmatimonadaceae > PNKL01. The sequence goes on along the minus strand of JACREJ010000097.1, from coordinate 32,682 downwards.
TCCTCGACCACACCATTGAAGTCCGTGAACGGACCGTCGGTGATGGCCACCGCCTGCCCCACGAGGAAGGGGATCTCCTCCTTGGGCGGCGCTTCCTCCGCCTCGTCGGCGATGCCGAGGAGGCGGCGCACTTCATCTTCACGCAACGGCTGCGGATCGCGGTCCTTGCCGACGAACTTGATGACCCCCTGGATGTTGCCGATGGTGTGCAGCGCGTCCTCGTGCGCCTCCATCTCCACCAGCACGTACCCGGGATACACCTTGCGCTCGACCGTGACCTTCTTGCCGTTCTTGATCTCGACGACTTCCTGCGTGGGCACGAGCGCCTGCCGAATGGCACGCGCCTCGGGGGCCGCCGGATCCGCGTCAATCTTCCGCTGGATCAGCGACCGCACCTTGTTCTCGTGCCCAGAGGTCGTCTGGATCGCGTAAAACCGATGCGTCACGAAGGCTCCTAGAACGCCGAGGGGAGGCGCACCAGCAGCTGCTGGAGCACCACGTCCATCAGCGCAATGACGCCCCCGATGAACAACGAGAGCAGCACGACACCCACGGAGAGCTGACGCACCTGCGGCCGGTCCGGCCAGGTCACCCGCTTCATCTCGGCCACCACGTCGTGATAGAACGTGACGGTCTTCTGCACGGGACCCTGAGGCACCACCTCGACGGCCACTTTACTTCGTCTCCTTGTGCACCACGTGCTTGTTGCAGCGCGGGCAGTACTTCTTCCACTCGACGCGCTCCGGATGCAGGCGCTTGTTCTTGGTGGTGAAGTAGTTGCGGTTCTTACAATCGTTGCACGCGAGGATGATCTTGTCGCGGGGCATGTCAGGTTCCTGTACGCTGCGAGTATTGGCGGTTCACGGTTGACCGCCCCCGTGGCACTGCGTGCCATGTCCAACGCCCTGCCTGCTGCACCATCAAGAGCTGGCGACCGGGATTGAACCGGTGACCTCACCCTTACCAAGGGTGTGCTCTACCGACTGAGCTACGCCAGCATCTGTTGTCTTTCTGTTGTTTCTCTGTTGTCTCTCTGTTGTCTCTCTTCAGAGCGGGAGACGGGGCTCGAACCCGCGACATCAAGCTTGGAAGGCTTGCGCTCTACCAGCTGAGCTACTCCCGCAAGTCACCCACCGTTTCCCACCTGTCACCTTCGCCGCACCGCCCGCTGCTCAAGTGGTGGGGGAAGGATTCGAACCTTCGAAGGCATACGCCGGCAGATTTACAGTCTGCTCCCGTTGGCCACTTGGGTACCCCACCATTTTCCCTGTACCCTGTTCCCTGCACCTCACCCTGCACCATTCGCCAACAGAGCTGACGGCGAGAGTCGAACTCGCAACCGCTTGATTACAAATCAAGTGCTCTGCCAGTTGAGCTACGTCAGCGACTGGCCATTTTTTGCGAGACTCTTAGAATACTCGCGTTCATGGCAAGTGTCAAGCCGTTGTAATTGTTGGCATTGGGTCACTTTCAGACCCTAAGAGTATGGCGCGGATTTGACGGGAGCTTTATCATGTGGTCATGCCTGACCGCTCAAGAAAGAAGCCACCGACAGACCCGAACCTCTTGGCCGCGCGTGTCGTCGCGCAGGCCACGGGAGAGGCCGTAAAGCCGCCCCAGCGCAAGAAAGACCCTGCCGCCGTCGCGTTGGGCCGAAAGGGCGGCCTGAGGGGCGGCAAGGCCCGTGCCGAGTCATTGACGCCAGAGCGCAGGGCGGAAATCGCCAAGAAGGCGGCACGGAAGCGTTGGGGTGTGCAATAGTGCACTAGGCCCGAAAGGACGCCAAACACCTTGACACGTAGGCCTGCCTATGATAATTCTAGGCCATGGCCTCGTACCCGCTCACTATCGAAGGCATTGACGCCCGGCTCGCGCAGATCGAAGCCGAGCGCAAGCTGCTGTTGGGCCTGCGTGAACTCTATGGCGCAGCCGCACCCGTGCAGATACCGGCGACGACAGAGACACGCATGGCACGCGCACCAAAGAGCCAGACCCTCGTTCACTCCGGGCGCAGCGTGGCGCAGGAAGTCCTCTCCGCCGTATCCGGTAATCCCGGAATTCGTCAGGGTGCCCTGATTGACATTCTGCTGCGAAGCGTCGAAACGAACTCGACGCGGCCCCGCAAGAACATGGCGAACATCATTGGACAAGCAGTCATCCGTCGGCGCATTGAGAGGCGCCCCGACGGCGGATACTACCTTACCGCAGAGGGGGCAAGACTACTCGGATAACAAAGCGGCCACCCGTTGAGAGGTGGCCGCTTCAAAACTGATTCTTCGGAGAGTAGCCCAGCGGTCTGGAAACGGGTCTCAAAAACTTGGCGGGCGTTACAGCGCCCAGGGTTCAACTCCCTTGCTCTCCTCACAACACGTCCACGGGAGCGTGGCAGAGTGGCTTATCGCAGCGGTCTTTAAAACCGACGGGGCCCTAACCCCCGAGGGTTCGAATCCCTCCGCTCCCGCCCTTCCACGCGGAAGGTATTAACACGCAATTCGCGTGTCAATACTTCCGCCACCCCCGGCGAAGACCTCGCCGGGGGTGTTTTGCTTCTTTTCCCTATTGACAATGCTTGAGCGCTCAAGCATATTGTAGCCATGAATCGGCTATCCCCAGACCGCCGAGCGGCAATAGTCCGGGCCTTGGTGGACGGGGCCTCGATTCGTGCCGCGTGTCGCATGACGGGGAGCGCGAAGGGAACGGCGTTGCGGCTTCTCGCCGAGGTTGGCGAGGCCTGTCTCGACTACCAACGTCGCACCCTTGTCAATCTCCCGTGCAAGCGGATTCAATGCGACGAGATTTGGTCTTTCGTCGGGGCGAAGGAGAAGAACACCCCGGAAGAACTGCGCGGAACGGGCGAGCGCGGCGATTGCTGGACATGGACGGCCATCTGCGCCGACACCAAGCTGATTCCGTGCTGGCACGTCGGCCCACGCGATGCGATTGCCGCTACGATCTTTCTGGAAGACCTAGCCGGACGGCTCGCTAGCAGGGTGCAACTCACCACGGACGGCCACAGGGCGTATCTGTCCGCCGTCGAGCAAGCGTTCGGGTGGAATGGCGTGGATTACGCCATGTTGGTGAAGCTGTACGGCGACGGCCTCTCACGGGAAACCTCACGGCGCTATAGCCCTGCCGAGTGCGTAGGGACTGAGATAACGCCAATCATGGGCAACCCCGATCCGATCCACGTCAGCACGTCTTACGCCGAGCGCGCCAACCTCACCATCCGGATGAGCAGCCGCCGCTACACGCGCTTGACCAACGGCTACTCGAAGAAGATGCAGAACCATCTTTGGGCGATCTCCCTGCATTTCATGTACTACAACTTCTGTCGCCCGCACCACACGCTTACAAAGGCCAATGGCGGAATACACGTAACGCCAGCAATGGCGGCTGGCGTTACGGATCGCGTGTGGAAGGTAGGGGACGTGCTGGCTCTTCTCGGCTAGCTCCATGCGTTGAAGTGCACGGCTACGGGCTGGTTGGAGTAGTTGACCATAACCAGATACCACGGGCCCCTGAATGGCAACGTCCAGCTCTGCTTATGCACAGTGTTTGGAGCGGAAGACCCATAGAAAGAGTGCACCTTGCCTGCGCGAAATGCTGCGAAGTTCGCCGCGTCCATCACCAACACAACGATGGGTCGCTCTGACTCGACCTCGAAGCGAATCGCACCGTTAGTCGGAACGGTGTACTGCGCTCCGTAGTTCCTGTTAGCCCCCAAAGTGAAGACACTCATTGGGTAGGCAGGTTGGCGGGGTTCTGCGCCTCCGATCCCGGTCCGGGCAAGCTGCTCCGCCGTTTCGCCCCCGCGAATTCCTGCACCTCCTCCGCGAATGTCCTCACCGTCCGGTAGAAGAGGGGAATGAGAAGCAGTAGAACCGCCTGCCAGTTCGCACTCGCCAGCGAGAGTAACGCAGTCATGCGAGCATAACGCGGGTCCTGTACGTCTCCGAAAACGAGCCAATACCCAGCGTAGCAGGCGATAACGAAGAGGCCTAGAACCAGCCCCCCTTCGACCACCCGATAGGCGATGCGCGCCACCACGCCTGCGATGACGCTCGCCTGATTCCAAATCGCCAGAAATTTCTTCACGCGGCGAATCTACCGCCACAAGAAGCGTGCCGTCAGAGGCGGATTTCATCGCGCCCCCGATTCAAACTGACCCAACACCTAATTGTTGGCTTTACGGCGACTCGGCCGCGCCCGTCAGCGCACCTTCTTCCAGCGTGCGCCTTGTGGTGTGTCCTCCACCACTATCCCTTTTTCTTCCAAGGACTTGCGGATCTCGTCGGCCGCCGCGAAGTCGCGCCGCCCACGCGCCGCCTTCCGCGCCGCCAGCTGCTGGTCCACCCAGGCCGCCAGGCCGGCATCCACGTCCTCACGCGCCGGCACGATGTCCAGCACGCCGTCAGCGCGCGCAAAGGCCTCACGCGCCGCGGCCAGCCCGGCCGCGTCGCCCCCGCGCTTGTCGAGCTCCGCGTTCGCCTGATTGATGAACACGAACAGCGCCGCCTGCGCGCGCGGTGCGTTCAGGTCGTCGCGCAGCGCCTCGTCGAATTCCGCGCGGAACGTCTCCGCCAGCTCCGCCAGCTTCGGCGTGCCGCCAGTCGCCGCCGCGAGCCGCTCCGCGAAATCGCCGACGCGACGCACCGCCTCGATGCTCGCCTCGAGCGCCGCCCCGGAGAGGTTGAGCTGCTTGCGATAGTGGGTCGAGAACATGAGGTGCCGCACCGCCGCCGCGCTCACGTGCTGCGCGCGCAGGTCCTCCACCGTGGCCACGTTGCCCACGCGCTTGGCCATCTTGCTGCCGTCGGTGAGCAGGAACTCGCCGTGGCACCAGAAGCGCGCGAACGGCTTGCCGGTCGCCGCCTCGCTCTGCGCGATCTCGTCCTCGTGGTGCGGGAACTGGAGGTCGATGCCGCCCGTGTGGATGTCGATCGTCTCGCCCAGCAGGCTCATCGCCATCGCCGAGCACTCGAGGTGCCAGCCGGGACGGCCGCGCCCCCACGGGGAGTCCCACGCCGCGCCGCACGCCTCGTCATCCGGCGTCGCCGCCTTCCAGAGCGCGAAGTCCTGCGCGTTCTCCTTGGCGTAGTCGTCCTGCGCCACGCGCGCGCCCGTCTTGAGCTCGCGCGTGTCGAGGCGCGAGAGTCGCCCGTAGCCGGGGAACTTGTCGATGGCGAAGTAGACGGACTTGTCGTCGGCCTGGTACGCGATCCCCTTCTGCTCGAGCCGGCGCACGAGATCCACCATCTCCACGATGAAGTCGGTGGCGCGCGGATAGTGCTCCGCCGGCTCGATGCGCAGGTAGTCGCGGTCGGCGTTGAACAGGCCGATGACCGGCTCGGTCACCTCGCGCACCGACTTCTTCTGCTCGGTGGCGCGCTTGATGATCTTGTCGTCCACGTCCGTCAGGTTCATCACCTGCTTCACCTTGAACCCCGCGAGCTTGAGCGCGCGGCGCATGAGGTCGGCAAAGAGGAACGTGCGGAAGTTCCCGAGATGCGCGGGGTTGTACACGGTCGGACCGCACGCGTAGATGCGCACGGTCTCCCCGTCGGCCGGGACAAACGGCTCGACGGAGCGCGACATCGAGTTGTAGAGGCGGAACTCGGGCATGCCGGAAAGCTAGCCGGGCGCCTAGGGTACCGTCCACCGGGAGACAGGCTCCGTGACCACCCGAGATCGGAGTACCCTGATCCCTTCCTCCCGGCACAACGCGAGCACTTCCTCGGCGGAGCGGTCCGCGAGCGGGACGCGCACCGCCCCATCGCGGCGGCATGAGGCGGCGACGTGCCGGCGCAGGCGGGCGGCGGCCACGCGCGGCGCGCCCACCGCTAGCTCGAGCGCATTGCGCGGCGCGGCGGCGCGCGGGTCGATCCACGCCACCAGGCGCCCCTCCCGCAGCAGCGCGCCGCGGTGCGCGACCCCGGCGAGCACGCCAAGGTCCGCGGCGCCGATGAGCACGGCGACCCCGCTCGACGACACCACCTGCAGTGCGCGCCGCAGGTCGCGTCGCGCCGTGGGGTCGAGGCCGTCCAACGCGCCGTCGAACGCCACCAGCGCCGGGGCGCCCTGCAGCGCCGCGGCGAGCGCCACGATCCGCCGTTCCACCGTCGTCAGGGTGCCGACCCGCGCCTCCAGACGGTGGGCGAGGCCGAGCCGGGCCGGCCACAGGTCCTCGGCGACGACTCGGCGCGCGCCGGAGAGCTCACCTTGAACGGCGGCGAACCGCAGCGACTCGCGCACGGTCAGGAACTCATGGAGGATTGTGTGCGAGGGAATGAAGGCGGCGAGGCGCGGCGGGCATGCGGCGGCGCCCAGCCAGCTCACCTCGCCGCTGTCGGCGCGCAGCATGCCGGCCGCGATGCGCAACAGCGTGCTCTTGCCGGCGCCGCCTGTCCCGGCGACGCCCACGATCTCGCCCTCGTGCACCTCGCCGCTCACGCCGTCGAGGGCCACCACCCCGCCGCGCACGCCGGAGAGCGCTGCGGGGTACACCTTGCGGATGTTCTGGAACGAGACGACGGCTGGTGGCACGGGCGCACTCCGCTGGGGGTGCGCCGAGTGTGCGGTGTCAGCCGCTCGGGAGCGTCACCGTACGGGTGCAGTCCGCATCAAAACCGCGCGGCGCGCTCAACCGTCCAGCACCGCCGCGCCGCTGCCGTATCCGCGCTCGACGAGCAGCTTGCGCAGCAGGACGAGCAGCACGGCGAGGCCCGGCACCGCGACGAGCAGGCCCATCGGGCCCAGCAGCTTGCCGCAGATCAGCACGCTCATGATGGTCAGCACGGGCGGCAGGCTGGCGTGCTTCTGCATGATGAGCGGGTTGACGACGTTGTTCTCGATGAAGTGGATGACGAAGCCGAACACCACGACGAGCAGCGCCTTGACCCAGTCGCCGTCGGCCAGCACGAAGAGCGCCGGCAGCAGCGAGGAGATGAGCGTGCCGAAGAACGGCACCAGCGCGACGACGCCGGTGAAGATGCCGAAGGTCAGCCAGTAGGGGACGCCGAGGATCCAGAGCCCCAGCGCCGTCAGCGCGCCGAGCACGAACATCGCGAGCAGCTGGGCGAAGGTCCACGCGCGGAGCGCGAGCGTCGCCTCGCGAATGACGTCGCGCGCCGTGTCGCGGTGGCGCGGCGGCGTGAGCGTGACGACGAGGTCGAGGTAGATGTCGGGGCGCAGCGCGAGGTAGAGCGCCATCACCAGCACGCCGACCAGGTTGATGAAGCCGTGCAGCACGCCGAAGACGCGGGGCACGACGTCACCCACGAAGTCGCGCACCTCCTCCATCGCCAGCTGCACGAGCTTGTGCTCGCCCGGGCGCACGAGGTCGCCCAGGCCCGGGATGCCCGCGATCAATCCCTCGAGCTGCGCTTCCCACGTGGGCACATAGCGCGGCAGGACGCTCAGCAGTTCGCGCGTTTGCGCCACCACCGGCCCGATGAGGAGCGAGCCGATGCCGATGACCGCGAGGATGGTGCCGACGATGGCGGCGACAAAGGCGGCGCCGCGCGGCAGCCGCGTGCGCGCGATCAGGAAATCGGTGGTCGCGCCGACGTAGACTGCCAGCAGGATGGCGATGAAGAGCAGCAGAAGCAGGTCGGCGACGCGCCCCGCCAGCCAGACGAGGAGCGCCGCCGCCGCCACGCCGGCGAGCGCCGGGCCGAAGCGGCGCGGCGCCACGCTGTCCGTCAACTACTTCTTCTCCTCGCGCGCATCCTCGATCTCGGCGTGCGCGATCTCCTCGCCGGCGCTGATCTGCCGCGGCGGGGCGGACGCGCCCGCGCCGAGCAGCCCCATCTTCTGCTTGAGCGCAAGCAGCTGCGCATCGGCGCTCGCCGCGCCCGCCACCTTCTCGAGCTGCTTGAAGTCGTGCTGCAGGCGGTCGCCGGTGAACTCCTCCTCGATCTCGGTGCTCGCCTTGAGCATGCGCTCGTTCTGGTCGATGCGCTCTTCCATCCGCGCAAAGGCCTCGAACGCCGACTTCTCCGACATCGACGACATCGTCTCGTTGATGCGGGCCTGCGCCTGCGCGCGGCGCTGCCGGGCGAGCAGGAGGTTCTTCTTGCGCTTCGCTTCCTCGATCTTGTCGTTGAGGTCGCGCAGCGAGTTCTTGAGCTTCTCCGTCTCGGCCTGGTGCGCCTGCCAGGTGGCCTCGAGCTGCTGGCCGTGCGCGAAATGCTCGCTCTGGCGCACCAGCGCCTGCTTGGCGAGATCGTCGCGCCCTTCCTTGATGGCGAGCATCGCCTTCTGCTCCCAGTCCTGCGCCGCCTTGTACTCGGACTCGGCCTGGTCCTTCAGGCGCTTCTCGTCGGCGATGGCGGCCGCCACCTGCTGCTTGGCACGCTGCAGCTGCGAGCGCATGTCGACGACGATCTGGTCGAGCATCTTCTCCGGATTCTCGGCCTTCGAGATCAGGTCGTTGATGTTCGACTTGAGGAGCGTGGTGAAGCGGTCCCAGATACCCATCGTCACTTTGCCTCGCGGATCGTCGCCAGCTCGCGGAGATGCGAAGGCAGGGCGAGCGTGATGCTCTCGTAAGCGGCCAGGAACTCGGTGAAGTCGAGGTGGTCGAGCTCGAGCGCCTCGGTCAGCACGATCGAACCATTGTCGATGCCGTACGACCCGTGCAGCAGGTCGGTGGCGTTGAACTCCAGCAGGCGACGGTTGACGCGCGCGCTCGTCGAATCGTCGCTGGGCGAGTCCATCACCTTCACGCGCAGCACGACGACCGGCGGGGAGTGGTGGACGACGACGCTCATGTCGAACTCGCCGCCCGGGTTGATGGACCAGAGCCCCGGCTCGATTTCACGGTATGTGGCGCCTTCATTCGACAGCCGGTCGAGGAACTTCTCGATGTCTTCGCGGTTGACCATGGCCTCACCTGATGCAACGTGTGGGGGACTCTACGTCTGCCCCGTAGATGAAAGTTTCACACTGACACAGGAACGGCGCCAGTCGTACGGGCGTTTTTCGAACTGCTTCGGAACGAGGAGGGGGTAGAGGCGAAGGGACGGGGGACGGGGGACGGGGGATGGAACGAGGAGGTAGGTCATCGGCGCGCCCGGAGATCTCCCTCCCCGTTCCACCCCTCGTCCCTCCTCGCCAAGCCTCTACCCCCTCCTCGTTCCGTCAGTGCTTCTTCAATTGGTATAGCCGCTCCCTCGCCAGCCGCCGTCCCGTCGGCGTCGCCGCCAGCCCTCCCCCGGCCGTCTCGCGGTAGCGGACGTCCATCTCGCGGCCGATCTGCCCCATCGTATCGATGACTTCATCGGCGGGGATGGCGAACTCGATCCCAGCGAGGGCCATCTCGATGGCGGCGAGGGCGATGGCACTGCCCGTGGCATTGCGGAAGACGCAGGGCAGCTCGACGAGTCCGCCGAGCGGGTCGCAGACGAGTCCGAGCGTCCCCTGCTGCGCGAGCGCCACCGCGTGGCCGCACTGCGATGGGGTGCCCCCGAGCATCTCGACGGCGGCTCCCGCCGCCATCCCGGCCGCCGCGCCAGTTTCGGCCTGACAGCCACCCTCGGCCCCGCTCAGCGACGCGCGTTCCGCGATAATCGCGCCAATCAGCCCGGCGGTGGCGAGCGCGTCGATTAGTCGCTCGTCATCAAGGCCCTGCGCGTCGGCGAGTCCGGTGAGCACCGCCGGGAGCACGCCAGCGCCGCCCGCCGTTGGGGCGGCGACGATGACGCCCATGGCGGCGTTCACTTCCTGCACCGCGAGCGCCCGCATGAGCACCTCGCGGAACGGCGTGCCGCTGAGCGGGCCGGCCGGCCCTTCGCGCAGCTTGGCCGCGTCGCCGCCAACGAGTCCCGATGCGCTCCTGAGGTCTCCTGCCGAACCGCGCGCCACGGCCTGCCGCATCACGGCCAGCGCGCGGCCCAGCACCTGCCGGATGTCGGCCACCGAGCGCCCGTTGTCGCGCGACTCGGCCTCGAGGGCGACGGCGCTGAGGCGGAGGCCGCGGGATTCGGCGTCTTGGATGGCAGCGGCGAGAGATGAGTACACGGAACGCGGGACGGGGTAGAGGCGAGGGGACGAGGGACGCGGTGCGGGACGAGTGAAGAGAGGCGGCTACGACGTCAGCCGATCCAGCGTCACTGCCCAGCGGACCCAGGGGAGTTCCTTGATGTGGTCGCGGACGACATCGCCGGGCGGCTCGTCCACTTCAATGACCATGAACGCGTCGCCGCCGCGCTGACGGCGCGAGACCCGGATAGTGGCAATGTTGACGCCATCCTCGGCCAGCAGCGTCGTGATGCGGGCAATCGACCCGCGGATGTCCTCGGCGACCAGCACGATCGTGTCGTGGTTGGCGTGCACCTCAACGGGGTAGCCGTCGATCTCGCTCACGAGGATGCGGCCGGCGCCGAGCGACGAGCCCAGCATCACCGAGGTGTTGCCGTCGCGCTCCACCGTGATGCGCACGGTGTTGGGGTGGACTTCATTCTCCTCGCCGAGCTTGGTCTTGCTGAACGTGTAGGCGAGGCCCTCGCCCGCCGCGATCTCGAGCGCCGTGCGCAGGCGGTCATCATCGGGCCGGAAGCCAAGGAAGCCGCCGACGATCGCCTTGTCGGTGCCATGCCCTTCGCCGGTGCGCGCAAAGGAGCCGTGCAACTCGACGTGCGCCTTCTGCGGCGTGCCGCCCACAAGGTTGCGCGCGAGCAGCCCCAGCCGGCACGCGCCGGCCGTGTGGCTGCTGCTGGGGCCCACCATGACGGGGCCGATGATATCCAGTATCGAGACCACGATTATTGAGTTGGAGCTCGGATTGGGATTTGAGATTGCGATTGGCGATGATGATTGCGATCGGAACGGCGAACGAGTAGGAGGTGATCGGTGGCCAACCGCCTGCTCGATCTACCTTCTACCATCTACCGTCTACCATCAGCCAGTCAACGGCGCCGCAGCATGCCCTTCAAGAACTGCCCCGTGAAGCTCGCCGGAACCGCGGCCACATCCTCCGGCGTTCCTGCGGCCACGATGCGGCCGCCGCCGGCGCCGCCGTCGGGGCCGAGGTCCACGATCCAGTCCGCCGTCTTGATGACGTCGAGGTTGTGCTCGATCACCAGCACCGTGTTGCCGCGGTCCACCAGCTTGTGCAGCACTTCGAGCAGCATGCGGACATCCTCGAAGTGGAGGCCCGTCGTGGGCTCGTCGAGGATGTACAGCGTGCGGCCAGTATCGCGCTTGCTGAGTTCGGTGGCGAGCTTCACGCGCTGCGCCTCGCCGCCCGACAGCGTCGTCGCGCTCTGCCCGAGGTGGATGTAATCGAGCCCGACGTCATGCAGCGTCTGCAGCTTGGTCGCGATGCGCGGCTGGTTCTCGAAGAGCGCGAGTGCGTCCTCCACCGTGAGGTCGAGCACCTCGCTGATGCTCAGCCCGCGGAAGCGCACGTCGAGCGTCTCGCGGTTGTAGCGCTTCCCCTTGCACGTCTCGCACGTCACGTAGACGTCGGGGAGGAAGTGCATCTCGATCTTCACGAGGCCGTCGCCCTGGCACGCCTCGCAGCGCCCGCCCTTTACGTTGAAGGAGAAGCGCCCCGGTCCGTAGCCGCGCATCTTCGCCTCAGGCAGCTCGGCGAAGAGGTCGCGGATGGGCGTGAAGAGCCCGGTGTACGTGGCGGGGTTCGAGCGCGGCGTGCGTCCGATGGGGCTCTGGTCGATGTCGATGACCTTGTCGAGATGCTCGAGCCCGAGGATGCGGCGATGCGCGCCCGGGATGACGCGCGCTCGGTAGAAGTGCCGCGCCAGCGCGCGATGCAGGATGTCGCTGATCAGCGTGCTCTTGCCCGAGCCGGAAACGCCCGTCACGGCCGTGAAGCAGCCGAGCGGCACGGCAAGCGTGAGGTCGCGCAGGTTGTGTTCCTTGGCCCCCTCGACGACGAGCTGCCGCCGCGGGTCCACCGGACGCCGCGCGGCGGGCAGCGGCACCGCCTTCTCGCCGCGCAGGTAGGCGCCGGTCAGTGATCCCGGCGTGGCGATGACGTCGGCCACGCTCCCCTGCGCCACCACCTCGCCGCCGTGCTTCCCCGCTCCCGGGCCGAGGTCGATCAGGTAATCGGCGGCACGAATGGTCTCCTCGTCGTGCTCGACCACCAGCACCGTGTTGCCGAGGTCGCGCAGGCGCTTGAGCGTCGCGAGCAGCCGCGCGTTGTCGCGCTGGTGCAGGCCAATGCTCGGCTCGTCGAGGATGTACAGCACGCCCACGAGCTTGCTGCCGATCTGCGTGGCCAGCCGGATGCGCTGCGCCTCGCCGCCCGACAGCGATTCCGCGGAGCGGTTCAGCGTGAGGTAATCGAGCCCGACGTCCACGAGGAAGCGCAGCCGCTCGCTGACCTCCTTCACGATCGGGCCGGCGATCTCCGGGTCGAGGCCGCGCTGCCCGAGGGCGCGCAGCGGGACCTTTTCAATGAAGGCCAGCGTGTCCGCCACCGGGAGATCGACGAGGTCCCCGAGGTTCATCTTGTCGATGGTCACGCCGAGCGATTCGGGCTTGAGGCGCGAGCCGCCGCACTCGGGGCACTCGGCGACCAGCATGTACTCCTCGAGCTCGGTGCGGACGTTGTCGCTCGTCGTCTCGGTGTACCGACGCTGCACCGTGGCGAGGATGCCCTCCCACTTGAAGTCGCCGCTCTTGGCGGGGATGCCGTGCAGCAGGGTCTCCTGCACCTTCTTGGGCAGCTTCCCCCAGGGCGTGTTCAGCTCGAACTTGAGCTGCTTCGCCAGGCCGGGGAGGATGACGCGCCGCAGGTAGCCGTCGGGCTCGCCCCACGGGAGCACCACGCCCTCGAGCAGCGAGATGGACGGATCGCCGAGCACCATGTCCGCGCTCGCGAGGCGGCGCACACCGAGCCCGCTGCACGCGGGGCAGGCGCCGAACGGCGAGTTGAACGAGAAATGGCGCGGCTCGAGCTCGGGCAGCGAGAGGCCGCACTCGGCGCAGCCGTATCGTTCGGAGAACAGGTGCGACGTCTGCTTGCTTCCCTCGGAGCGGCGGATCTCCACCAACCCCTCGGCCAGCCGCAGGGCGGTCTCCACCGAGTCGACCAGACGTCCGCGATCACTTTCGCGCACGGTCAGCCGGTCCACCAGCACGGCGATATCGTGGTTCTGCCGCCGGTTCAGCGCCGGCGGGTCAGCGAGCTCGACGAGTTCACCGTCCACGATGGCGCGCACGAAGCCCTGCTTGCGGGCATTCTCGAACAGGTCGCGGAACTCGCCCTTCCGGCCGCGCACGAGCGGGGAGAGCACCTCGATCCTGGTCCCCTCAGGCCACGCGAGCAGGATATCGCCAATCTGCCCGGCGCTCTGGCGCTCCACCGGCCGGTGGCAGTTGGGGCAATGCGGCGTCCCGGCCCGCGCGTAGAGCAGGCGGAGGTAGTCGTAGATCTCGGTGACCGTGCCGACAGTGGACCGCGGGTTGTGCCCGGCAGTCTTCTGCTCGATGGAAATCGCCGGCGAGAGCCCTTCGATGGAGTCCACATCGGGCTTCTCCATCAGCCCGAGGAACTGGCGTGCGTACGCCGACAGCGACTCGACGTAGCGGCGCTGCCCCTCCGCGAAGATCGTGTCGAAGGCAAGCGACGACTTGCCCGACCCGGACAACCCCGTCACCACCGTCAGGCGGTTCCTCGGGATCGTGACGTCGATCTCCTTGAGGTTGTGCTCGCGGGCGCCGCGGACGATCAGGGCTTCTTCGGCCATAGCTTTGTAAGATGGCTCCGGGAACCGCCAGATGGGAGTCGGGCGTAGTCCACGGGTCCCGTTGGCCGACCAAGCGACCCGCGGGCTAGATTGTTCCATCGGTCCCCTACCCTCTGAGGCTCGTGAACTCCCGAGACCCGCGTCCCACTCCCGCCCTGCCCAGCTTCGACCCCGCCCAGCTCTCATTCGGCGATGTCGAGGCCGTGCCGCAGCTACGGGTGGACCGGGAGGCCGAGGGGACGAGTGCGAACGCCGATTCGGCCATGGTGGCGTTCCGCGAGCCGCCGGTCTGCGGCGAGTCCTCCTACGATGATGTCGAGGATGCGGGACCGAGCTGGTCGGTGCGCATCGTGCAGGAGGCAGAGGCGACCCCCGCGGTGCTGCGCGCGCGGGCCGCGGCGCAGCGCGCATCGGGCGGTCCGGCCGTCCCGTCCGCGGCGCGCCCAGCGGGTGCCTGGACTCCCGCCGCTGGTCCGAAGCCCGCGCACCCCGACGTCGCGGCCGGCGATTCGACGCGTCCAGCTGGTGGGCGTCCGGCGCCGGCAGCCCGGGGCACGGCCGCGCACGCTCCCTCCGAGCCCGTACCGCCGGCGCGCCGGCCCGCCCCCGTGGCGGTGCCGACGGCCGCACTCGATCCGCTGAAGCGCTCCACCGAGATGTCGCCGCGTGACGCGGAGGCCGCCATCGCGTACGCGCACGCGCTCGAGAAGCACGGTGACGCGAGCGCCGCGCTCGAGGCGCTGGACGTCTGTCTCGCCGCCGGCGGCGATGAGCTGCGCCTCATCTGCGCACGGGCGTTCCTGCTGGGCAGTCGCCTGAAGTACGACGAGGCCGAGGTCGAACTCAAGCGGGCCGCCAAGCTGCGCGCCGACGACCCCGAGGTGCAGCTGCAGGTGGGCATCCTCGCGTGCCGACGCGCCCGGTGGCGCGACGCAGTGGAGCCGCTGCAGAAGGCGGCGGCGCAGCGCGCCGAGGACGCCCTCGCCCATTTCTACCTTGGCGAGGCGCTCAACCACGTGGACCAGCTCGCCGCGGCGCTGCATGCGTACGAGCATGCCACCCGGCTCGACCCCGCCAACTGGCGCGCGTTCAAGGGTGTGGGCATCGTGCTGGACCGCCTGGGCCGGCCCACCGACGCGGCCGTGGCGTATCGCCACATGCGCGAGGCGCAGGGCCGGTGACGCGCCGCGAGCCCGCGCGCCCGCAGGTGCGTACGGCCGACGTCCACGAGCGCGCGTCCCGATGAGCCGCCTCGAACGCCGCCGCAGCCGCTTGCTCGTCGCGGTGCTGCTGCTCGTCGCCTGGAGCGGCGGGCTGGCGTTGCTCGTGCGCCGCGAGTTCTTCCAGGGGCGGGCCGAGCGCCTCGCCGAGGCGGCGATGCGCCTGAGTCCGGGCTCGGCGTTCTATACGGTGGAACAGAACGGCGTGCGCATCGGCTTCGCGTCCACGACGATCGACACGGTCGCCAATGGCATCGAGGTCACGGATTACTTCGTCGCCGACCTTCCGCTCGCCGGCACGGTGCATCGCGCGTCGGCCCGGTCGGTCGTGCTGCTCTCGCGCGCGCTCGCGCTCCGCACGTTCGACGTGCAGGCTGAGGCGGCGCAGACCCCGATGCGCGTCGTCGGGCGCGTCGAGGGTGACAGCGTGGTGATCTTCGCGATGGACGTGCCGGGCCAGGCGGCGGACACGCAGCGCGTCGCCGTGCGCGGCCCGGTGCTGGTGCCGACGCTCGCGCCGCTCGCCGTGGCGCTCGGCGAGGTGCCGAAGCGCGGCAAGACGTATCGCGTGCCCACCTTCGACCCGCAGCAGATGCAGTCCCGCGACGTCGCGCTGACGGTCATGGCGGAGAGCCTGTTCGTCGTGGACGATTCGGCGCGCTTTGACGCCGCGGCCCGCACGTGGAAGAGCGCCCTCACCGACACGGTGCGCGCCTGGCACGTGGTGGGGGAGGAAGGCGCAGGGTTCGACACGTGGGTGGACGCGCAGGGGCGTGTGGTGCAGGCCAGGCAGGCGGCGGGGATCACGCTGCGCCGCATGGCGTACGAACTCGCGTTCGAGAATTGGCGGATCGCGCGGGACGCGGCGGCGGCAAGCGGCGGCGCGCCGGACCGCGACATCTTCGAGAGCACGGCGATTTCGGCCGGGGTTTCGCTGAGCGCGCAGGCGCTGCCGCGCCTTCGCGTGCGGCTGACCGGCGTGTCGCTGGACGGCTACGACCTCGCCGGCGGCCGACAGTCGCTGCGCGGCGACACGCTGCTCGTCGAGCGGGCCACGCTGCCGTCGAAGTCGTACTCGCTGACCACGCGCGCGCCGGAGTTCCTGGCGCGATTCCGCGCCGAGCTGGCGGCCGAGCCGCTGCTGCAGTCCAACGACATCGCGATCGTGCAGAAGGCGATCGCCATCACGGGCCTCGAGCGCGACGCGCGCCGCGTCGCCGAGAAGCTGAACCGCTGGGTGCACGACTCGCTGGCCAAGGAAGTGACCTTCAGCGTGCCCAACGCGCTGCAGGTGCTGCGCGCCCGCCGCGGCGACTGCAATGAGCACACGCAGCTCTACGTGGCGCTCGCGCGCGCCGTCGGGATTCCGGCGCGCATCGCCACCGGGCTGGCGTACGTGCGCGGCAAGTTCTACTACCACGCCTGGCCCGAGGTCTGGCTCGACGAGTGGGTGCCGGTGGACCCGACGTTCGGGCAATTCCCCGCCGATGCGGCGCACCTGCGCTTTGTCGTGGGCGGGCTCGGGCAGCAGGCGGAGTTGTTGCGGCTGATCGGGAACCTTGAGATACAGATGGTGAATGGTCGAAGGTAGAGGGTAGATGTGCGCAACGCGCGTGCAGCCCCTCCTTCAACCATCCGCCATCTACCCCCTTACCATCTACCATCTGCCTTGATGATTCGCCTCACCGGCCTCACGAAACACTACGGCTCGTTCGTCGCGGTCGACGGGCTCGACCTGCACGTCCCGCAGGGTGAGCTGTTCGGCTTCCTCGGCCCCAACGGAGCCGGCAAGACGACGACGCTCCGCATGATCGCGGGCATCCTGAAGCCGACGGCGGGACGCGTGGAGATTGGCGGCGTGGATCTCGCGGTGGACCCCATCGCGGCCAAGGCGAAGCTCGGCTTCATCCCGGACCGGCCCTTCATCTATGAGAAGCTCACGGGCGGCGAGTTCCTGCGCTTCGTCGCCGGTCTCTACGACCAGCATGGGCCGCACGTGGAGCACCGCGCGCGCGAGCTGCTGGCGCTGTTCGACCTCGAGGAGTGGCGCGACGAGCTGGTGGAGAGCTACAGCCACGGCATGCGGCAGAAGCTGATCATCGCAAGCGCGTTCGTGCACCGCCCGGACGTGATCGTGGTGGACGAGCCGCACGTCGGCCTCGACCCCAAGGCGATCAAGATCCTGCGCGACCTGTTCCGTGAGTACGCGGCGCGCGGGCACACGATCATGATGAGCACGCACACGCTGGCCACGGCCGAGTCGCTGTGCGACCGCATCGGCATCATCGTGAACGGCCGCATGCACGCGCTCGGCACGATGGAGGAGCTGCGCACGTCGGCGATCTACGGCGGCAGCGGGCTGGAGGAGGTCTTCCTGCGGCTCACGGGCGAGAATGCGGCGCGGAATCTCATGGATGTGCTCGATGCGTAGAGGGACAGACGGGAGACGGGTGACGGGAGACGGGAGATGACGCAGTATCCCCCGCACTCGCCGGACGCACCGCAGGTGCCGTTCACGACGGTGGCCAAGCCGGACGCGCCGCTGCTGTGGATCCTGATGCCCAAGGTGCTCACGGCGCGCGCCCGCGCGCTGGCCGGCGAGCGCGGCCGCGGCGCGCGCTACACGATCCTCGCCGTCGTCGGACTGCTGTTCTGGGGCTTCATCTTCGGCCTGCTCTATCGCCTGCTCAACTACTTCAAGGGCGTGCCCGAGATCGGCGAGCTGCTCGCCGGCAAGCTGCTCGGCCTGATGCTGGTGAGCTTCTTCTCGCTCCTGCTGCTGTCGAACATCATCACGGCCCTCTCGTCGTTCTTCCTCGCCAAGGACCTCGACCTGCTGGTCTCGGCGCCCGTGGACTGGCTGCGGGTGTACGCGGCCAAGCTCTCGGAGACGACGATCTTCTCGAGCTGGATGGTCGTGCTGATGGCGATCCCGATGTTCACCGCGTACGGCATTGCGTACGACGGCGGATGGGGCTTCGGCCTGTTCATCGTCTTCACGATCGTGCCGTTCCTGGTCATTCCCTCGGTGCTGGGGAGCGCCACAACGCTGCTCCTCGTGAACATCTTCCCGGCCCGGCGCACGCGCGACATCCTGAGCGTCATCGCCGTGCTCACGGCGGGCGGCATCGTGCTGCTGTTCCGCCTGGTGCGCCCCGAGAAGCTGGCCCGACCCGAGGGCTTCCGGTCGCTCGTGGACTTCATCGCGGTGCTGCGCGGCCCGACGTCGCCGCTGCTCCCCAGCGAGTGGTTCCAGAAGTCGGTGATGGGCTACCTCGCCGACCGGCCCGACTGGCTCTCCATGTACATGCTCTGGTCCACGGCCGCGGCGCTCGTCGTGCTCGGCGCGCTGCTGCACCGCGCGCTGTACGCCGCCGGCTTCAGCAAGGCGCAGGAGAGCGCCGAGCGCTGGGCGCACGCCGGCCTGCTGCAGCGGGTCGCGATGCGGGTGCTGGCGCCGGCCGGCACGCTGAAGCGCGAACTCGTGATGAAGGAGCTGCGCCTCTTCTTCCGCGACACGACGCAGTGGAGCCAGCTCATCCTGCTCGCCGTGCTCGTCGTCGTGTACGTGTTCAACATCAAGTACCTGCCGCTCCGGGGCGAGGGGATCACGTTCTTCCTGATCAACGTGGTGCCGTTCCTCAACCTGGTGCTGGCCGGCTTCGTGCTCGCGTCGATCGCGGCGCGCTTCATCTTCCCCGGCGTCTCGCTCGAGGGGCGCACGCTCTGGCTGCTGCGCTCCAGCCCGCTGGCGATGCGCGACCTGCTGTGGGCCAAGTTCTGGGTCGGCACGCTGCCGCTGCTCGTCCTCGCCCTCGGCATCGTGGGCGTGACCGACTACCTGCTGCAGGTCTCCGTCTTCATGTTCCTGGTGTCGGTCCTGACCATCACGTTCATGACCTTCGCCATTGCCGGGCTCGCCATCGGCTTCGGGACGATGTTCCCGCAGTACGAGACGGAGAACGCCGCGCAGATCCCGACGTCGTTCGGCGGGCTGCTGTTCATGATGGCGTCGATCGGCATGATCGGCGGCACCATCATCCTCGAGGCGCGGCCGGTCTATGGTTATCTTGCGGCCCGCGCCTTCAACACGGAGGCCAGCCCGGTGGAGATGGTGCTCGGGTTCGGCGCGGCGATGCTGGTGTGCGTGGCCTGCACGGTGATTCCCATTCGAGTGGCGCTGCGGCGCCTTGAGGCAACGGAGCGCGGATGATCAGCCGTCCTACCGAGCGCGACATCGCGGCGATTGCCGCGCTCAACAACATGTTCGCCCCCGAGGGCAAGACGCTGCGCCGCACCAAGCAGTTCGTCGAGGAGCACCTGTCCGACTACCTCGTCATCCGTGGCGAGACGGGCAAGGTGGTCGGCTGCGTGGCGCTCGACGAGTACTCGCCGTCGCTGGTCGAACTCGTGGGGCTCGCCGTGCACCCGTCGGCGCGCGGCCGCGGCTACGGCGTGATGCTCATCGAGGAGATCACCGAGCTCGCGCGGCGCCGCGGCTACGACGAGATCTTCGCCACGTCGTTCTCCGAGAAGATCTTCGAGTCGTGCGGCTTCCTGAAGGAAAAGCTCGACGAGTTCCCCGAGAAGGTGCTGCGCTACACGCGCATTGACCGCACCGAGGTGGAGATGGCCGAGAAGCACTGCTTCTCCCGCGTCCTGCGCGAGGACCGCGCCTCCGCGGCCTGACGGCCGCCCGGGCCATCCAGCGCCGTCGCGCGGCGCTGGCCGCGCGACGCTAGCGCTGCGGCGGCCGCAGCAGCGGCCAGAGCACGTAGGCCACCGCGAGCGCGCCGAGCGCGACGCCGATGAGGAGCGGCACGTTCATGCGACCCCCGCGACGGCGGGCGGTGCCTCGGCCGCGGCATCCGGCACATGCGGCGCATCCGGATTCGCCGGCACGCCCGCCGGTTCTTCCGGCTCGCGGCGCGCCGGGGTAAGCGCCGCCACGAGCGCGCCAAGCACGGCCAGCGCGCCGGCCAGCCAGATCCAGCTCGCGGCGGGGACGAACCGCACGGTGAGGACGGCGTCGGCGGTGTTGGCCTCACGCACGTCCACGCGCAGGTCCTGCACGAGCCCGGCGGAGATGCCCGCGAGCTGGAGCTGGTCCACCGGCGCCGACGACGCGCCCTTGAACAACGACCGGACCTCGGCTGTCACGTACGCGCGCGCACGTCCGTTCACGGCGCCGCGCACGGCCACCACGTTGGAGATGACATTCACGCGTCCAACCGTCGAGACGCCCTCGAGGGAGAGCGTCCATGGCCTGCCGAAGCGGTCGGCGGCGACCACGCGCTCACCTTCGCGCACGGCGACGTCGCTGCCGCGCGCGAAGCCCGCCGCGAGGAGCGCCGCCGCCACGACGAGCGTGGCACCGTGCGTCGCGCGCAGCGCGAGCGCCGAGACGCCGGCGGTGCCGCGCAACGTGCGCAGCGCATCCACGGCGACGGCGACGACAGCGGCCAGGGCCAGCCAGGCAGCGGCGCGACCCATCGCCGACGTCGCAAACGCATGCACGCCCTCCCAGCCGTGGGCACGCTGCAGCGTGAGTCCGACGAGCGCGAGCGTGAAGGCGGCGAAGCCGGCGAGTATCGAGGCCTCGGCGCGCCAGCGACGGCACGAGACGAGCACCAGCAGCGACGCCCCCGCCCACGCGAAGGCCGTGCCCGCGTGCACCGGTGCCCAGCGCCAATCGTCGGCCCACGCCGTGTCACCATAGCGCCGACGCCAGTCGAGGAGCATCGCCGCGCCCAGCAGTCCCCAGCACACCAGCGCCCAGCGCTGGGTCGTCGCCCGCCACGGGGCCTTGCCCATGGCGCCCATCACGGTGAGGACGGATGGGACGGCAACGAGCGCCATCGCCGCGTAGCCGAGTGGCACCTGCGCCAGCACCACCGGGCGCAGCCACTCGAGTGCCAGTCCGCGTCCGTCATCGGGCGGGAACGGCAGCCGCAGGAAGGGATTCGTGTCGAAGCACGCCATCGCGAGCACGGCGAGGAGCAGCAGCGCCAGCAGCGCAGACGTCCAGGCGCGCAGCACGCTGCCGCGCCGCAGCGTCCCGGACGCGAGCGACGCCCCCGCGCCGAGCGCCACCGCCCAGAGCAGCAGCGCACCCGACGGCCCCGCCCACATGGCGCCGACGCGATACGGCAGCGGCGTGGCATAGGACGTCCAGGTCGCGACGTAGCGAAACGTGAGGTCGCCCACCGCGAGCGCCCATCCCAAGCCCGCCAGGGACAGTGTCGCGAACACCGTGGCGGCATGCACCCCGCGCTCACCACTGGCGGAGAGGTCGGCGCGAGCGGAGAGCGCGCCCGAGAAGCCCAGCCCCGTTCCCCACGCCCCCATCAGGAGCGCGAGCCACAGCGACAGATCGCCGAGCTGGATCAGGCGGCGGGTCCCTTCATGGCCGCGCGACGGACGCGCGCCATGAGCGCATCGAGCTCCTGCTCGGCCTGCGCGCGCTCTCCCTCGGTCATCGTCGCCGAGTGCCGATCAAGAGCCCGCACCTGGTCCAGCATCTCGTCGATCAACGCGCGAAGGACGAAGTTACTGCGGCGCTTCGTGTAGTCCGGGGGCTGCGTCTCGGAGTCAGTCATGCCGGCGGGAAGAGGTGCTCCGAATTTGCGTGCGCGCGCCGGGAATGCAAACGGGCGGCGGTCAGCGGTCGGCCTGTTTCGCGACCACCGTGGCCGCCGTGCCGCCCACGCCATCCCACGCCAGGTCGCGCCAGCTGGCGCGGTGGCGCGCCGGGTGGCGCAGGTCGTACAGCTCCTTGCCGACGCCCACGGCGACGGTCACCAGCGACGCGCGCTGCGCGGCCACGGTGTAGCGCGCGTCCTGGCGAAAGAGCGAGTATGCCGCCCCCTGAACCACGGCCGACCCCACGAAGTGCAGCACTTTGTCCCGGCCGAACCACGGATCATTGCTGCTGCGGGGCGCTCCCCCGGTGAACAGGAGAAAGGCGATCGTCAGGTTCATGGCTCCCTCACCGCGCGAACTGGTACGGCGGCCGCGCGATCCCGCCGTCGGTCACGACAGCCGTGATCAGGGCGGCCGGGGTGATGTCGAAGGCCGGGTTGTGCACCGCAGCATTCGGCGGCGCGAGTTGGCGGTCGCCCAGCCGGCGCACCTCGTCGGCGTCCCGCTGCTCGATGGGTATGGCGCTGCCGTCTGGCGCCTCCGGGTCAATCGTCGAGGACGGCGCCGCCACGTAGAACGGCACGCCATGATACGACGCCGCGATGGCCAGCGCGTACGTGCCGATCTTGTTGGCGACGTCGCCGTTGGCGGCGATGCGGTCGGCGCCGACGAGCACGACGTCAACGCGCCCGGCGCGCATGAGCGAGGCCGCCATGCTGTCGGTGCAGACCGTCACCGGCACACCGGCCTCCGCCAGCTCCCACGCAGTGATGCGGCTGCCCTGCAGGAGCGGGCGCGTCTCGCAGGCGATGACCTCGACGCGCCGTCCGGCCGCCACCGCCGTGTAGACCGGGGCCAGCGCCGTGCCGATGCCGGCTGTGGCCAGCGCCCCGGCGTTGCAGTGGGTCAGCACGCGCGCGCCATCGGCGAGCAGCGCCGCGCCGTGCCTGCCGATTGCATCACACATCGCCGCGTCCTCGGCGAGGAGGCGCTCCGCCTCGGCGGCGAGCGCGTCGAGCAGCGGTGTCCCAATCGGCGCCGACTCCACCACGCGCCGCAGCCGCGCCATGGCCCACGGCAGGTTTACCGCCGTCGGGCGCGAACGCGCGAGCCGCTCGATGGCCGCGCGCAGCGCATCACGCGACGGCGTCGTCTCGCGCGCGAAGGAGGCCACCAGTCCCAGCGCCGCGGCGACGCCGATGGCCGGTGCGCCGCGCACGGCGAGCGAGCGGATGGCGTCCTCGACGTCGTCCAGCGTGCGCAGCTCGCGCTCCACGACTTCGGTGGGCAGAAGTCGCTGATCGAGAATGTGGAGGACGCGCGATCGAGCGTCCCAGCGGAGCGATCGGGGAATGCGGTGCACGGTGTGGGGATCAGGGTGTGGTGCGGGGGATCGGGGAAAGAGTGTGGTGAGGAGGGCTGCGGAAACAAGTGACGCGGGACCAGTACGCCGCCTTGCCGTTCACCACACCCCGCTCCCCCTCCCCTGCACCACGCCCTGTTCCCTGCCCCCTGCACCGCCGGTAACTTTGCCTATCTCCATATTTCGGTGCGCGCCATGCCCTACGAATTCCTGACCGTCGAAGTCGTCGACCGCATTGCCACGGTCACCATCACCCGCCCCGACAAGCTGAACGCGCTCAACGCGCGGGTGCTCGCGGAGCTCGACGGCGTCTTCACCGCCTTGGCAACCGATCGCCTGGTCGGCGCCGTCATCGTGACGGGGGCGGGCCGGAGCTTCGTAGCGGGGGCCGACATCGCCGAGATCGCGGCCAACGATGCCGCCGGCCTCGAGCGCCTCTCCGCGCAGGGCCAGGCGATCTTCAACCGGATCGAGCGCCTTCCCAAGCCGGTGATTGCGGCCGTCAACGGTTTCGCGCTCGGCGGCGGATGCGAACTCGCGCTCGCCTGCCACATTCGCGTGGCGTCGGAGCACGCCAAGTTCGGGCTGCCGGAAGTGAAGCTCGGGCTCATTCCGGGATATGGCGGCACGCAGCGCCTGCCGCGCCTCGTGGGCAAGGGGCGCGCACTGCAGCTGATCCTCACCGGCGAACAGATCGACGCCGCCGAGGCGTACCGCATCGGGCTCGTGGATGTGGTGGCGACGACGGCGACGCTGCACGACGTGGCACGTTCGATTGCGCTCCAGGTCTCGAAGAACGGGCCGGTCGCCGTGGCGCGCGCCATCGAGGCGGTCAACGACGGCTTCGACCGCCCGGCAGACGATGCGATGGCGCTCGAGGCACGTCTGTTCGGGACGCTCGGCGCCACGAAGGACATGGCAGAGGGGACGGCGGCGTTCCTGGCCAAGCGCCCCGCGCAGTTCAGCGGAGAATAGGGATGGCGGCGGCGCCGGCGGCGGCAGCCCTGCAGCCGATGCCGGACGCGCGCACGCGCGTTGCGGAGCTCGCCGTGCGTGACTTTCGGAATCTCGCGCGCATCGACGTGGCGCTGCCCGTCGAGGGCATCGCCATCGTCGGCGAGAACGGCCAGGGGAAGACGAGCTTCCTCGAGGCGCTCGCGTACGTGGAGCAGCTCCGGTCGGTGCGCGGCGCGCGCGACCGCGACCTCGTCCGCTTCGACGCCCCGGCCTTTCACGTGCACGCCACGGTGCATGGCCCCGACGGCGTTGTGCAACTGGGGGCCGGCGCCGACCGCGCCGGCCGCAAGAAGGTCACGCGCGACGGCGTCGAGCTGCCGCGCATCACCGACGCGCTGGGCGCGCTGCCGTCGGTGCTGCTGGCACCGCGCGACGTGACGCTGGTGAGCGACGGTCCCGCCGAGCGGCGGCGGTTCCTCGACATCACGCTGGCCCTCACCTCGCCGCGCTACCTGCGCGCGCTGCGCCACTACCGCGCCGCGCTGGAGCGGCGCACCGCCGCGCTGCGCGACGCGGCGCGCCACCGGCGCGGCGACGACGCGGTGGCAGCGTGGGAGCCGGCGCTCGCCGAGCACGGCGCCGTGCTGGTGGACGAGCGCCGCGCGTGGGTGAGCGCGCACGCGGCCGAGTTCACGCGGCTCTCGCACGCCATCGGGGAGCCGGGACGCGCGGCGATGGCGTACGCGACGTCGCTGCCGGACGACGGCGACAGCGCCCGCGCGCTGCGCGCCGCGCTGGAGCGCACGCGCGAGCACGACCTGCGCCGCGGCAGCACGCATGCCGGGCCGCACCGCGACGACCTCGCGTTGACGCTCGACGGCCGCGACCTGCGGGTGGTGGGTTCGGCCGGGCAGCAGCGGACGGGGGCGATTGCGCTGCGCCTGCTGGAGGCGGCCACGCTCCGCGCCTGCCGCGCCACGCTGCCGGTGCTCCTGCTCGACGACCCGTTTGCCGAACTCGACAACCGGCGGGCGGCGCGCGTGCTCGACCTGCTGCTGGAAGCGGGCGTCGGCCAGGTCGTGCTCTGCGTGCCGCGACCGGAGGAGATCCCGGGACGGTTCACGCGGCTGGCGCGCTATCGCATTGTCGGCGGCGCGCTGACGGAGGGGGCATGAGCGAACGGCGGCGCGGCCCGGCCAAGGTGGGGGACGCACTGGCCGACATGCTGTCCGGCAGCGCGCTGGGCGCGCGCATCGCGCGTGCGGAGGTGCTGGGACACTGGGCGGCGGCCGTTGGGCCTCAGATCGCCGCGGTGACGCACGCACGGGCCATCGCGGAGAACGGCACGCTCACCGTGAGCGTCAAGACCAACGGATGGGTGCAGGAACTCTCGATGATGGAGCGTTCACTGGTCGCGAAAGTGAACAAGAGTGCCGGCACGGAGATCGTGAAGCGGATTCGCTGGGAGCTCTATCGTTAAGTGCTTATTTTACAATCACTTATAAAGTACTGCCCCGGTTGCATTTCGGGGCGTTTTCTATTATAGTATTGGAGATGTGGAGAAACGTCCGAATTCGGCGTTTCTTTGGAGCTTCCCCAACTCCCCTTTCCGCGCGCCATGGCCAAGACGAACGACGCGGCTGAATCGCACTACGACGCCTCCGGAATTCAGGTCCTCAAGGGACTCGAGGCGGTCCGAAAGCGCCCCGGCATGTACATCGGCTCCACCTCGAGCCGCGGCCTGCACCACCTGGTCTACGAGGTGGTGGACAACTCCATCGACGAGGCGCTCGCCGGCTACTGCGACAGCGTGTCGGTCACGATCCACGCCGACAATTCCATCACGGTGGTGGACAATGGGCGCGGCATCCCGGTGGACATGCACCCGACGGAGAAGCTGCCGGGCGTGGAGCTGGCGCTCACGGTGCTGCACGCCGGCGGCAAGTTCGACAAGAACAGCTACAAGGTGTCCGGCGGCCTGCACGGCGTGGGCGTGTCGGTGGTGAACGCGCTGTCCGAGAACCTGAAGGTGTGGATCAAGCGCGACGGGAAGGAGCATTACATGGACTTCGTCCGTGGTGACACCACGACGCAGCTCACGATGCTCGGCAAGGTGAAGGAGAAGGACACGGGCACCAAGGTCTGGTTCAAGCCCGACCACGAGATCTTCACCGAGCTCAACTACGATTATCCGACGCTGGCGTCGCGCCTGCGCGAGCTCTCGTTCCTGAACAAGGGCGTGAGGATCTCGCTGAAGGACGAGCGGGAGGGCGAGGAGAAGGAGGAGACGTTCCACGCCAAGGGCGGCCTGCGCGAGTTCGTGCAGTTCCTGAACGCGAGCCGCAAGGTGCTGCACAACGAGATCCTCTACGCCGACGCCGAGCGCGACGGCATCGGCATCGAGATCGCGCTCCAGTACAACGACGGCTACAACGAGACGATGTTCTCGTTCGTGAACAACATCAACACGCACGAGGGCGGCACGCACCTCACCGGCTTCAAGTCGGCGCTGACCTCGGTGATCAACAAGCATCTCGACAAGTCGAGCGCGGCCAAGAAGGACAAGGAGCTGCGGCTGAGCGGCGACGACGTGCGCGAGGGGCTCACGGCGGTGCTGAGCGTCAAGGTCAAGGAGCCGCAGTTCGAGGGGCCGACCAAGACGAAGCTCGGCAACTCCGAGGTCGAGTCGGCGGTCAAGACGTTCGTCAACGAGTGGCTCGCCGAGTACCTCGAGGAGCACCCGCGCGTCGGCAACATCGTGATCGAGAAGGCGCTGGCGGCGGCGCGGGCGCGCGAGGCGGCGCGCAAGGCGCGCGACCTGACGCGCAAGAAGTCGGCGCTCGACGTCGGCAACCTGCCCGGCAAGCTGGCCGACTGCTCGCTGAGCGACCCGGCGCTGTGCGAGCTCTACCTCGTCGAGGGCGACTCGGCCGGCGGCTCGGCCAAGCAGGGGCGCGACCGGATGTTCCAGGCCATCCTGCCGCTGCGCGGCAAGATCCTGAACGTGGAGCGGGCGCGCATCGACAAGATCCTGAGCAACGAGGAGATCCGCACGATCATCACGGCCATCGGGTCGGGGATCGGCGAGGAGGACTTCTCGATCGAGCAGGCGCGCTACCACAAGATCATCATCATGACCGACGCCGACGTGGACGGCGCGCACATCCGCACGCTGCTGCTCACGTTCTTCTTCCGGCAGATGCCGCAGCTCATCGAGAGCGGCTTCATCTACATCGCCCAGCCGCCGCTGTACCGCGTGGCCAGGGGGAAGGAGGAGTACTACGCCTTCGACGAGGCGCAGCGCGAGGAGATCTCGGGCCGGCTGGGCGGCGCCGACGGCAAGACCAACGTCAACATCCAGCGCTACAAGGGCCTCGGCGAGATGAACCCCGAGCAGCTCTGGAAGACGACGATGGACCCGGCGACCCGCACCATCCTCAAGGTGAACGTCGAGGACGCGACGCTCGCGCACCAGCTGTTCGAGACGCTGATGGGCGACGAGGTCGAGCCGCGGCGGGCGTTCATCGAGGCGAACGCGAAGTTCGTGTCGAACCTCGATATCTAGGGCGATTACGGATAGGGAGCTCGGAGTCGGATCGGGGATTGCGATTGAGGATGGGGAACCGGGATGGGCCCGGGCGCGGGATGCGCCCGGGCCTGTTCCTTCTCCGTCCGTTTCCGGACTCGGGCACGGGGGCGCGGCGGAACTCGCCGCGAGTTGAGCGCGGGGGGCGCGGACCTGCAACTTCATGCGCGTGTGCCTCCCATCACACCGACTGGAGCCGGTCATGACCGACAGCACCGACAACGCACCCGCCGCACCGACGCCGCCGAAGGCGTCGCTGGTCGAGGACTTCGTCGACATCTTCGTCTCACCCCGCGAGGTGTTTGCGCGACGCGCGAACTCGGGGTTCTTCGCCGTGATGGTGATCGTCACGCTCCTGCTGGGCGGCCTCTTCCTCGTGAACCGCGGCACGATGGAGGGGATCATGGACGCCGAGTACTCGCGCGCCATGGCCCAGGCGATGAAGTCCAACCCCAACATGACGCAGGCGCAGATCGACGCCGGCAAGAAGATCGCCGGCTACTCGATGAGCATCGGCGCGTTCGTCGGCATCCCGATCGCCATGCTCCTGACGGGCCTCTGCGGGTGGTTGACCGCGCGCATCGTCGGGGCGAAGGTCAGCTATACCGCGGCGACGATGATCGCGACCTACGCCTTCCTGCCGAGGGTGATCGAGTCCGTGGGCGTCGCCATCCAGGGCATGCTGCTCGACACGAGCGGGCTGCGGGGTCGGTACCAGCTCTCGCTCGGCGTCGGCCGGTTCCTCGACCCGGAGATGTCGCAGGGGCTCCTAGGCATCCTCGGCCGCCTCGACGTCTTCACGCTCTGGGTGACGGTGCTGATCGCGATCGGCCTGGCGGTGGTCGCGAAGCTGCCGAGGGAGAAGGCGATCCTGGCGGGCGTCGTGATGTGGCTGTTCGGAGCGCTGCCCTCGGTGTGGGCCCTGCTCCGGGCCTAGCACGCGACGCATGCCGCGCGTTGACGCCGGTCGCCCATGGCGGCCGGCCGCAGTCCATGGCCTAGCAGGAGCAATCCGTGACGCACAACCGTCGTGACTTCCTGAAGCAATCGTCGGTCCTCGCCGGCTCGGCCGTCGCCGCCTCGCTCGCCTCCCTGCCGGCGGCGGCGTCCGCCCAGGCAGCGCGGCGGGGCGCGAAGCCGCGCCTGACACTCAGGTACCGCCCGTACACGCTGGAACTGCGGCACGTCTTCACGATCGCCAACTCGTCGCGCACGACGACGCCCGTGGTGCTGACCGAGATCGAGTACGACGGCGTGACGGGCTACGGCGAGGCGTCGATGCCGCCGTACCTGGGCGAGTCGCACGCGTCGGTGCTCGACTTCCTCGCGCGCGTGGACCTGTCGAAGTACGAGAATCCGTTCGAACTCGACACGATCCTGCGCGACGTCGACGCGATCACGTCGGGCAACACGGCGGCCAAGGCGTCGGTGGACATTGCACTGCACGACCTGCTGGGACGGCTGATGCACCAGCCGTGGTACAACATCTGGGGCTTCAATCCGGCCCGGACGCCCTACACGTCGTTCACCATCGGCATCGACACGCAGGACGTGGTGCGCCAGAAAACCAGGGAAGCCGCCGCGTACAAGGTGCTGAAGGTCAAGCTGGGCCGCGACACGGACCGGATGATCATCGAGACCATACGCTCCGTGACCGACAAGCCGATCACGGCCGACGTGAACCAGGGCTGGAAGGACCGGGCGGCGGCGCTGGACATGCTGCACTGGCTGAAGGAGAAGAACGTGGTGATGGTCGAGCAGCCGCTCCCCAAGGAGCAGGTGGACGACCTCGCCTGGCTCACCGAGCGCAGCCCGCTGCCGATCATCGGCGACGAGGGGGTGCAGCGGCTGACGGACATCCCGCACGCCAAGGGCGTCTACCACGGCATCAACATCAAGCTGATGAAGTGCACCGGCATGCGGGAGGCGCACAAGATGATCGTGCTCGCGCGCTCGCTGGGGATGAAGGTCATGCTCGGCTGCATGACGGAAACCTCGTGCGCCATCTCCGCCGCGTCGCACCTGTCGCCAATGGTGGATTGGGCCGACCTCGACGGCGCGTTGCTGATCGGCAACGACGTTTACGACGGCACGCAGGTGATCGACGGCAAGGTGACGCTGCGCGACCGGCCGGGGATCGGCGTGACGAAGCTGACGGGCTGACGCGCCCTCCGGCTGCACCGCCGGGATGATACGCCGCGCGCGCACGAGGCTCTTCACGAGCCCCTCGTTGTAGTTCGGCGCCGTGGGGTCGAAGCTGTCGATGCGCACGCCCGATCCTCCCGGCGTGTGGATGATCAGCTTGTCCTGCAGGTAGATGCCGACGTGCGTGATCCGCTCGGTCTTCTCTGCCGTGCCCTTCTGGCCAAAGAAGAGCAGGTCTCCCTTGGACAGCTGCCGCATGTCGTCGCCAACGGAGACGTCGGTGCCCATCTGCGCCTGCTGGTTGGCGTCGCGGTTCAGCTCCAGGCCGTTGAGGCGGAAGACGGTCTTGGTGAACCCCGAGCAGTCCATCCCCTTGGGCGACGTGCCGCCCCAGAGATACGGCACCCCGATGAAGCGCTTCGCCGTCTGCTCGACGGTCGCCGCGGTCAGCGTTCGCGTCGCCTTCCACTTGGCATAGTCCGCCACCAGCCGACGCTCGATGAAGCCCTTGCGCCCGTCCGGCGTCTCGACGGCGCGCCACTTGCCCTGCAGGGCGCCGGCCTTGAACAGCACGCCCGGCACGGCGTCGCTCACCGGCAGCGATCCGGTATCCGCCTTGGCGCGCACCACGCCGAAGTACTCGGTCATGATGACGCGCGGCGCCTTCACCCATGCATCGACGCCCGCCTGATTCACCAGGTGCATCGCCGCGCCCTCGAGCCAGCCGAGGTAGCGATCGGGGCCCTGGACGTAGTACCAGTCGCCCTGCCGCTTCAGCAGCGTCACGACCATTCCCATCATCACCTGGGTGGCCAGCTCGGCGGAATGCGCGGGGTTGGAGCGCACGTTGCCCACGCTCACCTTCACGATGCCGAACGGCGACGCGGCGAGGGCCGGGTCGGGGAGGACCCGGATGCTGTCGACGACGGCGCCAGGGCGCGCGGCCGCCACGGCGGCCAGGATGTCCCGTCGCGCGTCGGCCTGGCCGACGTCGCCCTTCACCACCAGCTGGGCTCCGAGCGGCACGCACGTGACGTCGAAGATCGCCACCCGGCGATCGGGGGCGTAGCGCGCGCGGAGAGGCGCGAGCACCGCCTTGCACGGATCGTCCTGCGCGGCGGCGGACGCCGGTGCGACCGTCTGGCTGAGCACGGCGAACGCGAGCAGGGCGAGAGACTTCAGTGGGCGAGTCATGGGATCGACCGGAGTGTGTTCGGCGGGGCTCCGGAAAAATTGCCTCCACGCCAGTGGCACCGCCAGCCGCCGGTTCGACAACTCGCGGATGGCGGGCGAGCCGCGCTGACGGCCGAGCCGGAATTCGGAATGCGCGGCGCAGCCACGCATTCCAATTCCCCCTAGCCGGTCATTTGCGCTTCGCCGGCATGTGCAGTCCGTTCTGGTGCAGCACCAGTCCCGTCACCGTGCCCGTGCTGTCGCGGGTGAACGACAGCTGCGCGTCGACCACCTTGAAGAAGAACTCGCCCTCGGCCTCGGCGAAGACCGGGAAGCGCGGCTGCGCGGTGGCCTGGGCAAAGAGCTGCGCGCCTTCGCGCGTGATGGCCATGGCGAAGGCCGGTGTGAAGGCGTAGGTGCCCACGTAGCGGTCGAGTGACTCGACGGGGAGCGGGACTTCCTTGTGCGGCTTCGGGATGGGCGGCAGCGGCACCGACGCGTCGAGCAGGTGCCAGCCGATTTCATCGACACCGCGGGCCGTGTTGGAGAGCACCACGACGCCCTCGCCCGTCGCCTCGTTGTAGCCGGTGAACGTGCGGTAGCCGCCGGTTCCGCCATTGTGCCAGACGAGCGTGCGCCCGGCCGGCGTCTTCAGGCGGTGCCATGCGAGGCCGATCGACATCGCGGCGTTGATGCCGTGCCGCTCGGCGTGCGTCATCGCCAGCACCGGGCCCAGCGGACTGGATGCGGAGTCGGCGTTGGCGCGGATGTAGGTGAGCATGTCGTTCACCGTCGAGCGGAGGGCGCCGGCGCCGGTCAGCGTCGCGATGTCCCAGTTCTTGGCGGGCGTGCGGTTGTCGCTGTGCCCGGGCGCCAGCCGCTTCTTCATGGACGCATCGAGCGCCACCCGCGTGTCCTTCATGCCGAGCGGCTTCAGCACGCGCTGCGCGACGAGCGCCTCGTAGTCCATGCCGGCACGGACCGACAGTGCGTGGCCGAGCAGGCCGACGCCGAGGTTGGAGTACTCGTACTTCTCGCCGATGGCCCGCGGCAGCTTGTACCGGCCAAGAAACTCGTACAGCTGCGCCACGGTGTAATCGGCGTACGGGTTCTCGCGGTCCTTCGGCGCGAAGTTGTCGGGCATGGGGGGCAGGCCCGAGCTCTGCGTGGCGAGGTCGAGCAGCGTGATCTGCCTGCCGTCGCGTTCCGGGACGACGGTGCCGGGCGGCAGCAGCTTCGCCACCGGATCGGCCAGCGACACCTCGCCCTTGCGCACCATGTCGGCGAGGATGGCCGCGGTGAATGTCTTGGTGATGGAGCCGATCTCGAAGACAGTGTTGCCGTCGAACGGCTGGACGCCGGCGTTCGGGCCGTAGGCCAGCACGCGGCGCTGGTTGTCGCGCGACACGACGCCGACCGCGATGCCGGCGAACAGCCCGGTGTCGACGCGCGGCTTGACGATGGCCCGGATGGCAGAGTCGGAGGGGAGTTGCGCGGCGAGCGGAACGAAGCGCGGGGCGCCGAGCAGGGCGCCGACGAGCAGGGCGCGAAGTGCAGACATGCGCGGGGACGATTGAGGAGTGGGAGCCCGGAGTTGGATTCCCGATGGTGACTACGGATGGGGACTGGCGATTGTTTATTTCCAGTCCTTCGCCGGCCACGAGCCGCCGTACCCGAGCCTTGGCGAGGTCCCCCCTCGCCCTACAGCGCCTGCACGCCCGCCGCCGTCACCCGGTGGCTGATGAGCGCCGGCTGCACGACGTCGCCGTCGCCGATGACCACGGCCTCCCGCACGCACTGCTCGCCCACCTCGATGCCGGCCTCATCGCGGGCAAGCACGGCCGCCAGCGGCGTGCCGCGCGTGACGTGCATCCCGGG
>JACREJ010000095.1 GCA_016218305.1 Gemmatimonadota bacterium | reverse complement strand
GGAAGATCGCCACCCAGCAGCAGGACGACCGCAAGCTGAACTCCTTCCATATGGTG
The DNA here is from genome assembly GCA_016218305.1 of Gemmatimonadota bacterium. Taxonomy (GTDB): domain Bacteria; phylum Gemmatimonadota; class Gemmatimonadetes; order Gemmatimonadales; family Gemmatimonadaceae; genus PNKL01. The sequence continues at coordinate 17,187 of JACREJ010000095.1, read as the reverse complement.
CGCTACCAGGTGGGCGCGCCCAGGCTGGAGTCGTGGAAGTACCCGTTCGCCGGCGACGCCGAGGTGAGCAAGGTCCACCGCGTCGTCATCGACGTGGAGTCCAAGACGGTCACCCGCCTCAAGATGGCCCCGGACTTCCACCGGGCCATGCTCGGCGATGACCTCAACATGGACGACTACCAGTGGAAGGACGACGGCTCCCTGCTCGCCCTCGCGAGCACGCCGCGCGACCACAAGTCCGCCACCCTCCGCATCGCCAACACCACCACCGGCGAGGTGCGCGACCTCTTCACCGAGACGGTCCCCACCCACTTCGAGTCCATCACCGGCTACCGCGTGCTCTGGGCCACCAACGAGATCATCTGGAACTCGCAGCGCACCGACTGGAGCAACCTCTATCTCTATGACCTGACCACGGGCCAGCTCAAGAACGCCATCACCACCGGTGAAGGCCCCGTCAATGAGATCGTCAGCATCGACGAGAAGGCGCGCACCATCACCTACATGGCGCAGGGACGCGTGCCGGGGCAGGACCCGTACCTGGCCCACGCCTTCCGCACCACACTCGACGGCAAGGGGCCGGCGGTCCTGCTCACCCCCGACGTCGGCACGCACACCATCCGCCTCTCACCCGACAATAAGTATCTCATTGATACTTATTCGACGGCCGATACGCCGCCCGTCAGCGCGCTGCGCGACGCCAAGGGCAAGCTGGTGATGGAGCTCGAGCGCGCCGACATCAGCAAGCTCGTGGCCCACGGGTGGAAGCCGCCCATCCTGTTCAATGTGAAGGCGGCCGACGGCAAGACCGACATCTACGGCCAGCTCTATCGCCCCACCAACTTTGACAGCACCAGGAAGTACCCGATCGTCAATCAGGCCTACCCCGGGCCGCAGGGCGGATCCGTTGGAAGTCGCGCTTTCAGCCCGGCGCGCGGAGACAAGCAGGCGCTCGCCGAGCTCGGGTTCATCGTGGTGAGCATTGACGGGCGCGGCAGCGGCCCCGGGCGCAGCAAGAGCTTCCAGGACCACTACTACGGCGCCATGGGGCGCGACAACACGCTCCCCGACCAGGTGGCCGGCATGCAGAACCTGGCCAAGCGCTACAGCTGGATCGACATCGACAAGGCCGGCATGTGGGGGCACAGCGGCGGCGGCTTCATCACGGCCGACGCCATGTTCCGCTATCCGGACTTCTTCAAGGTCGGCATCAGCGAGTCGGGCAATCACGACCAGCGCAACTACGAGGACGACTGGGGCGAGCGCTACCAGGGATTGGTGGTGCGGGGTGCAGACGGAGGTGTGGACTCATACCACCAGGAAGCCAACCAGACGGTGGCCGGCAACCTGAAGGGCAAGCTCCTCCTCGCCCACGGCACCGCCGACGACAACGTGCCGGTGGACAACACCTTCCTCGTCGTGGACGCGCTGATCAAGGCGAACAAGGACTTCGACCTGCTCCTCATCCCCAACGCGGCGCACGGATTTGGCTCGGCGACGAACTATATGATGCGGCGGCGGTGGGATTATTTCGTTCAGCATCTGATGGGTGCTATTCCGCCGAAGGAATACATCATTAAATAGATGGGAGATGGGAGATGGGAGATGGGAGATGGGCGCTCCGAGTGGGGGCGCCCTTCTGCATCTACCCTCTACCGTCCACCGTCTGCCGTCGGCCAGTCGCGCACGCCGGGTTGTCGGTGCAACAAATTGGTGACAGGCAAATCCAAGCCGTCGCTACCTTCGACATCACCGTGGGTGCCGTCGCCGTCGAGGTGGGGCGGCTGTCCCTGAATCGGGTTCGCCGTTCGATGCGCCTAGTAGCCAATATTGCTATTTGTTGTTATCGGCAATAGGCTGTACGGACCATCAACGGGGCACCCAAATGAACGTTTCGCTGACTCCTGAGTTCGAGGCCTTCGTGAACGAGAAGGTAAAGCACGGGTCGTATGGATCCGCGAGCGAGGTGGTACGGGCCGGCCTCCGGCTTCTTCAGGAGCGGGATGCGGAGCTCGCCGCTCGGCTGGAGGCACTCCGCCGAGACGTGACAGTCGGCCGTGCCCAACTCGAGCGCGGTGAATCTGTCTCCGGCGCCGATGCCTTCGACCGCCTGCGGAAGAAGCGGCCTCCCCGTCGCAGTCCGTGAAGCGAGTCACGCTCTCTCCCGCGGCAGCACAGGATCTCGCCGACATTGCAGCGCATGTCGCAGCGGATCGGCCCAGTGCTGTCAACGGCGTGCTCGATGCGCTTGAATCGGCATGTCGGTTGGTCGCCCAGTATCCCAGCGCAGGGCGTGCGCGCGATGAGATAGACGTGGGGGTGAGGAGCTTTCCGATTGGTGCCTATGTGCTCTTCTACTACCCCAGTGCGCAGGGGATCGGCATTGCGCGGATTCTTCATGCGCGGCGCGACGTTACCACTGCGCTTGAAGCTGACTGACAGGCATCGCAGCCAGTGGGTATCAGCGCCACGGCATAGAACCTGAACACCACGCAGGCAGCCAGGTCGCTATAACACCGCGGAACTGCGCTGAAATGGTGACGGTCACGGAGCGTCGCGGTGTTACCGTGGAGCCATGAGCCGCATGGTTCGCATCACGCTGCGTGTGGACGCAGCGCTCCTCGCCGAAATCGACCGCCACTGCCGACGTATTGGATGCTCGCGGAGCGCGTTCATTCGTGAAGCATTGCGCTGGCACATCAATCGAGAGCGGAAGAGGCTGAGGCGCCGTAGAGCGCAAAGGGGCGCGAAGGGTAGGCGCTGAAATGAAATGGTGCCGGCGGACCCTGGCGGCTCGGCTACATTGCCCGCATGCAAGCCGTTCCTGAACCGAAAGTGCTTGTGGGGTCGCCCGGTGTGTGCTTACATTGTAATCACACCCTGGAGGCACCCGTGAAGGCCAGGCTCGTGCGCATCGGCAACTCCCGCGGCCTGCGGCTCGCCAAGCCGCTCATTGAGCAGTTGGGCTTGGAGGACGAAGTGGACGTCAGCGCCGAAGATGGCGCCCTCGTCATTCGACCGTCGCGCCTCGTGCGTGTGGGGTGGGCCGCGGCCGCGGCGAAGCTCGCCGCTGCCGGCGAGGCCGCGCTCGGCGACGCCCCGGCCACCCGCTTCGACGCCGAGGAGTGGGAATGGCGGTAGCGCGCACCCCTCGGCGCGGGGACGTCTACCTCGTCCAGCGCAATCCGGCGCGCGGTCGCGAGATCCGGAAGACGCGCCCGTGCGTGGTGGTGTCGCCAGACGAATTGAACGCGCACCTGCGCACGTTCATCGTGGCGCCGCTGACCACCGGCGCCCACGCGTACCCCTTTCGCGTCGCCTGCCGGTTCGACGGCAAGGACGGACATGTCGTCCTCGACCAGGTCCGCACCGTCGACCGGGAACGCCTGACCAAGCGACTGGGCGCGCTCACCGAGCCGACGCTTCGCAAGATCCTCGGTGTGCTGCTGCAGATGTTCGCCCCGTAGAGGATCCCAGAGGGAAGAAGGGCGCTCCGTTTGGGGCGCCCTTCTACCATCTACCCTCTACCTTCTACCATCTGTCAGTCGCTTCGCCAGAGCTTCCGCCCCCACCCTATGGGCTTCGAATGCCGGCGCCACCTTCACCACCAGCTCCTTGAGCTCGGCGTTCTTGATGGCCGGCAGCAGCGTCGTGGTCACGGCGTCGATGACGGACTTATGGAACGCGACCTCATGATGGAGAAAGGCCTGGTCGAACTCGGCCTTCGACGCGGCGCGCAGCGCCTTCAGCGCCGCCGCGTGGTTGCGCGCACCGGCATCGTCGGCCGGCGGCGTGGGCGTCACGCCAAGCTTGGCGGCGAGGTCGCGTCCAAGCTTGCGCACCTGCGTGTGGTCGCGCTCGAGCATCGCGCCGAAGTCGCGCACCTCCTGGCTCTGGCCGCGCTCCTTGGCGAGCCGGCCGGTCTCGATGTCGGCGGTGTTGGCGGCGTCGAAGATGGCCACGATGGTGGCGTCGTCCAGCGCGCGGGTGGCGTGGTCCGACGGCGCGGAGCGGGCGATGCCGATGGCGGGAATGGCCACGAGGGCAACGGCGGCGAGCAGCAGCGGGGGGCGCATGGAACCTCCTGTCTGGGATGTGATGGAGTGGACTGCCCTCCTATGGTATATGGATTAGTATAATATGTCAATGATAAATAGTATATATTTGACTAATGGGAGTTATCCCCCTACCATAGAAAGACGCTAACCTGAGTCCCCACATAGGAGTAGCCGTGGCTTCCACCCCGGGATCGCCGGTAGACATCGCCTCCACGCGCGGCCGCATCACCGCCCAGTTGCGGCGCGGCGAGCGCAGCGTGGACGAGATTGCCCGCGCCGTTGGCACCACCACCAACGCCGTGCGCTCCCACCTGAGCGCGCTCGAGCGCGATGGCCTGGTGCGCAACGCCGGCGTGCGCCGTGGGAAAGGGGCCGGCAAGCCGGCCGCGCTCTTTGCGCTCACCGCCGAGGCGGAACTGCTCTTCTCGCGGGCCTACCCGGCGGTGCTCACCGCGGTGATGGAGACGCTGGTGAGCAAGCTCGAGGGGCCGCAGGCGGCCGCGGTGTTGCGCGACGTGGGCGCACGGCTCGCCGAGTCCATGGGCGGCGAGGCCAAGGGGACGCTGCGCCAGCGCGTCGATGCGGCCGCGGCCGCTCTCATCTCACTCGGCGGCGACGTCGAGGTGACCGACGACGGGCAGGCGCTGGTGATCCGCGGCTACGGCTGCCCGCTGGCGCAGTCGGTGGCCAAGCATCCGGAGACGTGCCGCGCGGTGCGCAGCATGGTGCAGCGCGTCACCGGCGCTCACGCCGAGGAACGGTGTGAGCACGGCGCGCGGCCGCAGTGCCGGTTTCGGGTGAGCGACGGGCGGTAACTTCACTTTCGAAGCGCCGCATCCCCGCCAACGATCGGCAGCGTCAAAGCAGTCTTGCTCAGGTCCACGGTCAGTTGCGTGCCCGGCTGCGGCCACAGCGTAAACGTCCGGTCGCTGCTCATGATCAACAGGCCGAGCTTCTTGCCGGGCGCAATCATCCGGTCGCCGGGCTGGAGGTCGAAGGTGAGGTCGTAGAACTTGCCGGGCTCGAGCGGCTCGCCGGGGCTCTTGCTGTTGTAGTTGCCGCCCTCGGTGAGCGACTTGTGGTTCTGCGGGTCGGCCCAGCCGCGCGACTGCACACCCACCATCCCGTCGCTGCCGATCTTCGTGCTGTCAAACGGCAGCGTCACGAGCCAGACGCTCAGGTTTGCCGCCGGCTTGCTCGACGAGAGACGAATGGTCACGCGCGGCGTGCCGCTCCAGTGCAGCGTGTCGGTGAGCACCGGCGTGGCATACAGCAGGCGATGCGGCGACGAATCGACGCTCGACAGCGCGGCGCCGCTGAAGTTCACGTTGTCGGTGAGCGTTTCGCGGATCATCGCGCGGTTCTGCCGCAGCGAGAGCGCCCCCACGCCGTTGCCGCCGCTCACGGGATGCAGCGTCACGTCCTTGGCGTCGGGATTGGGGTAATCGGCGTACGCCGTGGGCACGCCGCCGCGCACGGGCTGTCCCTCGCGCACCACGTAGAGGCGCGGATCCTTGTCCACGCCGTTGTCCACGCCATACAGGTAGTGCGAGAACCACTTGTTGCGCAGCTCCGGCGTCGGCGGTCCACCGTGCCCGCCCTGGTGCAGGTAGAGCGCGGCCGGCGTTCCCTGCTTCTTCAGCGCCTCGTAGATGCGGATGGAATGCTCGGGGACGACGTTCCAGTCGTTCTCGCCGTGCGCCAGCAGGGTGGCCGCCTTGACGCCCTGCACCTTGTTGAGCAGGTCGCGCGACGCCCAGAAGTCGTTGTAGTCGCCGTGCTGGCGGTCGCGACCGGCCACGTACATGCCGTCGCGCACGCCCTTGTTGCAGTAGTCGCGCAGTTCGGGTGCGCCGCTGAAGATGAAGTCGTAGAGGAAGTCGATATCCTCGCCGAGCCAGTCACCCGGGTGCCGCACGAGTCCGTTGCTGCGGTAGTAGTGGTAGTAGCTGGTGTTGGGCGCAATCGGGATGATCGCCTCGAGACCGTCCACTCCGGTGGTGGCGGCGGCGAGCGGAATGGTGCCGTTGTAGCTGGTACCGGTCATCCCCACCTTGCCCGTCGTCCACGTCGCCTTCACTTCCTCGTTACCATCGCGCGTGGTGAAGCCCTTGGCTCGGCCATTCAGCCAGTCAATCACCGCCTTCGGCGCGTATTCCTCCGGATGGCCACCCACCGTGGGGCATCCCTGCGACAGGCCCGTGCCCGGCGCCTCGCTGTGCACCACCGCGAAGCCGCGCGGCACCCACTCGTTCACCTGGCTGTTGGAGATGCTCGTGCGATCGGGCTTGAACGCCACCTGCGGCTGCGACGTGCGCGGCGGCGGCGGCGCGCCGACTTCCTGCTTCACGTCCCACAGGTATTTGCGGTCGCCCGACGTGCCGGCGAAGTACGGCGAGCTCTCGTACACCACCGCGACCTTGAGCCCCTCGGTTTCGGTCTGCCGCGGACGCGTGACGTCCACGTGCATCCGGTCGAGCTTGCCGTCGCCGTCGCTGTCGAAACCCGTCTCCACCCAGAGCCGCTCCTTGATCCAGAGCGCGGGATCGGCGAAGCCGGGAACGACCTGTGCCTGACCGTTGGTGAAGACCGGTACGGTCTTCTGCGCGGCGGCATCGAGTGCGCTGAAGGCTAGGAGGAGGAGTACAGAGGAGTATTTACGAGACATGCAGGCTCCGGTACGGGTGACGCTGGGGGCTCGTATTTCTACGCGCCGGAGTCGGAAATCGCTATGGGGAGGAGGAACGGACAACTGCCTTGCCGCGGATTACGCGGATGAGAACGGATTATCGCGGATCCTTCTTTAGGGAAACCCCAAGCAGTACCGTGCTCATCCGCCATAATCCGCGTAATCCGCGGCAAGGCAGTTGGCAGTTGGCAGTTCCCCCTCCTCCCCTACTCGAACCACGAGGCAGCGTGCAGAATTGGACATGCGCCCACTCCTGATTTTCGCCATCGCCGCGCTCCCTCTCGCGGCGCAGCAGCCCCTTCGCCAGACGTCCGACGACGACTACACGCGCTACGAGTTGCTCGCGCCGGGGTCGGCGAAGTTCCGCATTCTCTACGAAGTCACCGCCACCACGCCCGGCGCGACCGCCTACTTCAACTCCATCCGCATGGGGAGCAAGGCGAGCGACGAGCGCGTGATTGACCGCGCGTCGGGCAAAAATATCGTCTTCGCCGAGGTGGGCGCCGCCGAGGCGCGCGCCGGCGGGATGCGCGTGAACAACGAGGCCCAGCGCTACATCAGGGTGATGCTCGCGCGCCCCGTGCCGCCCAACGGCGGCGAGCAGCGCCTGCTCATCCTCAAGACCTACGAGGACACGGCCTCGTACTTCCTGCGCGGGGACACGCTGGTCTTCACGCGCCCGCTTGGCATCAAGCGCAACGCCGTTGTCCTGCCCATGGGCTACGAACTGGTGAGTTCGTCGTTCCCGGCGCAGGTGCTGCAGGAGCCCGACGGGCGCGTCGGGATCTCGTTCTGGAACAGCACGCCAAGTGAAGCAACCGTCACGATGAAAGCGGTGCGGCTCAAGACGCCGTTCAGCGCGGCGCCGCGCCGTGAGGGGGCCATGGCGTGGCGCCTCAGCGAGCGTGCGCACCAGAACCGCGAGATCGTCTACTTCCTGCGCCAGCCCGAGACGCACGCGTTCGACCTGTATCACGACTACACCGAGTCGCGCCCCGGCGTCTCCACGTACATCAACGTGGTGCGGGCCGGGAGCACGGTGAGCGGGCCGAGCGCGATGAACCTCGATACCGGGGAGCCCGTGCCGTTCGAGGTGCTCAAGGGCGACGCCATCACCAGGGCCGGGCTCGATGTGTCCAATGTGACGCCGCAGACCGAGGCCGTGGTCTTCCGGTTCCCGCCGGTGCAGCCCGGCACGTCGGTGCGCCTGCGGATGTCGGAGACGTACACCGACTCGGTGCGCTACACGATCAAGGACGGCGAGCTGATCTGGGACCGCGCCTTCGGGCGCCCGTCGAACATCGTGGTCCTTCCGCCGGGGTGGGCGCTGACGAACTCCTCTGTACCCTGCACCGTCTCGACCCGTCCGGACGGGAGGGTGCAGCTGGACTTCGTGAACGGCCGGAACGACGAAATTGGGGTGCTAATCACCGCCCGTAAGCGCTAGGCCCGTCAATTGGTTAGATTGCAGAAGCCCCCAAATACCAAGGACCAGATGATCAAGGGATTCGAGTTCGCAGCTGAAGGGCGCACCTACGTGTGCAGTGTCGAGGAGCGCAGAGGCGCGAGCGGCGAGTTCTGGTGGTGGTTCACGGTCACGGGCGACCAATCCATGTACGCCCCGTTCGAGGCGTCGTCGTCCGACACGCGGGCCTCGGTGCAGGAGCGCGTGCTCCAGTACTACAACAACCGCGTCTTCAAGCGCTCCCAGCCGACCCCGCGTGGCGGCCAGTGGGGACGCCGTCCGCCGCAGGTGCAGGGTCCTGCGCAGGCGCCGGCGATCCCGGAAGTGCCCAAGGGCATCTGATCATCGTGCGATGGCGGCTGACAGGCCGCCTCGCCCCGCATGACCTGAAGGGCGCCGCGATGCGGCGCCCTTTCTGTTGGCGCATTCGGTCAATTTCTGTCGCTGCTGAAACCCGCTCTTCGGCACCGCCGTAGCGGAAGGCAGGGCAAACCATCGTCCCGGGGCCACTGTCCAAAGGACTGGTGCCCATTGGTCTGCTTGCGCCCTCTGTCCCTGCCCCGATGCGAAACATCACGCTCGCCGTGCGAATGCTGCTGAAGACGCCGTTCGTCTCGGCCATCGCCATCCTGTCGCTGGCCCTCGGCATCGGGGCGAACGCGGCCATCTATTCGATGTTCGACCAGCTCCTGATGCGAAAGCTCCCCGTGCAGGAGCCGACGCAACTGGTCAACCTCTCCGCCCCCGGCCCGATGCCCGGCTCCACGTCGTGCAACCAGGCGGGGAACTGCGACGTCATCTTCAGCTACCAGATGTTCCGCGACCTGGAGAAGGCACAGGCCTCCTTCACCGGCATCGCCGCGCACCGCGCGTTCAGCGTCTCGCTGGGCGTGCGCAACGAGCCCGTCACGGGCGACGGCATGATGGTGAGCGGGTCGTATTTCCCGGTGCTCGGCATCCAGCCGGCCAAGGGTCGCCTGCTCGGCCCCGACGACGACCAGGTGATCGGCGCGAATTTCGTGACCGTGCTCGCCTACTGGTTCTGGGAGGAGTCCTTCGGGAAGGACCCGAACGTCGTCGGCCAGACGATGGTGATCAACGGCAAGTCGTTCACCATCGTCGGCGTTGCCCCGGAGGGATTCAACGGCACTACCGCCGGCAACAAGCCCAAGGTGTTCGTCCCTATCTCGATGCGCGGCGAGGTGCAGCGCTTCACCCGCTGGGACGACCGGCAGACCTACTGGATCTACCTGTTCGCGCGCCTCAAGCCGGGCGTGAGCATCGAGGCCGCCCGCGCGGGCATCAACGCCGTCTATTCGCCCATCATCTCCGACGTCGAGGCGCCGCTCCAGAAGGGAATGAGCGACAAGACGATGGCGAGCTTCAAGGCCAAGCGGGTGCTGCTCGACCCGGGGGCGCGCGGCCAGAGCTCCATCCACCGCGAAGCGAAGACGCCGATCATGCTGCTCTTCTCGGTGACGGCCATCGTGCTGCTCATTGCCTGCGCCAACATCGCCAACCTCCTGCTCGCCCGCGGCGCGGGACGCGCCACCGAGATGGGTGTGCGCCTGGCCCTCGGCGCCACGCGGCGCCACCTCGTGACGCAGTTGCTCACCGAGAGCGTGCTGCTCGCCGTGGCGGGCGGCATCGCATCGCTGTTCGTGGCGCAGTGGACGCTCAGTCTCATCATGAGCATCATGCCGCCCGAGGCAGCCGAGACGATGGCGTTCAACATCAGTCCGGCCGTCATCGCCTTCTCGGGGCTGCTGAGCATCGCCACCGGCATTGCCTTTGGGTTGTTCCCGGCGCTGCACAGCACGCGCGCCGACCTCATCAGCACCATTCGCGCCGGCGCCGGCCAGCTCACGGGCGGCCGTGCCGCGGCGCGCTTCCGCGCATCGCTCGTGACGGTGCAGATTGCGCTCTCCATGGGCCTGCTCATCATGAGCGCGCTCTTCCTCAAGTCGCTGATGAACGTGAGCCGGGTGGATCTCGGTGTCTCGGTGGATGGCATTGCGACGTTCCTGATCGTCCCGCGGCGCGCCGGCTATGACAGCGCGCGTACCACCGTGCTGCTCACGCAGGTGGAACGCGAACTGAAGGCGCTCCCCGGCGTGTCGCACGTCACGGGCGGCATGGTGCCGCTGATGAGCGGTGACAACTGGGGCAACTCGGTGAAGGTGCAGGGCTATGACTGTGGTCCCGACGTGGATTGCGGGTCGCGCTTCAACGAGATCGGCACCGACTACTTCAAGACCTTCGGCGTGGCGCTGCGCGCCGGGCGCGAGTTCACCGAGGCCGACCAGCTGGGCGCTCAGCGCGTGGCCATCGTCAACGAGGCCTTTGCCAAGAAGTTCAACCTCGGCCCCGACGCAGTGGGCAAGTTCATGGGCGAAGGTGGGCCTCCGCTGCCGGGCGGCGGCGAGAACGACTCGCTCAACGTCCAGATCGTCGGGCTCGTGCCCAACGTGAAGTACAGCCAGGTGAAGGACTCGGTGCCGCCCGTCTATTACCGGCCGTGGCGCCAGGATCCCAACATCGGCGCGATGTACTTCTACGTGCGGTCGGCCGTGGCGCCCGAGCAGATGCTCGGCACGCTGCGCACCGTCATCTCGCGCATCGATCCCAACCTCCCCGTGGAAGAACTGAAGACCATGCGGCAGCAGGTGAAGGAGAACGTCTTCCTCGACCGCATGATCTCGGTGCTCTCGAGCGCGTTCGCCCTGCTCGCCACGGTGCTGGCCGGTGTGGGCCTGTACGGTGTGCTCTCGTACTCGGTGACCCAGCGCACCCGTGAGATCGGCGTGCGCATGGCGCTGGGCGCTGACGGCGCAAACGTACGTGCGCTGGTGCTGCGCCAGGTGGGATGGATGGTGCTGATTGGCGGCGCCATCGGCGTTGGCTTCGCGCTGGGCGCCGGGCGCGCCGCGCGGTCCCTGCTGTTCGAGCTGCAGGGACATGATCCGTTGTCCTTCACCATCGCCGTCGTTCTGCTGGCTGTGATCGCGCTCGGCGCCGGGTGGATTCCGGCGCGGCGCGCGGCGATGACCGACCCCATGCATGCGCTGCGTTATGACTAGAGAAGTACTGTTGTTTTTCTGTTGTCTCTCTGTTGTCTCTCTGTTGTCTCTCTGTTGTCTCTCTGTTGTCTCTCTGTTGTCTCTCTGTTGTTTCTCTGTCACTGACTTATGGACATCGCAAGAGCACCGCAGAAGAAGACCACACGGCACTTGTTGATCGGTGCGGGCGCGCTCGCGCTGGTACTCATCACCATCTGGACCCTCAGCCTCGACCCGGCCTCGCAGTCCATCGAGCGCTCGGCGGTGCTCATCGACAGCGTCCGTCGCGGCGACGTGGTGCGCGAGGTGCGCGGCCCCGGTACGCTGGTGCCCGAGCACATCCGGTTCATCACGGCCCAGGCGAGCGCGCGCGTGGAACGGCTGGCCAGCGAGAGCGGCCGGCGCGTGAACGCGGGCGACGTGCTCCTCGAGCTCAGCAATCCCGACCTGCAGATCCAGACCATGCAGGCCGAACAGCAGGTGCGGCAGGCGCAGATCGAGCTGCTGAACCTCAGGACCTCGCTGCGCAGCCAGCTGCTCACCCAGCAGGGCGTGGTGGCGAGCACGCGCACGCAGTTCGTGAACGCGTCGCAGGAGGCGATGGCCGCCGATTCGCTCGCCAAGCTCAAGCTGCTCTCCAGCTTCGAGCTCGCCAACAAAAAGGCGGCCGCCGAGGAGTACACCACGCGCCTGCGCGTGGAGCGCGAGCGGCTGACGCTGATGGAGCAGGCCATTGATTCGCAGATCGCCACCCAGCAGAGCCAGGTGGTGCAGCTGCGCGCCATCGCCGACAACCAGCAGGCGCGCCTGCGGTCGCTGAGCGTGCGCGCACCGGACGCCGGCGTGCTTCAGGATCTCACGCTGCAGCTCGGCCAGTGGGTGCCCGAGGGGACGACGCTGGCCAAGGTGGTGCAGCCCGGCAAGCTCAAGGCGGTGCTGCGCATCCCCGAGAGCCAGGCCAAGGACGTGGTGCTGGGGCAGAAGGCGAGCATCGACACGCGCAACGGCCTCGTAGCCGGTCACGTGAGCCGCAAGGATCCTTCGGCGCAGGGCGGCACGGTCACGGTGGACGTGGTGCTCGACGGCCCGCTCCCCAACGGCGCGGTGCCCGACCTCAGTGTGGACGGGACGATCGTGATCGAGAAGCTCAACAACGTGCTCTTCAGCGGACGGCCGGCGTTCAGCTCTGGGTCGGGATCGGTGTCGCTGTTCAAGCTGGTGGACGGCGGCAAGGCCGCAGTGCGCGTGCCGGTGGAGCTGGGACGGAGCTCGGTGAACGTGATAGAGATTCTCCGTGGTCTCGACGTTGGCGATCAGATCATCGTATCAGACATGTCGCAGTATGCGAATGTCGCGAGGGTGAGAATCAAGTAAGAGAGACAACAGAGAAACAACAGAAAGACAACAGAGAGACAACAGTACATCCGGGAGATAGTGATGATCGACAACGGCGCGCTGATCAGCCTCAGCGGAATCAAGAAGGTCTTCTACACCGACGAAGTGGAGACGCACGCGCTGAGCGACGTGGAGCTGCACGTGGCGAAGGGCGAGTACGTGGCCATCAGCGGACCGTCGGGGTGTGGCAAGACGACGCTGCTGTCGATCCTGGGCTTGCTCGACACGCCGAGCGACGGCGAGTACCTGCTGGCGGGACAGCAGGTGGCCGGGTTGAATCCGGCCGATCGTGCGCGCGTCCGGAACCGCCAGATCGGCTTCATCTTTCAGGCGTTCAACCTCATCGGTGACTTGACGGTCGCCGAGAACATCGAGCTGCCACTCACGTATCGTGACATGCCGGCCAATGAGCGGCGTGACCGCGTGGCGAAGGCGCTCGAGCGGGTGGGGATGTCGCACCGTGCCAGGCACTTCCCGGCGCAGTTGAGCGGCGGCCAGCAGCAGCGCGTGGCGGTGGCGCGCGCCGTGGCCGGCGACCCGGCCATCCTGCTCGCCGACGAGCCGACCGGCAACCTCGACTCCAAGAACGGCGAGGCCGTGATGGAGCTCCTCAGCGAGCTCCACCAGAACGGCGCGACCATCTGCATGGTGACGCACGACTCCCGGTACGCGCACTATGCCGACCGCGAAGTGCAGCTGTTCGACGGCAAGATGGTGGAGGCGGTGCTGGCGTAACGGCACTGCCACCGCGAAGGGCGAAGGGCGCGAAGGGGCACGAAGAGGGACACTGGTGCGAGAGGCGCCAACGCCGACGAGGGTCATGTAAACCAATTCGGGGTTCGCGGCATCAAACAACACGTACCCGCCGCACGACTCCTCCTGTCCCCCAGGACCATGACCATCCCTCGCTCTGCTCTCCCCGACCGCCTTCGCGCCCTTGCCGCGATCGCGTGCTCGGCGTGCGCGCTGGCCCTGCCCGCACAGCAGCCGTCCGCCAATTCCGACGGTCCGAGCGGCGTTGGGGCGACATCCAGGCGCGCCACCACGACCAACGGTCATGCCATTCCCGTTCCGCTCGGGCGCGCCGAGGCGCGCTCCGGGCCAATTACCATTGACGGACGCCTCGACGACGCGGCGTGGACACGCGTCGAGCCGCTGTCGGGGTTCACGCAGGGCGACCCTGAGGAGGGGAAGCCGGCCTCGCAGCATACCGAGGTGCGCTTCCTGTTCGACGACGACGCGCTCTACGTGGGCGCACGGATGTTCGACACCGAAGGCGCCAAGGGCGTGCGCACCCAGCTCACGCGCCGCGACGCCCAGTTCGACTCCGACTTCTTCTCGCTGATCATCGACGGCTACCACGACCATCAGTCGCGCGCCTTCTTCACGGTCAATCCGAGCGGAAGCCGGCAGGACCAGATCGGCACCGGCAACTCGTGCTGCGACAGCGGCTGGGACCCGATCTGGCAAACCGCGGCGCACGTGGACAGCGCGGGGTGGAGCGCCGAGATGCGCATTCCGCTCAGTCAGCTGCGCTTCTCGCGCGATTCGCTGCAGACGTGGGGCATACAGATGTGGCGCTTCATCCAGCGCCGCCAGGAGTTCGACATGTGGAGCTTCTGGAAGAAGACCGAGGTGGGCGGAGCCTCGCGCTTCGGCCATCTCGAGGGCGTGCGTATCGCCACCCAGCCGCGGCACCTCGAGGTGCTGCCCTACTCCGTGGCGCGGGCCAAGGCGGTGCGCGCCGCGCCGGGCGACCCGTTCAATGACGGCCGCACCCAGGATGTGCGCGCCGGCGTGGACCTCAAGTACCTGCTCACGCCCAACCTCACGCTCGACGCGACCTTCCAGCCCGACTTCGGCCAGGTGGAAGTGGATCCGGCCCAGGTGAACCTGAGCGCATTCGAGACGTTCTACGAGGAGAAGCGTCCCTTCTTCATCGAGGGGGCGGGCGTATTCAGGTTCGGCGGCACCCGCTGCATGTTCTGCAATAACTTCAGCGGCGTCGAGTCGTTCTACTCCCGCCGGATCGGGCGCGCGCCCAGCGGGACCAGCCTCGCCTACGCACAGGGACCCTACGCGGACGTCCCGGACGCCTCGACCATCCTCGGCGCGGCCAAGATCACCGGGCGCACCGGCAACGGGTGGACGGTGGGGCTGCTCAATGCCACCACGCGACAGGAGCAGGCGCGGGTGCAGCGCGAGGACGGGTCGCGTACCGACGTCACCGTGGAGCCGCTGACGAACTTCCTCGTCGGCCGGCTGAAGCGCGACTTCCGGCGCGGCAATCTCGTGACCGGTCTGTATGCCTCGTCCGTCACGCGCCGGATGACCGACGAGTTCCGTCCGATGCTCAACAACCATTCCGAGATGTTCGGCTGGGACCTCGAGTCGTACTGGAAGAACCGCACCTACTCGCTGCGGGCGACGGTCATGGCGTCGAACGTGAGCGGCGACCCGCGGGTCATCACGGCGCGGCAGAAGTCGAGTGCGCGCTACTACCAGCGTCCGGACGACCGACGCATCGTGGACACGACGGCAACGTCCCTGCAGGGTGCGGGTGCGTTCGTGCGCGTCGGCAAGGATGGCGGCGACTGGAACTGGGAGGTGATGGGGAACACGCGCACGCCGGGCTACGAAGTGAACGACATCGCCTTCCAGAGCCGCGCCGACTATGCGTGGTTCAACGGCAACGTGGCGCGTTTCTTCAGCAAGCCCACCAAGTGGTATCGCACGCTCTCGCTCATCGCGGGCGGGCAGTACCAGCGGAACTACCAGGGCCTCGAGGTCATGGGACGCGACGTGCATGCCGGCATGTTCGGCAACACGCTGTCGGGTGGCTTTTTCAACACCTTCGTGATCCTGCGCCCCACGCTGATGGACGAGCGCCTGCTGCGCGGCGGTCCGGCGGTCTACGTGCCGGGCGGCGGCTACGTGAACATGAACTACGGCACCGACACGCGACGCCGGGTCAACGGCCAGGTGCAGGCGAGCTATAGCTGGAACACCGAGCGCGGCTTCGGCAACAGCTTCAACGCCACCGTGCGCTACCGGCCGACCTCGTTCATTTCGCTGTCGGCAGGCCCGTCGTACAACCTCACGCGCGCCGTGCGGCAGTACGTGCAGGCGGTGGGCGATCCCACGGCGACGGCGTTCAACGGCACGCGCTACGTGCTGTCGGGACTCAACCAGAACACGCTGGGCATGGACACGCGCATGAGCGTCACCTTCTCACCCCGCATGACCTTCGAGCTGTACGCGCAGCCGTTCTTTGCCACGGGCAAGTACTACGGCTTCAAGGAGTACACCGCGCCGCGGTCACGCGACGTCGTGGTATACGGCCGCGAGGCGGGGACGATCGCCGAGAATCGCAACGCCGAAGGGCGCGTGACATCGTACACGATCGATCCCGACGGCGCGGGCGCTGCGTCGTCGTTCAACATTGCCAACCCGAACTTCAGCGTGCGCTCGCTGCGCGGCAATGCGGTCTTCCGGTGGGAGTACCGGCCCGGCTCCACGCTCTTCTTCGTCTGGACGCAGACGCGGAGCAGCAGCGAAGCGTCGGGCGAGTTCGACCTGGGGCACGACGCGCGTGCGCTCACGGCCGCGCGCCCCGACAACATCTTCCTGGTGAAGATGAATTGGTGGCTCTCGCGGTAATCGGGAGGCGGTGAGGGCGGCAACGCCTGACGATGGGACGGCCGGTGCATACCTTTGAATCGGATGCCCACCGTCTCATTCGGCGTTGACCGCCTCATCGCAAATCCCTCCCTGCTCGGCGCCGCCGCGCGCGTGGGACTCGTCACCAACGACGCCGCGCGGCTTGCGGCCAACGCCGCGCGCCATGCACGCGCGGCGCTGATCGCGGCCGGCATTCCGGTGGTGCGGCTCTTCGGTCCCGAGCACGGGCTCACCGCCGCCGCCGAGGATGGCGCCGCGGTGACCGACGGCACCGATCCGCTGACGCGCCTGCCCGTCGTCTCGCTCTACGGCGCGCGCATGCGTCCGGATGCTGCGTCGCTGCGCGACCTCGATGCGGTGCTCTTCGACATTCCGGACGTGGGCGCGCGGTTCTACACGTACACGTGGACGCTCTACCACCTGATGGCGGCATGCGCACAGACGGGCACCCGCGTGCTCGTGCTGGACCGGCCGAATCCGCTGGGCGGCGAGCTGCCGAGCGCCGCAGGGCCGATCCTGGACCTCGCCTGCCGGTCGTTCATCGGCGAGGACGCCATTCCCATTCGCCACCAGCTCACGCTCGGCGAGCTCGCGCGGTACTGGCAGCGCGAGCAGTTCTCGCAGGTCCGGCTCGACGTCATTGCCTGCGATGGCTGGACACGCGCCATGCGCTGGCCCGACACGCTGCTGCCGTGGGTCCCGACATCGCCGGCCATGCCGTCCTTCGAGAGCGCACAGCTCTATACCGGGACCTGCCTGTTCGAGGCCACCAACCTGAGCGTCGGCCGCGGCACCGAGGCGCCATTCCAGCAGGTCGGGGCGCCGTGGCTCGACGTGCAT
>JACREJ010000094.1 GCA_016218305.1 Gemmatimonadota bacterium | reverse complement strand
GGCGAGACGCTGCGCACGCGGCTTGCGCGCGAGCATCAACTGCCCATTGCCGACGTGGTGCGCATCGCGAGTGAAGTGGCCAGCGCGCTGGACTACGCGCATCGGCAGGGCGTGGTGCACCGGGACATCAAGCCCGAGAACATCCTCCTGCACGACGGGCAGGCGCTGGTGGCCGACTTCGGCATTGCGCTGGCGGTGCAGACGGCGGGCGGCGAGCGGATGACGCAAACGGGCCTCTCGCTGGGCACGCCCTCGTACATGAGCCCTGAGCAGGCGATGGGCGAGAAGACCATTGACGCGCGGTCGGACGTGTACGCGCTTGGCGCCGTGACGTATGAGATGCTGACCGGCGATGCGCCGTTCACGGGTTCCACGGTGCAGGCCATCGTGGCGAAGGTGCTGAGCGCCGACGCCGAGCGGCCGACGATGCTGCGCAAGACCGTTCCGCCGCATGTGGAAGCGACGGTGCTGACGGCACTGGCCAAACTGCCGGCCGATCGCTTTGCGACGGCGGCGGAGTTCAAGGACGCGATCAACCGACCGGACTACGCGGGCGCGTCCACACAAGCGTCGAGTGTGGTGTCGCGCCAGACGGCGACGACGCGCACCGTGAAACAGCGCGTGTTGCATGCGACACCGTGGGCACTGGCCGTGGCGGGGCTCGCCACGAGTGCGTGGCTGGCGACGCACCAGGCGGCGCTGCCGCCGCCTCCCGTGAGCCGTTTTGCGGTGCGCTTCACTCCTGAAGTGGTCACTGGACGGCCGGCGCAGACCATTGCGATGTCACAGGACGGCTCGCGCATCGCCTACGTTGGGGCGGTCAGCACCGGCATCCAATTGTTCATGCGGACGATGAGTGACGTGGTGCCGACGCCCATTCCAGGGACCATCAATGCGATGAGCCCGTTCTTTTCGCCAGACGGGGAGCAACTTGGCTTTGTGATGGGCACGAAGCTGTTCAAGGTGGCGGTCGCCGGAGGCCCCGCGTTGCCAGTCACTGACGTCGGAACGACGTTTCGCGGCGGGACGTGGAGTGCGACTGACACGATCCTCTTCGCCGACGAGCGCGGCCTTCTGCTGGTGCCGGCAGCCGGCGGCCAGGCCAGCTTGCTGGTTCGCGCCGACTCCGCGACAGGCGAAGTCTTCACCTGGCCGGAATTCCTGCCGGGCGACAAGGCGGCACTCGTCTCCATCAATGACGGCAATGCCGACCGGCTGGCGGCCGTTACCATACCGACCGCGAAGCTCACGCGCTTCGACGTGCTGGGAGGGAATCCGCATTACGTCGACCACGGCTACGTCACGCTCGGGATGATCGAGGCGGGCAGTGGCGGCGTGGTGTCGGGCACGCTGATGGCGGTGCCGTTCGATGCCAAACGCCTCCGGGTGCTGGGTCAGCGCATTCCGGTGACGGACAGCGTGCAGGTGGGACTCAACAGCCGCGCGGCCAAACTGGGCATCTCGCGGCGGGGCACGCTGGCGTTTGCCTCGGGCACCGTCGGCATGTCGAGCATCGTCGCGGTCACGCGGACCGGAGTCGTGCGCGAACTGAGCGCGCAACCGAAGTTCTACTCCTCACCCCGCCTCTCACCCGATGGAAAGCGCATCGCCGTGGTCGTGAACGACGTCGGCACCGACATCTGGGTTCACGACATGTCGTCGCGCACGCTCTCTCGGCTCACCTTCGACCGCTCGGGGCAGCGGCCCGCGTGGACTCCCGACGGGCGTCGTGTGGTCTATGAGCGGCGCGGGAGCGAAAGCACCGACCTGGCGTGGATTGCGGCGGACGGCAGTTCGCAGGCGGAGTCGCTGACGGTCGCGCCACAGGACCAGATCGCCGAGTCCTTCACTCCCGACGGTCGGACGCTGCTGATTGGCGAAACCCTGCTTGGCGGCAGGCGCAGTATCGCGGTGGTCGCCGTGGATTCAGCGCGAAAGCCACGGCCGCTGCTTGCCACGACGACGCAGAACTTCTCTCCAAGCCTGTCGCCGGATGGTCGCTGGATGGCGTACGTCTCGGACGAGACCGGACGGCTCGAGGTGTACGTGCGGCCCTTCCCCGGGCCCGGCGGCCGATGGCAGATCTCCAAGGACGGCGGCAACGAGCCGCGCTGGTCGCCGACCGGGCGGGAGATCTTCTTCCGCTCGGGACCGGCGATGATGGCGGCGGAGGTGCAGGCCGGCGCGCAGTTCGCGTCCGGGGCCGTGCGCGAGCTGTTCCGCACGACCGCTTCGACGTCGACGTTTCACACCAACTACGACGTGACGCGGGACGGGCAGACGTTCATCATGGTCCAACCGAAGGCATCGAACGACCAGAACGTG
>JACREJ010000093.1 GCA_016218305.1 Gemmatimonadota bacterium | reverse complement strand
TTGATCCGCACGTCGCTGAAGGTCGCCACGCCCTCCACGGCGTTCACGGTCAGCGTTCCCAGCAACGGCGCGCTGGGCGAACCCGCCGCAAGCGCGAGCGTCACCGCTCCGGTAAACGTCTTCGCGACGTCGCCCTGCGCATCGAGCGCCTGCACCTTGGCCGGCAGCGGACTTCCGGCGGCGTTAGACGCCGACGGTCCGGACGCGACGGAGAGCCGCACCGGCGCCACCGATCGCGCGGTTGCCCGGAAGCCAACCGGCGACCCGGTGAGCCCAGCGGCAGACGCGGTCATCGTCTGCTCGCCAACGAGCGAGCCTAGCGTCCACGTGGTGGAGGCAACGCCTGAGGCATCGGTGACCACGGTGGAACTGCCCACTGATCCGCCGCCCGTGGCGACGGCGAAGGACACACTCACCCCGGCGACGCCGACGCCGTCTCCTGCCGTGACCTTCACCGCCACGGGCTGCGCGAGTGCGGTGCTGAGGATCCCCCGCTGGCCGTCTCCAGACTGAATGGCGATGCCCCTCGCGCGCAACTTCACCGAGACGATCGCGGTGTCCGCCGGTCCGGTCAGCAGCTGCGCCGTGATGCGCGCGTCGCCGCGCACGGACAGCGCCTGTCCAACGCCGGCACCGGGCGCGGTCAGCACGGCGCGCGTGCCATCAAGGGAGGCCCAGACAATTGGCGTGCCGGGTATCGCCGCGCCGCTGGCGTCCGTCGCGACCGCCCCGAACGCGAACTCCTGTCCCTCGGTGACGGCCACCGACCTCGGCGAAATCGTGACCTTCGTTGCGGTCGACCCTGGCCCCGAGTACTGGATGGGGATCTGCACCGGCGCCGGTTGATTGCTGCTCCCCTTGGGCACCACCGTGAGATCCACCGGCCCGCCCTTGAAGACCACCTGACCGGCCGCGTTCATGTATCCGAGGTCAAGCTTGAAGTTCTCTCCGCCGCTCCCCGTGCTCGGCGAGAGGGGCACGGAGGTCGCGAGTACCACGGAGTCCACGCCAACCGGGAAGAAGACCGTCGTGTCGAGGGCCACGCTGCCGTCGGCGCGGTGCAGCACGACCCGCACCTTTTCGAACGCCACGACATCGCTCAGCGAGGCGCCGCCCGGGAGCCGCGGGAAGACGGGCTCGAACGACAGCATCCCACGGCGGGAGAGCGTAACGCCATCGCCGGTTGGGACAGGAGCCTCGCGACCGCAGCTGACGAGCAGCGTGGTGAGAAAGACGGCGAGGGCCGCGGCACGCAGCGGCGCACGTGACGTAGACATTTCAGGAGGACCAGTTGGGTATCGACGACAGGGACCTACGGTCCCGCGGAGCCGAGAATTCGCCAAGCCGGGAGGCGCCGCCTCCGGTATAGACTCGATATTGGTGTCCCGCGTTCGGGTGCGCCAGCCCAGTCCCAGCCGCGACGCACTCTATCAGTATGCGGGGCTGTCGTTGGGGGGTGAGTGATCCAGGTCACAACAGGCGCTCCGACCAGCCCTCGTTCCGACGCATTACCTTGGGATACCACCCCAATGGCCATGCCCAACCGACGCCCGCTCCTTCCGCCGATCGCCCTGACGATCGTCTTCGCCCTGGTCTGCATCCGGCTGGGGTTCTGGCAGCTGGGCCGCCTCGAGGAGCGCCGGACATGGAACAGCCACCTGGAGCAGCGGCTCGTGTCGGCGCCCATTGCGGTGACGGCCCTGCCGGCGGACTCCACCGCCGGGCACTATCGCAGGGTCCTGGCGCACGGCCGTTTCGAGTTTGACAAGCAGGTGGCGCTGGCCACCCGCAGTCACCAAGGATCACCGGGCGTGCACCTCCTCACGCCCCTGCGGCTCGACAACGGCGCGACCGTGATGGTGAACCGCGGCTGGGTCTACGCGCCTGACGCCATGACCATAGACGCCGCCAAGTGGCGCGAGCGCGAAGGCGATTCCGTGACCGTCACCGGGTACGCGGAGACGTGGTCCGGGCGCGAGACGGTGCCGGTCGCGGACGGACAGCGTGTCGTGCGGGCGCTCGACTCGGCGGCCGTGGCGCGGCTCGTCGGCGAACCCGTGCTCGGCTACTACATCGCGCAAACCTCGGACAGCGCGCGCGGCACTGAACGGCCGGTGCGACTCAGCGAGCCGGTGCTCGGCGACGGCTCACACCGCAGCTACGCCATTCAGTGGTTCTCGTTCGCGCTCATTGCCGTGATCGGCGGCGCGCTGCTCGTGCGCGAGGAGTTCGTCAGGCGACGCGCGTCCGCTTGACCTGGAGCACGATCACGGCGGCGACGATGGCGGCGCCGCCCACCAGCGTGCGCAGCGTGAGCGGCTGGCTCAGCACCACGGCGCCGAGCAGCGCCGTCAGGAACGGCTCGACGGTCGACACGATGGCGGTGCGCACGGGGCCGAGTCGCATGAGGCCCATGAGGAAGAAGAGCGACGGCAGCACCGTGCTCCACAGCGTGAGCGCGATGATGGCGCCCCACGCCGCCCCCGGCATGTCGAAACGGAAGGTCTGGTCGCCGGTGGAGACCACCAGGAAGCACAGCGCCGCGCCGATCTTGGACCAGGCCGACGTGACGACCACCGGCCAGTCCTTCTGCATCCACTGCATGGCCGGAATGAGCAGGCCGTAGAGCACCGCCGCGCAGAGCGCGAGCGCCACCCCGCGCCACGCGGCATCGCCCATCGCGGGAGCGCCCACCATCACCGCCGTGCCGCCGAATGAAAGCACCAGTGCCGCGCCCCGGCGCAGGTCCAGCCGCTCGGCGCCGCGCAGCGCCTGCACGAGCGTGACCCAGACCGGATACGTGTAGAACAGGAAGGCGAGCGTGCCGGCGCTGATGTACGCCAGCGACGACAGCGCGAGATACACCATGAGCGCCTGTCCGCCGCCCCCGACCCCGATCCAGAGCAGCATCTCGCGCGTCGGCATGCGCCGCGCCTGTCCCCGGATGCCAACCCATGTCACCAGCACCACCGCCGAGAGGACGTAGCGCCACGTCAGCACCGTGGTGAGCGACACGTCGTATCGCATCGCGACGCTGGTGAGGATGGAAACCGCCGCAAAGCCGCTGGCGGCAAGCAGCGTGAGGCCCGCGCCGATGCGCGCATTCCGGTCGAACACAGGCGAGACGGGAGCGGTCATGGCGAGGTGGGTTGGCGTTGCAGGAGCAGGACGGCGGTTCCAATGAGTACACCGCCGATGGCCGTTCCGGGTCCGAGGTGCTGGTCGAGCACGATCGCGCCGAGCACGGCCGTATAGAACGGTTCGATGGTCGAGATAATGGCGGTGCGCACCGGACCAAGCACCGCCAGCCCGTTGAGGAACGTGATAAAGGTGACGACGGTCGAGCCCAGGGCAAGGATGCCGATTACCGCCCAGGCGGCGCCGGAGTTGTCGAAGTGGAACTCGCCCCGCCACAGGGCCCCGATGGTGTATGCGATCCCCGCGCCGGCGATCACGATGGTCGAGGCCGCAGAGGCGCTGAGCGGGCCGCGCATCCAGTGCAGCAACGGAATGTACGCCGCATAGATGAACGCGGCCCCGAGCGCGCACGCCACGCCGGCCGCGGGGAGCGCCGCCGCGCGAGGCGCGCCGATGATGACGAGGAGCCCGCCGAGGGCGAGCGCCAGCGCGGTGAACTTGCGGGCATCCACCCGTTCGAGGCCGCGCAGCACCGAGAGCAGGGCGACCCAGGCGGGAAACGTGTAGAAAAGGAACCCGAGCGTGGCGACGTCGAGCCAGCGCAGCGAGTAGAGCGAGATGCCGCTGATGGCCACCTGGCCGAGCCCGCCCACCACGAGGAGCATTGCGCCCCGCCGCCGGTCGAGCTCGCGCAGGCCCTGCCCGGCGATGAGGAGCAGGACCGGCGTGGCGACGAGGTAGCGCCACGACATCGCGCTGGCGAGGGTGAGCCCGTTGCGCTGGCCGACGACCATCAGCACGCTGATGGAGCCGAAGCCGCAGGCGGCGAGCGCCACGAGGAAGGTGGCGCGCCAGGTCGTGCGCGGAGCGGCCAGGGTCACCGCATTACAGGAGCGTGCCGCTGAGGATGAACAGCGCGACGGTGAAATAGATCACGAGTCCCGTCACGTCCACGAGCGTGGCCACGAACGGCGCCGACGCGGATGCCGGGTCGAAGCCCAGTCGGCGGAGGAGGAACGGAAGCATCGAGCCGGTGAGCGTGCCAAACGTGACGACGCCAACGAGCGTGAGCCCGACGGTGGCGGCGACGAGTCCGTAATGCTCGCCATAGTCATTCCCGATCTGGAGAGGCCCGAGGTGGATCCCCTTCCCATGCAGCGCCTGCCACAGGAGCACGCGCATGGCGCCCAGGGCGCCGAGAATGCTGCCGAGCGAGAGGCCTGAAGAAAGTTCGCGAATCGCGACGCGCCACCAGTCGGAGAGCTTCGCTTCGCCGAGCGCAAGCGACCGGATGATCAGCGAGGTGGCCTGCGACCCCGAGTTGCCCCCCGAGCCGATGATCAGCGGCACGAAGAGCGTCAGCACGGCGGCGCGCTGCAGTTCGTTGTCGAAGTAGCTCATCGCGCTTTCGGTGAGCATGGCGCCCACGAACAGCACCGAGAGCCAGCCGGCGCGCTTCTTGAGCAGCGCGAGGAAGCTGGTCTGCATGTACGGGTCGTCGAGGGCTTCCATGCCGCCCAGCTTCTGCACGTCCTCCGTCTGCTCTTCCTGGATCGCATCAATGACGTCGTCCACCGTCACCGCGCCGAGCAGGCGCCCCTTGTCGTCAACGACCGGAACGGCCACGAGGTCGTACTCGGTGGTCATGCGCGCGACCACCTCGCGGTCGGCGGTTGCCACGACGTGGCGGACGTCGCCCCAGGCCACGTCGTGGATGCGCGCGCCCTCGGGGGCGGCCAGCAGCTCACGCAGCGAGAGGACGCCACACAGCTCTCCGCCGGCGTTCACCGCATAGATCGTGTTCATCGCCTCGCGGCGCTTGCCGCGGGCAATGGCGCGCACCTGCGCGAGCGCCAATTCCACCGTTTCCGTCTCTAGCACCGAGACCACTTCCGTGGTCATCAGGCCGCCCGCGCTCTCCGGCTCGAACTCCAGCAGGCGCTCGGTCTCGCGGCGCGTCGGTTCGGGAATCGCCTCGAGGATGTCGTCGGCCGTTTCCTCGTCGACTTCCTCGAGCACGTCGGCGCGCTCGTCCGGCGTCATCTGCGCGACGAGCGGGGCGGCCTGCTCCGGCGTCATCTGCTCGAGCAGCTCGGTGCGGATCTCCTCGTCGAGGTACTCGAGCACCGCGCCGGCGCGCTCGGAGGGGAGCGCGGCCAGGAAGGCCGGCAGCGACTCACGCGGCATCGCCTCCGCGACGTCCGCGAGGTCGGCGGGGTGCAGCTCCTCGGTCTCGGCGGCGACGGCCTCGGGAGACGTTTCGAGCAGTTCGAGGATGTCCGGCGCCAGCAGCGCAGCGAGACTCTGGCCCTCGGACTTCTGCTTTGGCGTCATGGGACCCGTCCGGGCTCGGGAACGCGTGAGTGCAACTGACGTGACGGCAAAGTACCGGGCGACGAGCACCCCCTGCAACCCTTTGGCATCGCGCGTTGTCGAAACAGCTGATGCACCAATTGCGTAGGTGGTCCCGACGCCCCCCCGCACCGAGGCTGCTTTCCCATGTTTCATTCGCTCTTGCTCGCGACGCAGGTCGTCGTCGCGTCTCAGACCATCACCGCCGCTCCCGCGACAGCCGTCTCTGCCGACAACGCTCGGAAGCCGAAGGCCTCGGCGACGGTGGCCGAAGCGTCGCGCGCCGCCGGCGCCGTCGTCGTGGACGGACGCGACGACGACGCGACCTGGCGCGATGCGCAGGTCATCGACGCCTTCCGCGAGTTCGACCCGGTGGAGAACGGCGATCCGCGCGGGTTCCGCACCGAGGCGCGCGTCGCGTACGATGACCGCTACATGTACGTCTTCGTGCGCGCCTTCGATCCCCGCCCCGATTCGCTGCTGGCGCTGCTGTCGCGCCGCGACGTCCGCACGCAGTCGGACTGGGTGCACCTCATGATCGACTCCTACCACGACCGGCGCACGGGGTACCGCTTTACGGTCAATCCGGCCGGCGTGCAGCGCGACGTGTACATGAGCAACGACGGCAACGAGGATGTGTCGTGGGACGCGGTCTGGTCAGTGGCGACGCAGGTCGAAAAGGACGCGTGGACTGCCGAGTACCGCATTCCGTTCAGCCAGCTGCGCTTTGCGGCCGCCGAGGCGCACACGTTCGGGCTCGCCATCTGGCGCGACGTGGGCCGCACCAACGCGCGGCTGTCCTGGCCGTTGTACCGCCGCAACCAGCCGGGCATGGTGTCGCAGTTCGGCGAGCTGCGCGGCCTCGACCGCATCAGCACGCCGCGCCGGCTGGAAGTCACGCCGTACTCGCTGGCCAAGGACCTCTCGCATCCGGAACCCGGCGGGACGTTCGGCCGGCAGCAGGCGGGGACGCTGGGAGCCGACATCAAATACGGCCTCACGTCCAACCTCACCGTCGATGCCACCATCAATCCCGACTTCGGCCAGGTCGAGGCCGACCCGTCGGTGCTCAACCTCACCGCGTTCGAGCAGTTCTACTCGGAACGGCGGCCGTTTTTCCTCGAGGGGCAGGGCATCTTCCGCTACGACCTGAACTGCAACGACGGCTCGTGCAGCGGGCTCTTCTACTCGCGTCGCATCGGCCGCTCGCCGCAGCTCGGCGGCACCTACTACGACGCCAGCAATCCACTGAACACCACGATCCTGGGCGCCGCGAAGGTGACGGGGCGGCTGGCCAATGGGCTGTCGATCGGCGTGATGGATGCGCTCACACAGCGTGAGGTCGGGACGGGCGGGCGCACGATCGAACCCGCCGCCAACTATGGCGTCCTGCGGCTGCAGCAGGACGTGCGCAAGGGCAACTCCGGCTTCGGGCTCATGCTCACGTCCACCGACCGCCAGCTCGATGAGTGGTCCAGGGCCTACCTGCGCAGCGGGGCGCGCGCCCTCGGCGTGGACTTCCGCCACAAGTTCTGGAAGAACAACTACGAAGTGAGCGGTTATCTCGCCGGCAGCCGGGTGAACGGCAGTGCGTCGTCCATCGAGGCCCTGCAGAGGAACGGCGTGCACAACTTCCAGCGCCCCGGGTCCGATCTCGGCTACGATCCCAGCGCCACGTCGATGAGCGGCGCGACGATGCAGCTGTCGCTCGGCAAGCAGGGCGGCGGCAAGACGAGGTTCCAGACCGGATATCAGCGCACAACGCCCGGGTTTGAGATCAACGACCTCGGCTTCCTCTCCCGCGCCGACTATCAGTCGGTCTTCGGCTGGTTCCAGTTGTCGTACCAGAAGCCGACGACCTGGTATCGCCGTGCGTTCGTGAACTTCAACCAGTGGCTGGGCTGGAACACTGCGGGGCAGCTGCTCGATCGCGGCGGCAACATCAACGCCCACACGGAATTCACCAACCAGTGGTGGGGGCACATCGGGTTCAACCTCAACTCCATCGGCGACCCGTACGATGACCGCGTGTCGCGCGGCGGCCCGTCGGTGCGGCAGGCGTTCAACCGCTCGGGATGGCTCGGCATCGAGGGCGACCGCCGGTGGAAGGTGCAGCCGATGTTCTTCACGCGCGGCCAGTTCAAGGATGCGTCGGGGAGCTGGATGGTCGGAGTGGATCCCGAGGTGGCGATCCGCGTGGCCAGCCGACTGCAGGCGCGAGTGGGCATGTCGTTCTCCCGCAGCGTCAACGACGCGCAGTGGTACGGCAACGTGAAGGACGGCGCCGGCGTCACGCACTTCACGTTCGCCCGCCTCGACCAGCATGTCGCGTCGCTCACCTCGCGCCTCGACATCACGGCGACGCGCACGCTCAGCCTGCAGCTCTACGCGTCGCCGTTCGTGGCGACGGGTTCCTACTCGAACCTGCGTGAGCTGGACGACCCACGCGACAAGCGCTACGCCGGCCGGTACAAGGCCTATGGCAGCGGCGCCCCGCTGAGCGGCTTCAACTTCAAGGAGTTCCGGTCGAACACGGTCGTGCGCTGGGAGTACCGGCCGGGCTCGACGCTGTTCTTCGTCTGGTCGCAGGGGCGGCAGCAGGACGGCATGAACCCAGGCTCGTTTGAAGCCAGTCGCGATTTGCGCGACCTCTTCCGGACGCGGCCCGACAATACGTTGTTGATCAAGGCGAGTTACTGGTTCGCGTTGTAGAGAAACAACAGAGAGACAACAGACAAACAACAGAGAAACAACAGAGGACATCGGATCCCTCCCCCGCGCGTACTGTTGTCTCTCTGTTGTCTGTCTGTTTTCTCTCTGTTGTTTCTCTCGAAAGAAACCTTTTGGGCGCTTCAGCGTACTAAGACTATGGCGGGCGATCGGTAGGGCGATCGCCGGCGCTGGTGGGGGGCCGGTTTCCCCTGGCGGTCGCCCGTCTCAACAAAAAGGTCGAAAACGTCGCCTCTCGGGGCGGCGTTTTCGTTTTCAGGGCGCGTGAGTGATATTCAGAGAAGGCTCGCGGAGCTGCTGGCGGTGTCGCCCCCTCCCCCTTCCTCCGCCCTCCACTCGTTCCTCCTCACCAAGCCCCTGCACCCGTCCTCCTCCCCCGCCACATGTCCGTCCACATCGCGTTTCTCGGCCTTGGCGCCATCGGCACGCCCATGGCGCGCCACCTGGCCATCCCGGGCTTCTCGCTCGCCGTCTGGAATCGCACGCCGGCGAAGGCCGCGGCCTTCGCCGCCGCACACCCGGCGCGCGCCGCGGCCTCGCCGGCAGACGCCGCGCGCGGCGCGGACTTCGTGGTCACCTGCCTGCCGACGTCGCGCGAGGTCGAAGCGCTGCTCGACGGTCCGGACGGCCTCCTCGCTGGCCTCGCGCGCGGCGCGCTGCTCATCGACTGCACGTCGGGCGACCCGGCGACCTCGCAGCGCATCGCCGCGCGCTGTGCGGAGCACGGCATCGGCTTCATCGACGCGCCGGTGTCGGGCGGCGTCGTCGGGGCCGAGAACGGCAAGCTCACCATCATGGTGGGCGGTGACGCCGCGCTGCTCGACCGTGCCATGCCCGTGCTCAAGGCCATGGGCGAGAAGATCGTCCACTGCGGGGCGGTGGGCGCCGGCGATGCGCTGAAGGCCGTCAACAACGCCCTGCTCGCGGTGCACATCTGGTCGGCCGCCGAGGGCCTGCTCGCGCTGTCGCGCGCCGGCGTGAAGCCTGCCGTGGCGCTCGACGTGATCAACGCCTCCAGCGGCCGCTCCAATTCATCCATGAACCTCTTCCCCGAGCGCGTGCTCACGCGCGCGTTTCCGCGCACCTTCCGGCTCGCGCTGCTCGACAAGGACGTCATGATTGCCGCCCAGGTGGCGCGCGACGAGAAGGTGCCGTCGCCGCTCATTCAGCTCACCGCCGAGCTCTTCCGCGCCGCGCACGGCGCGCTGGGCGAGGAGGCCGATCACGTGGAAGCGGTGAAGTACCTCGAGCAGATGGCCGGAGGGGAAATCCAGTGACCACGTCCGTCTTCCACATCGACGAGATCCGCGCCGAGTTTCCGGCGCTCAAGCGCCTCCACCTCGGCCATTATGTGGCCTACTTCGACGGGCCGGGCGGCACGCAGGTGCCGCGGCAGGTGGCGGACGCGATGTCGGACTACCTGCTGCACCACAACGCCAACACGCACTGGGCGTATCCGACCAGCGAGGAAACAGACGCGGCCATCGCAGAAGCGCGCACGGCGCTGGCGGCCCTGCTGAACGCCGCGCCGAACGAAGTGGCGTTCGGCGCCAACATGACGACGCTCACCTTCCACCTGGCGCGCGCCCTCGGGCGCGGCTGGGGGCCGGGCGACGAAGTGATCATCACCGAGCTCGACCACCACGCCAACCAGGCGCCGTGGCGCGCCATCGAACGCGAGCGGGGCATCACCGTCCGCGTTGTGCCGATCAACCTCGACACGTATGAGCTCGACCTCGACGCGCTCCGGAAGCTGCTGACGCCGCGCACGAAGCTGCTCGCCCTCTCGGCGGGTTCGAACGCGCTGGGCACGATGCCCGACGTGGCGCAGGCCACGCGCCTCGCGCACGCCGCCGGCGCGCTCTGCTTCGTGGACGCGGTGCACTACACGCCGCACGGCCTCGTGGACGTGCGCGCCATCGACTGCGACTTCCTGGCCTGCTCCGCGTACAAGTACTACGGGCCGCACATCGGCGTGCTCTACGGCAAGGCCGAGCGCCTCGCCGCACTTGACGTGCCGAAGCTGCAGCCGGCGCCGGACACGGTTCCCGAGCGGCTCGAGACGGGGACGCAGAATCACGAGGGAATCGTCGGCGCGGGCGCGGCCGTGCGCTTCCTCGCCTCGCTCGGCGGCGGGAGCGACCTGCGCGCACGCATCGTCTCCGCGATGACGGCGCTCCAAACGCGCGAACGGGAGCTGTTTGCCCGGCTGTGGGACGCCATGGGGGCCATCCCGGGCGTCACGCGGCACGGGCCGCCGCCCAGCCGGCCGCGCACGCCGACGCTGTCATTCACCGTCAGGGGACTGACGCCGGAGAATGCGGCACGCGCGCTTGCGAAGCAGGGACTCTTCGTCTCGCACGGCGACTACTACGCGTCCACGGTCGTCGAGCGGCTCGGCCTGCAGCCCGATGGCATGATCCGGGTGGGCTGCTCGTGCTACACGGACGAGAGCGAGATTGAACGGCTCATCGCGGCGGTGGCGGCACTGAAATAGAGAGACAACAGAGAAACAACAGAGAAACAACAGAGAGACAACAGAGAGACAACAGAAGAAGGGCGCGACGGGGCGCGAAGGTCATGCACACTTCGTGGCCCTTCGCGCCCTTCGACCTTCGCGGTTGTCGTTCTACTTCCTGGCCGCCGGCGCTTTCTTGCGCGACACCGCCTCGCGTTCGAGCGCGGCGACGAACGTCTCGTACTTCGAGCCCGGGTGCCAGAGCACCCATCCGTCGTAGCCCGCGTCATACACGGCCTGCTTCTGTGCGCGCACTTCGGCGGCGCCGTACGGCGGCTGCCCGAGCGAGAACGCCTGGAGCCAAGTCCGCACATGCTCCGTCGCGCGAATGCCGAGCTTCTCGTCGCGTTCGCGGGCGCGCGTCACCGCCGCCAGCACCACCTTGTACGGCTCGGCGTTGGGACGCGCCACGCCGAACGCACCGCGCGGGTAGTGCGACGGATACACCATCGGCAGCATGACGTCCACGCGCGGGGAGAGCGCCTCCCACTGCTGGCCAATCTCGAGCGGTGCGGCGAGCGACGTGACGAGTCCAAACACGTCCGCGGTGGTGCGCACCCCGAGCTTGCTGATGCGCGTCCGGGCGTAGCTCAGGAACGCGGCGAGCGCATCCGACTTGCTCAGACCATTTGCGCCGGGAAATACCTGTTGCGGCAACGACTTATACGGTTCAGGAAAACGTATGTAGTCGAACTGGATCTCACCGAATCCTAGCTTAACCACCTCTTCGGCAATGCGGACATTGTAGTCCCAAAGCTCGCGGCTGTACGGATTCACCCACGTCAGCCCCTGCTTGTCGCGCCACGCGCCGCCATCGGGCTTTCGAATGGTCCACTGGGGGTGCACCCGCGCCGTCACCGAGTCCTTGAAGACCACGATGCGCGCAATGGAGAGAATCCGGTGCGCCTTCAGCGTGTCGAGCAACGCTTTCAGGTTGCCGATCGTCCCTGCGTTCCCGGCGTTCCGCTGCACCACCGGGTCGGCCGACGGGTAGTTGAGCCCGAATTCGTCCTTGATGTCGATGACGAAGGCGTTGATCTCGGTGCTGTCGGCCAGCGCCACCAGTTGGCGCATGCGCTTCGTGCTCTGGGCAGCGAAGCGATTCACATAAAGCCCCCGCACGATGGGCGAGTCGAGCAGGCGCGCCGGGGCGGCAAGGGCCGGTGCGGTGGGCTTTGCCGCCGAGCCGGCACGGGGAGCGGCCGGCGCCTGCGCGGCGAGGTCCGGCACGAGGGCGAGCAGGGAGATCAGGAGGAGGCGACGCATGGCGTGCAAGCTAAGCGACCGCGCCTGCGCCGAGCGACCCCCGGAGGACTGCTATATTGCGGCGTGCCCTACCGCCTGGTCCTGCCGCTGCTGATGCTCGCTGCGTGTGCGCGCGCGCCCAAGGGGCCTGCGCCACGCACCGAGTTTCTCGTCGCCAACGCCGACTCGACCTTCTGGGTCACGTCGGACGCGCGCGGCGTCCGCATGCGCGGCGCACCGCTGGTGCTGGCGCGCGACGGCGGCCGCTTTCACGAACTCTACGTGGCGGACGACGATCGCTCGTACTACGACGCGCTCTTCGTCGGGCAGCGGCTCTATCGCCGCGACCTGATCAGCGGCGACTCCACCGAGCTGCTGTCCGACGGTGAAGTGGCCGCCATGGCGGAGCGATTTGCCCGTGAACATCCGGGCGAGCGGCCGCTCGGTCCCGACGAGGAAGGGGCCGAGAATCCCCGGACGTCGGCGATGGCCGAGCTGCACCTGATGGACGTGCACGGTCCGTTCGCCTCCTACGAACACCTCACCGACATCGACATCCGCGGCGGCTCCAGCCGGCATGCGGCGCATGGCGGCGTCGTGGACCTCCGCACCGGCGAGGAGCGCACGGTGAGGGAGCTCTTCGGCGAAGCGGAGGAACAGCGCATCGTCCCCTTGGCGGAGGCGGCGTGGCGTGGGGCGCGCGACTCGCTCCTCGCGGCCGCCGGCACGCGCGGCTCCGCCGCGCGCAGCGCCATCGAGCACTTCGAATTCAGCATCGGCAGCTTCGCCCTCTCGGCCCAGGATCGCGTGCCGCAGGTGCGCTTCGTGGTGCCGGGATCGGGCGGCAACGCCGGCGGCGTGACGATCCCGCTGCCGCCGCAGCGGGTCGCCGAGCCGGCCTGGTGGAGCGAGGTGCGGGACGAGCTGCCGCTCGGATCGCCGTCCCAGTTCCGCTGGCCGCGGGAGCGCTTCGAGCTGCTCGCCCGCATGGACACCGCGGGCGGCGACCGGGCGACGCTGTCGCTGCGCGACGGCGAGCGCGAGTGGCCGGTGGGCGTCGTGCGCGGCCCGGTGCGCCGCGTCTTCTGGCTCGACGCGCCCGCACTCACGCGCGAGGGACGGCGGGCGCTGGTGCGCGCCTTTGACGAGGCCTCGCTCTACGGCGAGGAGTCGCGCATCGTCCAGGCGCCCCGTCCGCGCGGCAAGGGCAATGCGGCGGTCCCCGCCTCGCATCGTGGGCGTCAGGGCGACGCCTCGCGCCGGAGCGCACTGTGAGCACCCGGCGCCCCGCTCCGTCACTCAAGGTGACGCTGCCGTACACGGCGGCGCAAGCCAATCGCGCCCTGCCGCTGGTGCGTCGCATCGTGGCCGACCTGGTCAGCCACGTCCGCCACTGGGAAGAAGCGGTGCGCGAGGTCGAGCTGGCCAGCCACGATAACGTGCTCGAGAACGAGGACTCCGAGCGCTGGCAGCGCGAGACGCAGCGCGTCGCTGCCGAAATCGACCGCTGCGTCCATGAGCTCGCCGAGCTTGGCGTCGAGGTGCGGGGGCTCGACGTGGGACTCATCGACTTTCCCGGCACGCTCGACGGCCGCGACGTCTACTTCTGCTGGCAGCTCGGCGAAGCCGCCGTGGCCCATTGGCACGAACGTGACGCCGGCTTCAGCAGCCGCCAGCCCCTGCCGGTCGCGGCGCTCGCGCCGCACGGCTGAGGCCGCGCGTCGCTACGGCGCGTCCGGCTCGTCAGCGAACGGGACTTCGATCTCCATGCCATCGCGGGCGATGGTCACCTGCGGGAAGACCTCGCGAGCCTCGCGATCGAGATCGGACGGGTCGCGCGAATAGCGCGCCGAGAAGTGCGTCAGCACGAGCCGCTGCACGCCAGCGCCGGCGGCCACCTGCGCCGCTTCGCGCGCCGTGCTGTGCCCCGTCTCGACCGCACGCTCGGCCTCCTCGTCCCCAAAGGTGCTCTCGTGCACCAGCAGGTCGGCCCCCTGCGCCATCTCGATGGTCGCGCCGCAGGGGCGCGTATCGCCGGTGATCACGACGCGGCGCCCGGTGCGCGTGGGCCCCACGAGCGTGGACGGCTCCACCACGCGCCCGTCGTCGAGCGTCACCGCCTCGCCCTTGTGGATCTTCCCCCAGAGCGGGCCTTCGGGCACGCCGAGTTCGCGCGCCAGGTCAGGGTTGAAGCGGCCGCGTCGCAGGTCCTCGATGAGCGCATAGCCCACAGCGGTGACTCCACGATGGTCCACCGCATAGGGGACGATGGCGTACTCCTTGCGCTTTAGCGGCTCGCCGGGCGTCAGCTCGTTGATCTCCACCTGGTACGTAAGACGTTCGCCGCCGAAGGCGTCGGCGCGCTTCATCAGCTGCGTCAGGCCGCGCGGACCCCAGATGCGCAGCGTCTCCGTGCGCCCCTGCAGCGACAGCGTGCGCATCAGCCCCAGTGTGCCGATGATGTGATCGCTGTGGAAGTGCGTGAAGAAAAGGTCGCCGAAGTTGAACGACACGCCATACCGCATCATCTGCCGCTGCGTGCCCTCGCCGCAGTCGATGAGCATCGTCTCTCCTTCCCGCACGAGCGCCAGCGCCGACACCCCGCGTTCCACGGTGGGACGCGAGGCGGAAGTGCCGAGGAATGTCAGGGAGAGTGACACGGGGCGACGGGCTGACGGGAGATGGGAGATGGGAGATGGGAGATGGGAGATCTCCCCGGCACAACTTAATCGTTTCGCCGGACGGTCGTTCGCCGCGTCCGACCCAGCGCTGCGCCTATCCTGCGGCCGCCAGAATGCCCTGCAGGCGCGTCTCGTCGATGTTCGCCCCGCTGACGATGGCGACGATCGGCGGGGTCAGGTGACGCAGGCGTCCCGAACGCAGCGCGGCCACGCAGACCGCCCCCGATCCCTCGGCGCGGATGCCCTCGGCGAGCCAGAGCCAGGCGATGGCGCTGGCAATCTCGTCCTCGGTCACCGTCATGATGGACTCGAGCGTTGCCTGCCCGATGGCGAGGGCATCGCCGTCCACCTGTCCGGCAAGGCCGTCGGCGAGCGTCGGGAGGCTCTCGATCTCGATGACCCGCCCCGCCTCGATGGCGCGCGCCATGGCGTCGGTGCGCTCGCTCTGCACGCCGACCACGCGCACCTGCGGCGCCTCGCTGAGCAGGAACGCACCAATGCCGCCGAGCAGGCCGCCGCCGCCGACGCAGACGAGGATCGTCTGCAGCGACGGGAGTTCGTCGAGCACCTCGCTGCCCACCGTGCCCTGGCCGGCGAGCAGGGGAACGCCGAGGCACGGATGCAGAAAGGTCGCCCCGGTTTCCCTGGCGTACGCGCGCGCCCGCACCATGGCGTCGTCGTAGTCGCTTGCCTCGTCGAGCACGCGCGCGCCGCGCCGGGCGATCCCTTCCTTCTTCACGGCGGGAGCGTTGGAGGGCACGAAGATCGTGGCCGCGACGCCCAGTCGCTGCGCCGCCTCGGCGACGCCGAGTCCGTGATTGCCCGCGCTGGACGCGACAATGCCGCGCGCGCGTTCCTCGGGGGTGAGGAGTGAGAGCGCGTTGAATGCCCCGCGCACCTTGAACGACCCCGTGAGCTGCTCCGACTCCAGCTTCAGGTAGACGTCGCCGCCCACGAGATCGGACAGTGCCGCCGACCGGCGCAGCGGCGTGCGCACGGCCACGCCGCGCAGGCGGCCGGCGGCTTCACGGATCTCGGTGGCGGAGGGGAGGAGGCGAGTCACAACGGCAGATGGTAGATGGTAGATGGCAGATGGCAGACGTGCACCCGTGGATAATGGGCTCGTTGCTCCGGATCGTCTACGGGTGAACTGCAACCGCGAAGCAAGAAGGGCGCGAAGGACCACGAAGAAACGGCCCGTGCACCCGAGGATGTCCCCACATGCGCAGGGGCGATTCTCATGTCGTTCTTCGTGCCCCTTCGCGCCCTTCGTGCTTCGTGGTGGCCGTTAGAGACCCGACTCCTCGCCGTTCCAGCGCCGCTGGTACGACAGCGCGTCGAACTTCTTGTACGCGCGCTCGAGCGACATGGAGCGAATGGTCCCCCACACCGGCCGCTCGCCCCACGGCCGGTCGAACTTGCCGAAGCACCACTGGATGCCGCCGTAACTCGACGGATCGCGCCCGTCGAGCGCCCACTTGTCGTTCAGGTGGATCAGGTGCTGCAGGGCATCGTCGTACGTGGCCGTCCACGTGAGCACCGACTTGCCCCAGTACATCCGCATCACGTTGTGAATGGACCCCGTGGCCACGAGTTCGCGCTGCGCCGCGTTCCACAGCGGGTGGTGCGTCTCGGCGCGCTCGAGCTGTTCGCGTGTGTACACGACCTCACGCGCATCTTGGGCGTGCGCTGCCATGGTGCGATGCACCCAGTCGGGGAGCGCGGCGAGCGAGCGGAAGTTGAGGTTGCGCAGCGCGAAATTGAGGGCGAGCTCGCGCCACGTCACCAGTTCGTCGAGGAAGCGCTCGGCGCCGGGACGGCCCACCGCGGCGATGGCCGCCCGCGCGACTTCGGCGGCGCTTACCTGGCCGAAGTGCAGGTACGGCGAGAGCCGCGACGACCCATCTGGGTCGGCGGGATCGCTGCGTCGTTCGTCGTATCGCGGCAGGGCATCGTCGCAGAACTTCCTGAGCCGCGCGAGGGCCGCGCGACGGCCGCTCTTCAGCGGCACGGGCGGCACCGAGTGGTCGATCTCACAGCGCGCGATCTCGCCGGCGAGGTCCCCGCTGAGGTCGAGCCGGTCCACCTCGAGGGAACGCCACAGCGCCTCGGATGCGTCTTCGCGGGGCAGGGCGTCCGCCACCGGCTCGAGGGCGTGCAGCAGGTTCGCCATCACCTTGGGGCGCAGGGTGCGCGCGGCCCACTCTTCCTTCACGAACAGCGCGGCGGGGACGATGGCGTGCGATTCCACCGCCACGACACGGCACGCACAGCGCGCGGCGAACCGCTGGGTGCGCTCCGCGATGCCGGCGGTCGGAAAGTCGTCGGTGACGACGAGCGCCGCGCGCGCGGCCACACGATCCACCGCGCGGCGGTCGTCATTGCGGCGGCGGCGCAGCACGAACTGGTAGCGGAGGCCGCCGCGCTCCGCGCGTTGCGCGAGCTCGCGCGCGTTGTGCAGGATGAACGAGTGAATGCGGTCGCTGGCGTGTTCGTAGGTCGGGTCGAGCCCCTGATGGATGATCAGGGGGAGGCCAAGCCGGTTGGCCTCGCGGGTGGCGAACCGGAGCGCCCAGTTGTCGGCAAAGCGCTGCGTGGACTGCATCCAGTACAGCACGAACTCACCGGTTCGTCGCTCTGGCTGAGTGTTTACCGAGCGGGCGCGTAGCGCGAGCTGGTCGCGGACGAAGGCGGAGGTGAGGGCGTGCGGCACCGGTGGATAACGCGGCGAACCGATCGGCTGTTCCGAAGGCATCGCTCCCAGCTCCTTGGCCTGCTTCAACTTAGATAAGAACTGGCGAGCCGGAGGTTGACTTCGACCCGAAACGGGTTACAATTCACATTGTCTGTGGGGCCCCGCCTCTGGTGGGGCCAGTTTGTTTCAGACCCGGGTGCGACCGGCAGCGTGTTACCCAGTGTCGCCCTGGAGTGTCTTGGGGCTGTAGCTCAGCTGGGAGAGCGCTGCAATCGCACTGCAGAGGTCAGGGGTTCGATCCCCCTCAGCTCCACTCGCAGGAAGACAATCGATGTGCCCGCCGCCGTTCGGTAGGACGTAGAGTTCCAATGACGGCGCGCGTGGCCACTTCATACGAAGGCCGCACCTCACGGTGCGGCCTTTTGCGATTCAACGAGCGTTGCGCTGCGCGACCAGTTGCAGCGGCGCGGCGGCGTGGGCCGCGTCCGCCGATGCGGCCTGTCGCCCCTACCAGCCCATGCGCTCGCGCAGCGCCGTGATGTGCCCCACGTGATGCCGGCTGTGCCAGCCGTAGAGCGCGGTCAGCACGTCAATGGACATGGTGCGGCCGTGCTCGGGATGGACGACCGTGCGCGCGAAGGCGGCATCATCGAGCGACCGGAGCAGCGCCACGAGGCGGGCATGCACACCCTCGAGGATCTGCAGCGAGGGTTCGACCGTGAGGGTCGAGGCGTCCGGGAGCGCGGCCCACTTGCCCTCGATGTACGGCTTGATCGTCGGGTTGTCCTCGGTCAACGCGAGCCGCACGCGCGTGGCGGCGTTCAGGTGGGAGTCGGCCATGTGATGCACGACCTGACGCACGGTCCACCCTTCGGGGCGATACGGCGTGTCGAGCTGCGCGTCGGTGAGCCCGTTGACGGCGGCGCGCACGCGCTCGGGAGCCTGGGCGAGGTCCCAGATGGCGGCGGTGCGGATTTCCGGAGTGACGGGAGCGCTGACGTCGAACTTGCCGATCGGATAACGGAGGTCGGTCATGGCGGAACGGGGAGGGGGTAGAGGCGTGGCGAGGAGGGACGAGGGGTGGAACGGGGAGGTGAACTACAACGCGAACCACTCCTTCACCCTCGCCTTCAGGGCGGTGTCTCCGTCCTTGTGGGCGTATTCGTTCGTGATGGTCGAGTAGACGTAATCCTGCTGCCACGCCTTGACGTTGGCGACGCACTCGGCGACGGCGTTGATGGCGTGGTCGATGTCGACCATCGTCGTGCTGGGGTGGAAGCTGAGCCGCACCCAGCCGGGCTTCTCCGACAGGTCGCCGAGATCGATGCGGTCGGTGATGGACTTGGAGCGCGACGGGTCCACGTGCAGCAGATAGTGCCCATAGGTGCCGGCGCACGAGCAGCCGCCGCGCGACTGCACGCCGAAGCGATCGTTGAGCAGGCGCACCATCAGGTTGTAGTGCACGTCCTCCACCCAGAACGACAGCATCGCCAGCCGGTCGCGCACGCCCTGCGCCAGCACGTGCACGCCGGGGATCGCCGCCAGCCGGTCCATCGCGTACGGCGCAATGGCGTGTTCGCGCTCCCGCATCGCCGCCACCGTCATCTCGTCCTTGAGCTGCACGGCGAGTGCGCTCTTGATGGCCTGCAGGAAGCCCGGTGTGCCGGCGTCCTCACGCGTCTCGATGTCGTCGAGGAAGGCGTACTGTCCCCACGGATTCGTCCACGCCACGGTGCCGCCGCCGGCCTCGTCGGGGACCGAGTTCTTGTAGAGCGCGCGGTTGAAGATGATCACGCCCGCCGATCCCGGCCCGCCGAGGAACTTGTGCGGCGAGAAGAGGACGGCGTCCAGGCAGCCCTCGGGATCGCCCGCCGGGTGCATGTCGATGTGCACGTACGGCGCGGAGGCGGCGAAGTCGATGAGGGCGACGCCGCCGGCGCGGTGCATCAGGCGGGCCATCGCGTGGTACGGCGTGAAGATGCCGGTGACGTTGGAGCAGGCGCTGAACGCGCCGATCTTCACCGGACGGGCGCGATAGGCGTGCAGCTGCTCCTCGAGCGCCTCGAGCGACACCACGCCCCCGGCGTCGGGCGGCACGACGACGACGTCGGCGATGGTCTCGTACCACGACGTGTGGTTGGAGTGGTGTTCGAGGTGTGTGACGAAGACAACCGGGCGCTCGCGTTCCGGGAGGTCGATGAAGCGGCGCAGCCCTTCGGGCGCCTTGAGGCCGAGAATGCGCTGCAGCTTGTTGACCGCGGCGGTCATCCCCGCGCCGACCGTGAGGATGAGGTCGTCGCTGGAGGCGTTGACGTGGCGCCGCAGGATGTCGTGCGCTTCGTGATAGGCCAGCGTCATCGCCGAGCCGGTGACCGACGATTCGCTGTGCGTGTTGCCGACAAACGGGCCGAAGCGGTCGCGCAGCCGGTCCTCGATGGGGCGATACAGCCGGCCGCTGGCCGTCCAGTCGGCGTAGACGACGCGGCGCTCGCCGTAGGGCGACGCGAAGGTCTGGTCATGACCGATCGTGTTGCGCCGGAACGGTTCGAAGTAGGGTTCGAGGTCGTTCATGGAGGCCCGGGCTTGGGTGCGGGGGAAAGTTAGCGATAGGAGGGAAGGGGGAGAGGGGTGACGGAACGAGGAGGAGGTAGAGGCGTAGGGACGAGGAACGAGGGGCGGCACGAGGAGGGCGGCCCTTGGCGCGCCGGGCATCTCCCATCTCGTTCCACCCCTCCTCGCTCCTCGCCAGGCCTCAACCTCCTCCTCGTTCCGTGCGTTGCATGTCCTCCAAGGGGTTGATCCACCCCCCCAGCCGGGTATAATTCGTTTCGCCCGCGCGAGCGGGCGTTTTCTGCCCCTTGGTGTAACTGGCAACACGTCTGACTCTGGATCAGAAGAGTCCAGGTTCGAGCCCTGGAGGGGCAATGCAAAGCGGGTCAACCAGTTCGGTTGGCCCGCTTTTGTTTTCCATGGCTGCGCGTACTGACGCGCGGAACGGATGATGCCGCGCCCCACGGGGCGGCGGGCTACGCCGCTCAGGTGAATCCGCTGGTTCCCCCGCACGAGGCCGCGCTGCCGCCCGACCGGCTTCCCGTCATGACGCCACAGCCCGTAATGCGACGCTCGACGTTCTGCGAACCGCAGGCCGGGCACTGTTTGCCTTCGCCGGCCGAATAGGCAGACATCGAAAGCCGCACCTCGTAGAGGGCGTCACAGGCGCGGCAGGTGAATTCGTAGCTTGGCATTGTCGCGGGTCGCGGCCGTGGAATCGGGGAGCCTATAAATCTCTAAATAGCAATATAGAGATAATAACGGGCGCCCTCAAGGGCCGGTGCGGGCCGCCGCTCAGGACCGCGGCTGCTTCAGGCAGTGCCGCAGCGCCCGGTCCACGCCGCCGAGATGGCTGTGCAGCCAGTGCTGCAGCGAATGCACCAGCAACTGCGCATCGTGTGCGTCGTATCCGTGTGCGGCGTGGAAGCGCCGGTGCTCGACAAGCAT
>JACREJ010000009.1 GCA_016218305.1 Gemmatimonadota bacterium | reverse complement strand
TCGCACGCACTGCAGAACAGTTGGCTCTTCTTCATAACAACTCCTCGTGGGGTGTCGCCAGCGGTACTGGACGGGGAGATCAGGCGATCGTGAGGACGTCAACTCCGGGAATCTGCGTGCGCGCAAAGGCGAGCGCGCGGTCCTGCGTCAGGCCAAACACCGACACGGCACACGGCTCCGCGTCCACGCACCTGTCGGCGAGGACGGTCACGCTGCGCACCGAGGTCTGCCGCGGCGCGGCCGTGGCGGGGTCCATCAGGTGGTGGTAGCGCGTGCCGCGATACCGGAAGAACCGCTCGTAGTCGCCAGACGTGGCGACGGCGCGGTTGCTCACCTCGAGCGTCCGGGCCACGCGGCGCAGGTCGTCAGGCGACCGGATGCCGACGCGCCACGCGCCGCCTTCGGGCGACTCGCCGATGGCGTAGAGATCGCCGCCGAGGTTCACGATGGCCTGTTCGATGCCGCGGTCGCGCAGGGCCTGCACCGCGCGGTCAATGGCGTAGCCCTTGCCGATGCCGCCAAGGTCGAGATGCAGGTCGCGGTCGCCGTAGCGCAGGACGCCCTGCCCCGCGCCGACCGAGAGGTCCACGTGACGCCAGAACGACCGGTTCGCGAGGCGCGCCACCTGCTCCGACGGCGGCGGCTCGTGCCGGTTGGTGACGTCCCACAGTTCCGACGCGGCGCCGAGCGCGGGGTCGAAGCGGCCGTTGCTGGCCGACGACCAGCGCAGCGCCGTCTCGACGAGGCGCGCCGTCTCGGGGCGCACGGTCACTCCTTCGCGCGCGGCGACGGCGTTGGCGCGGCCGACGTCCGACGTCGCGCTGAAGCGCGTCATCGTCGTCTCCACCCAGCGCAGCTCGGCGAGGGCGGCCTCGAGGGCCTCCTGCGCCACCGCTTCGTTGCGGTGCACGACCGTCAGCTCGGCGATGGTGCCCATCACCGGCACGGTGCGGCGCGCGATAGCCACGTGGCGGCGCAGCGCGATGGGGAGCGCCGCGAGCGCGAATGCGCCGGTGCCGATGGCGATGAACTCGCGGCGGCCGAAGGGCCGCGGAAGGGACTGGTCAGTCATTGTGGGCATGCCTCTCGTGGCTGGCACAAGCGTTGGAACATCCGTGACAGTGGCCGACGCAACCGTAGTTGCGCACGAGGCCGTAGAGCGCGAAGAGCACCGCGCAGATTCCGATTCCCAGCAGGGTCTTGAGCATCAGCCGCTCCCCATGCCCGCAAAGCCCATGAAGGCCATGGACATGCATGACGCGATGATGAGCACGAGTCCCATCTTCTTGGCCATCGCCGGGACGTCGGCCACGTCCAGCCGCTCGCGGATGGACGCCATGAGCGTCAGCGCGAGCGTGAGCCCCAGCCCGCCGCCGAGCGCGTAGACGATGCCCTCGACCAGGCCGTACCCGCGCGTGGTCTGCGTGAGGGCGAGGTAGAGGATCGCGCAGTTCGTGGTGATCAGCGGCAGGTAGATGCCCAGCTCGCGGAACAGCACGGGCAGGAACTTCTTGATCGCCATCTCCACGATCTGCACCAGCGACGCGATGACGACGATGAACGCGATGGTCCGCAGGTAAGGGGCCTGTGCGAGCACGAACGTATTGAGCACCCACACCGCCACGGCCGTCATCACCAGCACGAACGTGTTGGCGGCGCCAAGGCGCCAGCCGGTGTCCATCTTGGTCGTCACGCCGAAGAAGGAGCAGAGCCCCAGGAACATCGCCAGCGTGAAATTGTTGATGAGAAGCGTGGAGAAGAAGATCCACGAGAGATTCGCAATCATGCGGCCACCCCCGCGAGCTTCGCCTTCTTGCGCTCGCTCCACCAGCCCATCACCAGGAACATGAGCCCCATCGTCAGGAAGCCGCCCGGCGGCATGATCATGAAGACCCACGGTTCGTAGTTGGGGCCGAAGATCGAGTAGCCGAGCAGCATCCCGCTGCCGACGAGCTCGCGGAAGGCGCTGATCGTGCACAGCGCGAGCGTGAACCCGATGCCCATGCCGAACGCGTCAGCCATCGCGCGCAT
The DNA here is from genome assembly GCA_016218305.1 of Gemmatimonadota bacterium. GTDB lineage: Bacteria > Gemmatimonadota > Gemmatimonadetes > Gemmatimonadales > Gemmatimonadaceae > PNKL01. The sequence goes on along the minus strand of JACREJ010000009.1, from coordinate 4,980 downwards.
CGGCTTCACCTTGCCGGCGAACGCCTCGGCGCGACCGAGGATGATGCAGTTGACCACGATGAGCGGGACGAAAGGCCCGAGCGTCTTGGAAAGCAGCGGGAAGTACGCCTGCATCACGAGGTCGGAGATCGTCACAAACGTCGCGATGATCAGGATGTAGGTGGCGAGGCGCACTTCAGTGGGGATTACGCTGCGCAGCAGCGAGATGAGCAGTGACGAGCAGACGAGCACGAAGATGGTCGCCGCCCCCATGCCGAGGCCGTTGGCCAGCTGGTTGCTGATGGCCATCGCCGGGCAGAGCCCGAGCATCTGGATCATCACCGGGTTGTCGTCGGCGATGCCGCGCCAGAAGTCCAGCCAGAGCGGCTGCGGCGGCGGCGCGCCTGGTACGATCGGCTCGGCCGCTTCCGCGGTCGTAAGCGCTTCGGTGGTCACTGGCCACCCTCCTTCGCGTACGCGTCGAGTCGTGGCTTCCACGTATCGACGGCCTTGTTGATCACCTTGATGACGGCCTTCGACGTGATGGTCGCGCCGGTGATGGTCTGCACGGTGCTGGGATCCGTCGTCTGGTTCTTGTCGCCCTTGAGCGGGGTCACCAGCTTGCCCACGAACCGCGCGACGAAGCTGGAGTCCTTCTGGATCTTGTCGCCGAGGCCTGGCGTCTCCGACTGGGCGAGCACCTTGAAGCCGGTCAGCGCGCGCGTCGCGGGGTCGAAGCCGACCATCAGCCGCACTTCGTTGGCGAAGCCGGGCGCGGCCTCTTCCACGGCAACGCCGGTGCGCTCGCCCTTGTCGTTGATGCCGATGAAGACCTTCACGGCTTCGAGCTTGTCCACGCCGGCCGGCACGGAGCGGCTCAGCGTGTCGCCGACGAGGAAGAGGGTGTCGAGCCGCGCCGGAGAGCCGAGCACTTCCTTGACGGCGATCTCCACCTTCTCGCCGGCGAATTTGCGGATCGGCGTGAGCGTCTTCTGGTACGTGTAGGCGAGCACGGCGCCGGCGAGCGATCCGAAGAATGCCAGCGTGAACAGCAGGCGCGCCGTCGAGCTGCCGGCATCCGGCGTCGGGGCGGCTGGCGCCCCATGTTGATGGCCGCTCACTTGGCCTCCTTCAGCTTCACCGTACCGAACACGGTGGGCTGCGTCACGCGATTGATGAGCGGCGTGAACGCATTCATGATGAGGATGGCGTACATCACGCCCTCCGGCAGGCCGCCGAAGACGCGGATGACCACCACGATCAGCCCGGTGCAGACGCCGAAGACCCAGCGCCCCTTGTTGGTCGTCGGCACGGTCACCATGTCCGTGGCCATGTAGACGGCGCCGAGCATCAGGCCGCCCGAGAAGACCATGAACAGGCCGTCCGGGTACTTGCCGTTGAGGAAATGCAGCACCTGGCTCGCCACGAAGACGGTGACGAGGATCGAGACCGGCGAACGCCAGTTGAGGTACCCTTTCCACGCGAGGAAGGCGCCGCAGATCAGGATCACGAGTGCCGACGTCTCGCCCACCGAGCCGCCCGTGGTGCCGAGCACGAGGTCCACCACCGACGTGAGCTTCTGCTCGAACTTGAACAGGCCGAGCGGCGTCGCCGACGTCACGACGTCCGACACCGGATGCATGAAGGGGAACGCGAACAAGTCGCCCTTGAGCGCGAAGAAGCTGCCGCCGGGCGTGGGCCACGTGGTGATGGCCACCGGGAACGCGGTCTGCAGGAAGGCGCGGCCGATGAGCGCGGGGTTGAACGCGTTCTGGCCGAGGCCGCCCCAGATCACCTTGCCGAAGCCGATGCCGAAGGCGCCGCCGAGCGCCGCCATCCACAGCGGGATGCCGGGCGGCAGGGACAGGCCGAGCAGGAGGCCGGTGATCATCGCCGATCCGTCCTGCAGCGTGCCGGGCTTGGACAGCGCCCGTTCGGTCAGCAGCGCACCCAGCATCGCCGCGAGGATCACGAGGATGGCGCTGATGCCGAAGAAGAAGGCAGACGAGAGGACGACCGGCACGAGGCTCGCCGTGACCGTCCACATGATGCGCGGCGTCGTGTCGCGGTCCTTCAGGTGCGGCGACGCCGTGACGATCAGGTTGGGAGCGGTCATGCGGCCCCCGCCGTTTGGATGCGGCGCAGCGCCACCTTGCTGGCCTGGAAAAGCTGCGAGAGCGGAATGTTCGACGGACAGACGTAGGAGCACGACCCGCACAGCATGCAGTCGGCCAGGTGGTTGTCCGCCATCTCCTGGTAGCGCTTCACGCGCGCCAGGTCGCCGAGCCACGACGGGTTCAGGAAGACCGGGCAGGCATCGAGGCAGCGTCCGCAGTGGATGCAGGGATAGACCTTCTCGTTGCGCACCTCGTCCTTCGTCAGCACCACGATGCCCGTGGTCCCCTTGAGCACCGGGGCCTCGAGGTTCGCCACGGCCATCCCCATCATCGGGCCGCCGTTGATGACCTCGCTGGCATCCTTGGTCACGCCGTCGCAGTAGGCGAGCAGGTCCTTGAGCTTGGTGCCGACCGGGACGATGAGATTGGCCGGACGCGTCAGTCCGTGCCCGGTGACCGTCACGATGCGCTCGATCAGCGGCAGGCCGGTGTCGAAGACCTCGGCGATGGCCGCCAGCGAACCGACGTTCTGCACCACCACGCCCACCGTCACCGGCAGCTTGCCGGACGGCACTTCCACGCCCGTCACCGCGTGAATCAGCATCTTCTCGGCGCCCTGCGGGTACTTCACCGTGAGCGGGAGGATGGTGATGTCGAGGTCCTTGGGCTTGGTGCGCTCCAGCGCCGCGATGGCGTCGGGCTTGTTCTTCTCGACGCCGATGACGGCCTTGGTCACGCCCAGCGTGTGCATCATCACGCGGCAGCCGAAGTGCACCCGCTCGGGGTACTCCACCATCGTGCGATGGTCCGAGGTGAGGTACGGCTCGCACTCCGCGCCATTGATGATGAGCGTGTGGACCTTGTAGTCCTTGGGCGGCGCCAGCTTGACGTGCGTGGGAAACGCGGCGCCGCCGAGCCCGACGACGCCGGCATCCTGCACCGCCTTGACCACCTGATCCACGGAGAGCCCTTCCCAGCGCGGGACGAGCCGCGGCCGCGCCGCCTGCATCGAGTACGTGTCCACCTTGATGTGGACCGCCTGCGCGTAGCTGCCGTCGGGATGCGGCCAGAGGTCGATGGCGGACACCCGGCCCGCCGCCGAGGCATGGATGGGCACCGACATGTACCCGTCGGCGAGGCCGACGGGGTCACCGCGCTCGACGTAATCACCCACCTTCACGCACAGCTTGGCGGGCTTGCCCGCGTGCTGGCGAAGGGGGAGGACGATCTCGGCGGGATACGGCATGCGACGGATCGGGAGCCCACTCGTGAGCCCCTTCTCCTCGGGCGGATGCACGCCGTGTGCAAAGCCGAAGAATGCCATCAGTTGAACCTCGCGGCGCGCTTCACCCACTTGTCCAGGTCCTTCTCCTTCGGGTTCAGCGGTGTCCCTGGATGGATGATCGACACCGGGCAGCGCTCGGCGGCCAGCACCAGCTGCTGGAACGTGCCGGCCGTGGCGTCCTTGATCTCCGCCTGCTTGGCGGCGTTGTAGACGAACATCTTCTTGTTCAGGTTCGTGCACTCGTTGCAGCTCGTGCAGCGCGCCGAGTCGATGTACGCCTCGAGAGCGAGCGCGTCGTCCTCCTCCTCGGCCGGGGCGGCGGCGGGCGCCGCTTCCGCCACTGCGACGGCCGGTGCGGCTGGAGCGGCCGCTTCGACCGGTGCCGCGGGTGCGGCCGCCGGCGCTGCCACGGCGGCCGGAGCCGCGGCCCCATTGCCGCCCGACGGTTCCACCGCCGGCAGCGTGGCGAGCAGTTCGCCGAGCGCGCCGCCGCCGCCATGCCGCATGAGCCCTTCGGCCAGGCGGCGGGCGATCTGCTGCGGATACTCCTTCTTGAGCTGGGCGATCTTCGCCTCGTACTCGGCGCGGAGCGCCGTCACCCTGGCCTCGAACTCCGTCTCGATCTCTCCCGCCACGGTGCTGCGCGCCGCGTCCGACACGACGATGCCGGCCAGCTGACGCAGCTGCGACCAGTGCTGCAGCCGCTCGTCGGCGAGCAGCCCCATTTCGGGCGAGACCTTCAGCCGCACGAGGTGACGCTTCTTGTCCACGGCATAGATGAACGGCGTCTGCGTCGCGCGCTCTTCCGCCGAGAGCGTGATGTACTGGTGGAAGGGAATCGCGTAGTCGTACAGGTCCTTGGGCAGCTTCGAGAAGTGCTGCTTGAAGCGCGACTCCGTGGCCGCCCAGTCCGCCACCGTCAGCGGAACCTCGCGCGTCTGCTCGGCGCCCTCGTCGTCGAGATACTTGATCTCGTACGTCGGCCAGTCGGACTCAGGCGACGGATTCCCCTCCAGCGAGAGGCAGTCGGCGTACGTCGGACCGCCATCCGGATCGTAGGTCAGGAACGGGAAGGCGCGGCTCTCCAGCGCGAAGCGCGCCGCCTCCTGCGCCCAATCATCGGCGAGCCCGTGTTCCACGGGACATGGCGTGTAGATGTTGAGGAGCACCGGGCGCCGCTTGTGCATGCCCTTGAGCACGCCCGCCATGAGGTGCGAGGCCGACGCCTGCGACGACTGGTGCACGAAGGTACCGCGGTGGGCGATGCCGATGAGGCCGATTTCCTTGCGGATCTCGGTCTTGCCGTGCTGCGCCTTGCCGAAGCCCGACATGTCGGCCACCTGCCCCGTGTAGCCGCTGGTGCAGGCCTGGCCGCCGGTGTTCGAGTAGACCTGCGTGTCGAGAATCACCACGCGGATCGGCTTGCCCGACGCGAGCAGGCGCGAGAGGTTCTGGAACCCGATGTCGAGCATCGCGCCGTCGCCGCCCATGGCGATGATCGGCGGGCAGAGGAAGAACTCCTCGTCCGTGAAATCCTGCCACATGAACGTCTTGAACGCAGCCTCGTCGGCCACGTGGTCGTACGTGCCGTCCACCAGC
>JACREJ010000008.1 GCA_016218305.1 Gemmatimonadota bacterium | reverse complement strand
TTCTTCCTCGTGATGATCGCGCTGTCGGCGGTGGGGCTGATCGTGGGCGGCGTGGGGGTGGTGGCCATCATGATGATCTCGGTCACCGAGCGGACACGCGAGATCGGCGTGCGCAAGGCGCTCGGCGCCACCCGCGGCGCCATCCTCCTTCAGTTCCTGATCGAGGCGGTGACGCTCACCGGCATCGGCGGCGCCATCGGCCTGTTCATCGGGTGGGGCGTGGCCGTGCTCGTGCGCCAGTACAGCCCCATCGCCGCCTCCGTGCCGCCCCTGGCGGTGGTCGCCGCGCTCGGCGCGAGCGCCGTGACGGGCGTGCTGTTCGGGATGCTGCCGGCGATGCGGGCATCGCGGCTGGATCCGGTGGATGCGCTGAGATACGAATGAGGACGGTGAGGGGAGATGGTAGACGGTAGAAGGTAGAGCCCGAAGCGGACGGGACGGGCGGACGGCGGCAGGGCGGCCGGCGAGCAGTCCCCTCCCGCGGTCATCTACCCTCCACCCTCTACCATCTACCATCTGTCCGAAACCCCCGCGGGCCCTCGCCCGTAAGGCCTCCGTGCCCTTCCTCGAAGCCATTCGCCTGGCGCTGGACACCATCCGTGTCCAGAAGCTCAAGAGTTTCTTCACGCTCCTCGGCGTGATGATCGGCGTGATGTTCCTCATCGCCGTCATCTCGATCGTCGAAGGGATGAGCGACTACGTGGAGAACGACTTCGCCGGCAAGATCATCGGCGTCAACACGTACAACTTCCGCCGCCGGCCGGACTTCACGCCCAACGAGACGGAAGAGGCCTGGCGCGAGTACCAGCGCCGGCCGCTCATCTTCGCCCCTGAGGTGGAGCTGGTGCGCAGCACCATTCCGCCGGGCTCGCGGTCGGCGATCCTCAACGAGAACTTCCGCTACGCCGTCGGCGGCCAGGGACGGCCCCGTCAGGTGCAGGCGGTGGCCACGGAAGCCGACTACTTCCAGATCAAGAAGTTCGGCATCACCAGCGGCCGCGCCTTCACGCCGCAGGAAGTGAAGGCGGGGTCGCGCGTCCTCGTGATCGGGGTCGAGGTGGCCGAGCACTTCTTCCCGGGGCTCGACCCCGTGGGGCGCGAACTGCGCGTCGCCGGCACGCCATACCAGATCATCGGCGTCATCGAGAAGCAGGGATCGGTCTTCGGCTTCTCCATGGACCGGCTGGCCATCGCCCCCTGGACGACGCCCCTGCACCGCGCCATCCGGCCGCGCGGCGACATCGAGTCGCTGCTCATCCAGGCGCCCTCGCTTGAACTCGTGTACGAGGGAATCGAGTCGGCCCGTGAGGTGCTGCGCGGCGCGCGGCACCTGCCGCCGGGCAAGCCCGACAACTTCGCGCTCGAGACACAGGACTCGGCCATGGAGTTCTTCCGCGGGCTCAAGTCGAAGATGGTGGTCTTCGGCACGGCGCTGCCGGCCATTGGGCTCATTGTCGGCGCGCTCGTGATCATGAACATCATGCTCGTGGCCGTCGCCGAGCGGACGCGCGAGATCGGCATCCGGAAGGCGCTGGGCGCCACGCGCGCTGATATCCTGTCGCAGTTCCTCATCGAGGCGGCGACGCTCTCGGCGATCGGCGCGGCCATCGGCATCGGGTTCGGCATCGCGCTCGCCAAGGCGGTGGCGGCCTTCACGCCGCTGCCGGCGGCCGTGGCGCTCTGGTCCATCTTCGCCGCGCTGGCGCTGGGCGCCGGCGTGGGGATCGTGGCCGGTGTCTATCCGGCCAGTCGTGCGGCGCGCCTCGACCCCATCGAAGCCCTGCGGCAGGAGTAGTGATGCGCGTCTGGGACAAGCTCATGATGTCGCTCGAGGGCGTGGGCATCGCCTTTGACGCGATCCGCGCCAACAAGGTGCGCGCCGCGCTCACCATCTCGGGCGTCGCGGTGGGCGTCTTCGTGGTGGTGGCGATGGGCGCGACCATTCACGGCGTCCGGCAGAGCTTCCAGACCGACCTCGAGGAGTTTGGCGCCAACACCTTCCAGGTGCGCCGGCGCGGCGTCGGCTTCAGCAGCTGCGACGGGACCGACGAGAACTGCCCGGACCGCCGCAACCCGCGCATCACGATCGAGGACTGGACCGCGATCCGCCGCCTGCCGGAGGTGGGGAGCGCCATGGCGTGGCTGTTCGGCCAGCAGGACATGACGTACCGCAACCGCACCGTCCGCAACGTCGGCTTCGACGCGCAGAGCGCCGAGTGGATCAAGACGGACATCGCGGACGTGTCGCCCGGCCGCTCGTTCTCCGAGTCGGAGCACGATGCGGCGGCGCCCGTGATCGTGATCAACGATTCGCTCGCGAGCCAGTTGTTCGGCGATAGCGACCCGATCGGCAAGGAGATCATGGTCGGTTCGCTGCAGATGACGGTGATCGGCGTCTACCAGACGAAGGCGGGGTTCCTCAAGGCGATGGACGGCCGCGGCCCGGACCGGCCGCGCGCCGTGGTGCCGATGATGACGGCGTGGCGCCGCATGCCCGTCTGGCGCAGCATGCTGATCATGGTGAAGCCCCGCGATGGGGTCACGCGTGAAGAGGCCATGGATGCGGTGACGGCCACCATGCGCGGACGCCGCGGCCTGCACCCGAGCCAGCCGAACAACTTCTACCTCATCGGCATGGAACGCATGCTCGAGGTGTTCAACCAGCTGTTCGGCGCCATTTTCGTCGTCGGCCTCGCGCTGTCGGCGGTGGGCCTGCTGGTGGGCGGCGTGGGCGTGGTGGCCATCATGATGATCTCGGTGACCGAGCGGACGCGCGAGATCGGCGTGCGCAAGGCGCTGGGAGCAACGCGCGGCACCATCCTGTGGCAGTTCCTCATTGAAGCGGCCACGCTGACCAGCCTCGGCGCGTTCATCGGGCTCCTCATCGGCGCCGGCGTGGCGGCCGCCATCAAGGCGAACTTCCCGTCCATCCCCGCCTCGGTGCCCCTCGCCAGCGTGCTCGCCGCCCTGGTGGTGGCCATTCTCACCGGCGTCGGATTCGGCATGCTGCCGGCAATGCGGGCGGCGAAGCTGGATCCGGTCGACGCGCTGAGATACGAATAGGGACGATTGGGGATTGGGAGCTCGGATTGGGATTGGGGAGTGGGATTTCCGATCATGATTGGTGATTGCGGTTGATCCCAATCGCAATCCGTACTCGCGTTCCGGAGTCCAAATCCGAGATCCCCATGCGCAATCGCGGTTTCCGGAGCGTGCATCCCCGCCGAGGACCCCCTAGTTTTGAGGGGATGCCGCCCTCTCCCGTCTCCCCGCGGGCCAGCCGCCGTGCGCTGACCTTCATCTTTGTCACGATGTTGCTCGACATCATGGGCGCGGGGATCATGATGCCGGTGGTGCCGTACATCGTGCGGCCGTACAGTGCGGACGCCCTGACGATCGGCTTGCTGGCCGTCGTCTTCTCCATCGCACAGTTCTTTGCCTCGCCGCTCCTCGGCGCCGTCAGCGACCGGCACGGGCGGCGGCCGGTGCTCGTGATCAGCCTGATCGGCGCCGCGGTCGGGTACGCCCTTTTCGGCGTCGGCGGCGGACTCTGGGTGTTCTTCGTCTCGCGCATCGTGGCGGGGTTCACGGCCGGCAACCTGACCGCGGCCCAGGCCTATATCGCCGACGTGTCAGGGCCCGAGGACCGCGCCAAGAACTTCGGGCTCGTCGGCGCGGCGTTCGGCATCGGCTTCATTCTCGGGCCGTCCATCGGCGGCGTGCTGGCCAAGATCAGCCTCACCGCCCCGGCGTGGGCGTCCGCCGGCGTCGCACTCGTGACCGCGATCTTCGGCTGGTTCGTCCTGCCTGAATCGCTGGCGCCGGAGCGGCGGCGACCGCACCCGCTGCACGTGGGCGATTTCAATCCCTTCAGCCTGTTGCTGACGGCGCTGCGCACACCGCGCCTGCGTGCGCTCTTTTCCGGGATCTTCCTCTCGCGTTTTGCGATGATGGCGCTGCATACGAACTTTGCGGTCTACACGCTCAATCGCTTCCACTACACGCCCGCCCAAAACGCCGTCGTCTTCACGGTCCTTGGCGTCACGGCGACAGTCTCGCAGGGCTTCATCATCCGGCGGCTCTCGGGACGCTTCTCGGATCGGTTGCTGCTGCTGGTGGGCCTCGCGATCATGACGGTGGGGATGGCGGCGGTGGCGGCGGTGCCGGTCGGGTGGCTGCTCTCCCCCGCCATCGCGGTGCTCGCCATTGGCTCCGGACTGGTGCAGCCCACCATTCAGAGTCTCGTGTCGAGCGCCGGCACGCCCGACGAACAGGGCATGCTCTTCGGCGCCAACGGCGCCATCACCAGCCTGACGGCGATCCTGGGGCCGGCGTGGGCCGGCCTCGTGTTCGACCACGTGGCATTCACCGCGCCCTATTGGTCGGGCGCCCTCCTCCTCGCCGCCGCGTGGCTGGCCATCCGCCGCGCCGTCCCCGCGTAGGACGCGATGCGCCTCCTTGACGTCCTCGGCACGGCGATGGGGCAGATCGTGGCGAACAAGCTGCGCTCGTTCTTCACGCTGCTCGGCATCATCGTGTCGGTCGCGTTCCTGGTGGCCGTCGTGGCGATCATCCAGGGGATGAACGCCTACGTGAAGGAGAACATCGCAGGCGCCGTGATTGGCGCGAACGCCTTTCAGATCCGGCGCACGCCGCTGCAGATCGGGCTCTTCGACGACGAGGCGTGGAAGAAGGTCGCCCGCCGGCCGCGCGTCACCGCGGCGGACGCCGAGGCCGTGCGAGCGGCGCTGCCCGACGCGCAGGCCGTGGCCCTCAATTCCGGGTGGCCCACGCCGATGAGCGACGTGATCTGGCGGGACCAGGCCATCGGCGACGCGCTCGTCTTCGGCGTCACCCCCGCGTACCAGGTGGTGCAGGACTACCGCTTTGCCCGCGGCCGCGGCATCTCGGACGTGGACGTGCTGCAGCGCCGTCCGGTCTGCGTGCTCGGCCACGACATCTCCAACAAGCTGTTCGGCGACCGCGGACTCGATCCCATCGGGCAATCGGTGCGCGTCGGCGGCCAGCGGTGCGAAATCATCGGCGTCGCCGCCCCCAAGGGCAAGGTGCTCGGCCAGTCCTTCGATGGCTTCGTGCTCCTGCCCGTCACGTTCCACGAGACGCTGTACGGCCGCCGGCTGACCGCCACGATCAGCGTGAAGATGTACGAAGCGGACCAGGTGGCGCCGGCGATGGCGCGTGCCGAGGAGGCCCTGCGCGTGGTGCGCCGCCTGCGTCCCGGGCAGGAGAACAACTTCTCGGTGGAGACCGCCGACGCACTGGTGGCGTTCTGGAAGAACCTCACGCGGGTGCTCTTCAGCATCATCCCGGCGATGGTCGCCATCGGCATCGTCGTGGGCGGCATCGTGATCATGAACATCATGCTCATGAGCGTGAGCGAGCGGACGCGGGAGATCGGCATCCGGAAGGCGATGGGAGCGCGCGCCCGCGACATCGAGCGGCAGTTCCTCGCCGAGGCGATCGTCCTGTCGAGCCTGGGCGGCGTGCTTGGCGTGGTGGGCGGCTGGGTGTTTGCGCTGCTCGTCGCGACGCTCTCCCCCCTGCCGGCGCGCATCACCGCCTGGTCGGTGGCGGTGGCGCTGCTGCTCGGAGCCGGGGTCGGCGTGCTGTTTGGCGTCTACCCGGCGCGGCGCGCGGCGCAATTGGACCCCATCGACGCCATGCGGCACGAGTAGCGCGATGTTCCTCACCCGCCTCCTCCGCCACACGACGCTCGACGAGAACATCATCATCGCGTTCGACAACCTGCGCGCCAACAAGCTGCGCTCGGGGTTGACGATGCTCGGTGTCGTCATCGGCGTCGCCACCGTGATGACGATGGCGAGCATCGTGCGGGGGGTGCGCGAGCAGATCCTCAACACCCTCGAGGTGGCGGGACCATCCACCTTCTACGTGATGAAGGTCTTCAGCCAGCAGCCGCTGAACCCCGAGGCGCTCCCCAAGTGGGTGCGCATACGTCCCGACCTGGCGGAGGCCGAAGCGACGGCCATCGACCGCCTCCCCGAGGTCCAGTACGGCGCGATCTGGAACCAGATCATGGGACGCATGGACTATCAGGGCACGCGCACGCAGCCGACGACGGTGTACGGCGCAGACGCCGGCTTCACGACCATCATGGGCGGTGAACTGAGTGCGGGACGGTGGTTCACGCCCGCCGAGGAGCGCGCGGGCGCTCCCGTGGCGGTGATCCTCGACTCGCACGCGCGCCGGCTGTTCGGGAAGCTCGACCCGCTCGGCAAGTCCATGCTCATCGGCGGCAAGCCAGTCCAAGTCATCGGGCTCTACGAGCCGCCAGCGAACATCTTCACGCCGCCTGGCGCCGAGACCGGGGCAGTCGTCCCGTACCGATTCTCGGATCACGCCTACTACATCGACAAGACGAACATGCTGTTCATCGCGGTGAAGCCGCGCGACGGCGTGCCGGTGGCGACGGCGCAGGAGGCGGTGACCGTGCAGCTGCGCGAGATGCGCAAGCTGCGCCCCGGCGACGGCAACACGTTCGACCTCATCACGCAGGACCAGATCCTCGACATCTTCAACAGCATCACGGGCGTCTTCTTCTTCGTGATGATCGTGCTGGCGTCCGTGGCGCTGATGGTCGGCGGCATCGGCGTGATGGCCATCATGATGGTGTCGGTGACCGATCGCACCCGGGAAATCGGCCTGCGCAAGGCGCTGGGGGCGACGCGGCGCGACATCCTGCAGCAGTTCCTCGTCGAGGCAGCGACCCTCACGGGCATGGGTGGCACAATCGGCATCGTGGTCGGCCTGCTCACGGGGACCGTCGCCACGCGGCTGCTGAACATCCAGGCGTCACCCCCGTGGGGGCTCACGCTCATCGCGGTGGCCGTGTCGGTGGCGATCGGCCTCGTCTTCGGCGTGCTGCCCGCGCGCCGCGCCTCTCGGCTCGACCCGATCGAGGCGCTGCGCTACGAGTAGCGCCGGCTAGTCCTTGGCGCTCGTGAAGCGGACCGTGGCGACGTAATCACCCTTGTCGATCGACTCGTTGACCTTGGGGTAGGGCTTGAGTGCGACGAGCGTGAACTGCTTCATCCCGACGATGACTGAGGCCTTGGACGCATCCGCGCCCAGCGTCAGCGACACTTGCTGGCTGTTGCCGACGGTGAACTGCACCACGGCCTCGCCCGCCCAGACGCACTGCGCGCCCGTGGGGCAGCGCGAGTCGGAGGTCACGTCCGTGAACTTCACGCGCGTGCTCTCGTCGGGAATCTCGATGGTCGAGCCGAGCCGGATCTCGATGTTGTCCCCGAGCTGCGGCTCGGTGGAGGTGCCGCAGGCGGCGAGCAGGAGTGCAAGCAGGAAGGAGCGCATGGCGTGATATCCAGCTGGGTGAAGAGGGAGGGCGGTTACTGGCGGCACACGGCGTTGGGCGACGGCTTCGGCTTGTCCACCACCGGCCGGGCGGCGGCATTCGCCACGGAGAGCGTCACATCGTGCACGAGCTGGCTCACCGACGCCATGTGCGGATAGTCGATGTAGCTCGCCTCATCCGTGACGGTATGGTAGTCGGCGTGGAGTCCGGTGGAGAAGAAGGCCACCGGGATGCCGAACCGCGCGTAGCTCGCGTGGTCCGACCGGCAGTAGATGTTCTCCGGATGCCCCGGCGCGTCGTACGTGTAGTCGAACGTGAACGGGGCCTTCTGCATCTTGTTGACCGTCTCGATCAGGTCGCCGAGTTGCGTGGACAGCCGGCGTGAGCCGACCAGGCCCAGGTAGGTGGGTCCGCCGCCCTTGACGTCGGCGGCGCCGCCGCGCCCCACCATGTCCATGTTGAGCTGTGCGACGATGGAATCGCGCGGCACCGTCGGGTGCTTCGTGTACCAGTCGGAGCCGACAAGGCCGATCTCCTCGCCCATGTGCCAGACGAAGAGCACGGACCGCCTGGGCCGCGCCTTCGCCCCGGCAAGCGCCTCGGCGATCTCGGCCATCGCCACCGTCCCCGAGCCGTCGTCATCGGCGCCGTTGGAGATCGAGTCGAGACGCGGACGGCGGATCACCCGGATCGAGTCCACGTTCACCTTGATGGCGGCGAGCTGGGCCGGCGTCGGCGTCTTGCCGTCACCGAGTGTTGCCTTGACTCGCTCGACCTCGAGGTTGTACGCCCGCAGCGAGTCGTGGTCCACCGCGCCGGGCTGGACGCCGACGTGGTCGCTGTGCGAACCGAGCGCGACGTACTGATGCTTGAGCACCGGGTCGCTTCCCTCGAGCACCGCCACCACGTTGCGCGAGGAGGTAGGGGTGTCCCGAAGTTCGATCTTCCCGGTGTAGCGCCCGGTGACCGTGCCCCACTTGGCGAAGTTCAGCGGCGCGCCGACGAGCGCCTGCGTCATCGCGTTGGACGCGACGATCACCGGCGGCATGATCATGGCTGGCCCGGTGGAGGGAACGGTGACCATCTCGCCCTGCATGAAGTAGCCACGCACCGCCGCCGGCGCCTCGTCGAGCATCGGCAGCACGATGGCCTTGGCGGCTCCGACCGGCTTGGTCAGCGCCGACGTGAACTGCGCCTGCAGCCCCTTGGCCGCCATGTCTGGGGTGTACCCGAAGACCACGATCTTGCCCGTCGTCTGATCGGCGGTGAGGTGCACCGACGTGTCGCCAATGAGGCCGCCAAAGACAACCTCGCCGCCGTCGAACGGCTTGGTGCGCCACTGCGCGAAGACGCCGTAGTCCTTCTGGTAAGTGAAGGTCTGCTCGCCGACGACGACCGGAGACGTCACCCAGGCGCGGCGCAGCAGCGGCACGGCCTGGAAGTAGGTGCCGCTGTCGCCCATCGGCGCCAGCCCGATCTGCTTCGCCCATCCGGCGATGATGTCGGTCGCCTTGTCGTGCTGCGGCGTCCCCGAGGCGCGCCCGGCCAGGGAGTCGTCGGCGTAGACGTAGAGGCGCGACATCAGGTCTTCGGCCGTGATGGCGGGGCGCGTGGGCTTGGCCTGGCGCCTGACCGGCAGCTGCTGGGCAGGGGCGGAACTGGCCGCCACGGCGAGGGTAAAGGCCACGGCAGAGGCAAGGACGCGCATGAGGAGGGTCAGTTCGGGGAAAGAGATGGGCGGACCGGCACGGTGTGGCACCAGAGCGACCAGGAATTATACAGTTGTGAGGGCCCGGAGGTTTCAGTGCCAGCCGGTACCGGGGTTGGGAAGCGACGGCCATTGGAGGCGCCGGGCATCGGAGGCCCCGGGCAGGCCCGCCTAACGCTCCGACGGCGCGGGACGTTACTAGCGTGATGCCCGGACGATGGGCGCCGGGACAAGACCACTCGGAGGAAGGATGAAGGTGATTCGGTTTCTTGCTGCAGCGGCAATTGTGCTGACGGCGACGACAGCGATGGCGCAGGGCGCGCCGCAGGGCGCACCGCAGGGCGGTGGTCAGGCCGGCGCCCAGCGCGCGATGGAAGCGATGATGCAGGGCATCACGCTGACCGACGAGCAGAAGGCAAAGGTGGAGTCGATCGTCGCGGCGTCGCGCGAAGAGGGCATGAAGCTGCGCCAGGAGGCCCAGGCGGCCGGCGGCCCGCCGGGCCCCGAGCTGATGGAGAAGATGCGCGCCGTCACCACGAAGCGGAACGACGCGATCAAGGCCGTGCTCACTGACGAGCAGAAGGCGCAGTTCGAGAAGAACCTCGCCAACATGCCGCAGCGGGGTCGCCCACCTCGCTAGACTCCAGTATCACGCAGTCAAAGGCGGGCCACGGCAACACGCCGTGGCCCGCCTTTCGCATTCTACATAACCACACCCTGCCCCTTCCCCTGCACCACACCCTGTTCCCTTCCCCCTGCACCTCAGGGACTATCGCCCCCGCCGCATAGCCGTGGAAGCCATCCGATCCACCAGTGACGGAACGAGCAGCTTCAGCCACATCGCGAACCGCGCGCGCGCCGTCATCACGAGCTCGCGGTCGCGATGCTCCGCCGCGTCGAGCAGCTGCCGCACACACTCGCCCACCGGCATCATCGCCGCCTCGTCGACCGGGCTGCGCCCTAACTCCACGCCGTCGGGGCCAACGTTGCGGGCCCGTGAGCCCGTGCCCACGAAACCCGGGCAGACGATGGTGACCGACACCCCCGACTCCATCAGCTCGATCCGCAGCGAGTCGAAGAACCCGTTGAGCGCCGCCTTCGCCGCCGCGTAGCCGCTGCGCATGGGAACGCCCGTCTTGCCGGCGAGGCTCGACACCGCCACGATCCGCCCCTTGGACGCGCGCAGGTGCGGAAGCGCGGCCAGCGTGCAGTACACGGCGCCGAGGTAGTTCACGCGCAGCAGCCGCTCGTAGACGGACCAGTCGGTCACGTCCTCGACGCGCGCCCACATCGCCTGCCCCGCGTTGCAGACGAGCGTGTCGATGCGGCCGAACCGCGCCGACGTGCGCGCGATGAGGGCCCGGCAGTCTGCCTCGACCGTGACGTCGCACGGAACCACCTCGACGTCCGCGCCGTGGATTCGGCACAGCGCGGCCACGCCCTGCAGCCGCTCAACGTTGCGTGCGGCGAGCACCAACCGGGCGCCCTGCTCGGCGAGCACACGCGCCGCCTCGGCACCGATGCCGAGCGAGGCGCCCGTGAGCACCACCACCTGGCCGCGCCAGACGCTCATGCGACAGTTTCGTTGAGGGCGGCGATCACCTGCACCTCGACGTGGTAGCCGTAGTGCAGCGCGTTCACCGGCACCACGGCGCGCGCCGGCCGGTGGTCGCCCATCAGCTTGGCATAGGCGGCATTGAAGCGTCCCCAGAGTTCCATGTCTGAGACGTAGACGGTCACCTGCAGCATCCGCGACAGGTCGCTGCCGGC
>JACREJ010000092.1 GCA_016218305.1 Gemmatimonadota bacterium | reverse complement strand
GTTCTCGGGCTTGATGTCCCGGTGCACCACGCCCTGCCGATGCGCGTAGTCCAGCGCGCTGGCCACTTCACTCGCGATGCGCACCACGTCGGCAATGGGCAGTTGATGCTCGCGCGCAAGCCGCGTGCGCAGCGTCTCGCCCGACACCACGGGCATCACGTAGTAGAGCAACCCATCCGCCTCGCCGGAATCCAACAGTGGCAGGATGTGGGGATGCTGCAGGCGCGCCGTGGTGCGAATTTCGGTCAGGAAACGTTCGCCGCCGAGCGCGGCGCCAAGGTCCGGATGCAGGACCTTGATGGCGACGTCGCGATCGTGCTTCACGTCGTGCGCCAGGTACACGGTGGCCATGCCGCCGGCGCCGAGTTCGCGCTCGATGCGGTAGCGGCCGGTGAGGGCGGCGCTGAGGCGTTCGGCGGTGAGGCTCATCACGGCGCCTTCGCCTTGAGTTCGGCGATGAAGTTCTGCACGACGATGAGTTCATCCCCGCGCTCTCCCCGCTCGGTTCCCGCCGCGGCGCGGGAGAACAGGAAGCGCCGCCCGTCCGGACTCACGTCAAAGAAGTGCTGGCTCAGCGGACCGTACGCTTCCATCGAGAAGAGCCGTCGCGGGGTGCCGGCGGCGAATACACGGCCCGGGGCGATATCAGCGACCCAGACGTCGGCGTTGCCGTCCCCGTAGAAGATCTCCCGTCCGGAGCGCGACCAGCGCGGAGCGAAGCCGCTGCCGATGGACACCTGGCGCTTGGCCACTTTCGTGTCCGGAAACGGCCGCACGTACACCTGGAACATGCCGGACTCGTCGGACGCATACGCCAGCCAGCGGCCATCGGGCGACAGCGTTGGGCCCACCTGCGTGACAGGATCAGAGACGAGCTGCCGTGGTGCGGAATCGCCGTCTGTGCGAAGGCCGGCGATGTCTCCCTGATTTGAGAACAGAAGCCACTTGCCATCGGTGGACAGCGAGGGCATGCCGCCAACGCCTGGGATCCGCGATGGCAGCGCGCTGCCGTCGGCCGGCACGCGCTGGAGGATGCCGCCCGGGGTGGTGAACACCAGGAAGTTCCCGTCTGGCGACCACGAGGGATTCCAGCCGACCTCGGCCACCTTCGACGCCGGACCGCGATCGAGCTGCTTGACCCATATCTGTCGGCTGCCCGCGCGGCCGACCGCCACCGCAACCATGCGCCCATCGGGCGAGAGGGTCGGGCGCCCGCTCATCTCCATGCTCCACGACGAATCCACCGCGCGCGCCGTGCCGTCGCGCTCAACCCAGACCAGCTCGCGGCGGCCGGCCACCGTCAGGCCCGCGATGTATGTGAGCGTACCGTCGTGCGACGTCGCGAGGTCAACACGACTGTTGCCGCGAATCGACAGTCCGTCGCCGACGAGCACCGCATCGCCCGTGAGCTTCAGGGCCTTGGCGTCGAACGGCGCAGCCATCAGCATGCCGTCGTCAGTCACGGAGAGCAGGTGGCCGCTCGGTGAGTACCGTCCGGCCACGCCGCGAACCAGCACCGTGTGCTTGCCGCTGCGCAGGTCCAGGACGGCGACATCCGCTCCGCTTCCCTGCCCTTGGCGCATGATCGTGAACAACACGCCGCGTCCGTTCGGGAGCGCTGAGGGCATGAAGTGATAGGCCTCGCCGGCCGTCGAGTCCGGACGGGACGCCACTTCCGGCTTGCCGCCGCTCTCACGGATGCGTGCGACGCCATCGCCTTCGAGGTGACCGTCATAGTAGATGTATCCGTCGGTTCCCCAGGACACGCCGCCCATGTCCACCAGCGAGTCGGTCAGGGTCAGCGCAGGCCCGCCCGCCACGGGAACGACCTTCAACGCGCGCGGCGACGACAGGGATACGTACGCGATGCGCTTGCCATCGGGTGAGAAGGACGGATTCGCGGCGCGTTCGGTCCCGGCCAGCGGCACGGCGCGCAGTTGGCCCATCGGACGCACCCAGAGGCGATTGGTCTCCGGTCCGCCGCCGCCGGCGCCGACATACACGATCGTCTGCCCATCGGGGGACAGCGCCATGCGCGTTCCCGGCACGGTCTGGTTCAGTTGCTGGCTGTCCGGCAACAGCAGGCTGAAACGCGAAATCGGTCGCTCCGGCGTCTGCACGATCGCCCAACTCGCCACCGCAATCGCGACCGCGGCGACGGTGCACGCGGCGATGAACGGCGCGGTGAGCACGCGCCGCGTACGGCCGAGCGGCATCGTCGCGTCGTCCGCAAATGTCGCGCTCGTCCACGTACGGTTCATCAGCGCCTCGGCGAACGCCTTGGCACTGTCAAACCGGTCGGCGGGGAGCTTCTCCAGCGCCTTCCCCACTGCCGCCGCGACATTCGGCGGCACCGTCTTCCGGAACTTGGTCACCGCCTCCACCGGCTCGGCGATGATCTTCATGATGATCTGCTGCGCCGTCGCCCCGGTGTGCGGCGGGTTGCCGGTGAGCATCTCATACAGCACCGACGCGAGCGAATAGACGTCGGCGCGCCCCGTGATCTCCTTCTCGGCGGTCGCCTGCTCGGGGCTCATGTAGTGCGGCGTGCCAAGACTCAGCCCGGTCTCCGTCATCCGCCCGCCGGCGGCCGCGCTCAGCGCCAGCGCGATGCCGAAGTCGGCCACCATCGGCCGCCCGTCGTGCAGCAGGATGTTCTCGGGCTTGATGTCGCGGTGGATGACGCCGTGCCGGTGCGCATAGTCCAGCGCGTCGGCCACCTGCGTGGTAATGCGCACCGATTCCTCGACGCTGAACTGCGTCTCACGATCGAGCTTACTGCGCAGCGTCTCGCCTTCGACGTACGGCATGACGTAGTACAGGAACCCGTCGGCCTCGCCCGAGTCGAAGAGCGGCAGGATGTGCGGATGCTGCAGCGCCGCCGTCGTCTTGATCTCGACGACAAACCGCTCGGCGCCGAGCACGGCCGCGAGTTCGGGCTTGAGCACCTTGAGCGCGACGTGGCGGTCGTGCCTGAGATCCTCAGCGAGGTACACCGTCGCCATGCCGCCGGCGCCGAGTTCGCGCTCGATGCGGTAGCGGCCGGTGAGGGCGGCCTGCAGTCTCTCTATTGTGCTCATGGCGGGGGGCCTGAGGGGGGCGACTCTAATGAAGCAGGCCTCAACCTACGGTTTTCCGTGTCGCATGGCCAGCCGACGACCCCGACCTCACCTCAGCGCTTCTCCCCCTCGCGCTCGAACCGCACGCCGCGCACTCGGCCGTCCGACAGCGTGAAGCCGGTGATCCGCTTCTTGGCGTCCCGCGTGAACAGGAACGTCCGTCCGCCTTCCACAGCCAGCACGGTGCAGCAGTACCGTCCGCGCCCGGACTCTTGTTCATTTCTATGCCATGCCGATCGTCGCCACCAAACGCGCCGCCACCTCGCTCGCCGGCACCGTCAAGGTCCAGGTGGCCACACTCGGTGCGCCACTGGGCATCTCGTGGGCCACGCTCGGCGCCAACACCCTGGTCGGCGGGGCGCTCAATACGTTCGGCATCATCCCCCGCACCGAGCGCGGGCTCTGGGGAATTCTCTTCGCCCCGTTCCTGCACGGCAACATGGCGCACCTCGCCGCCAACAGCGTCTCGCTGCTCGTGCTCGGATGGCTGACGCTCGCCCTCGCGGGGCGGAAGCGCTTCTGGATCGTCTCCGCCGCGTCCGCGCTCGGCGCCGGCCTCTGCGCGTGGACGCTCGGCGCGCCGGGCACCGTGCACATCGGCGCAAGCGGCGTGATCTTCGGCTACCTCGGCTACCTGATGCTCAGCGGCTGGTTCGAGCGGCGGGTGATGCCCATTCTCATCTCACTGGGCGTCACCGGGCTGTGGGGCGGCATGGTGCTCGGCGTGCTGCCCGGCCAGGCGGGCATCAGCTGGCAGGCGCACCTCGGCGGCTTCATCGGCGGCGTGCTCGCGGCGCGGTGGCTGCATAAGCGTTAAGCGTTTATGCGTGTCTTTCATCACGGAGACACAAAGGAGCACGGAGGGCCACGGAGAACGACAACGGCTGGGAGGAACTGCGAACGCCACGCAATGATCTGCGTGGCGTCGTGCTGTTACCCAAGTAGTGGCCTTACTCTGTGGCCCTCCGTGCTCCTCCGTGTCTCTGTGATGAAGAGAACGAATTAACCAGCCTACGGCCGCGCCAGTCGCACCGCCGCGAGGACGATGACCACGCCGGCCACGGCGCTGATGCGCGCGTAGAGTGACGCGCGCGTGCGCAGCTCCGCCGCTTCCGGTGACTTGGCATCCATGCGCGACGCCCGCGGTCCGAGCACCCAGTCGTGGTACCCCTCCACCACCAGCATCACCACCACCGCCACCAGCTTGTACTTCAGCGCCGTCGCCCACCCCGAGCCGCTGAACGCCGGGTCGCGCCACGTCGCCATGTTCAACGCGCCGCGATACCAGAGGTTCACCACGCCGGTCACCAGCAGCACCGCGAGGGAGATCCACCCCACCGTGCGGAAGCGCACGCCCAGTTGATCGAAGAGCGTCTGGCGCAGTTCGGGGCTCTCGACGCGGCGCAGGACTGGCGCGCCGACGAGCGCGATGAAGAACATCCCGCCGAGCCAGATCAGCGCGGCGAGGACGTGAATGCTGACGCTTGCGTAATACAGGGAGAACATAGGGGGCGGGTGGTTCGGCTAGTCCTTCGGCTTCGCGTACTTCAGGTTGCCGCACGCGACCACGTCCTGTTCCCGCACACCGCGGTCGTAGACGACGAACTGATACGAGCCGTTCGCCGCGAGCGCGATCTGGCCCGTCCATGTCAGCTCGGCGTTGCCGCCGCTGCGCAGCTCGAGTGGCTGCACTTCCATCGGCTGCACCAGGAACTGCACACGGGCTCCGCAGCGTCCCGGCGAGATCGTCCACGGCAGCATGTTCGACATCCGGCCGGTCTGGCTCCCGCCACTGGACGACAGGCGCACTTCTACTTTGTAGTAGCCGACCTTGCCGTCTTCGGTCGGGTTGATGTCCACGGAACCAGAGAACTTGGTGGCGTCGACGGCGCCGCCAAACGAAGTGCCGCGCAGGGATCCGCTGAAGCGGCCCGTGGCCGCCGTGCGATCCTGCGCGCCGGCGACGCTGCTGGTGACAGCGAGCGCGAGCAGCGCGAGCAGGGAGCAGGCCAAACGAATGGATTTCATGACACGACCAATCGGAGAAGGGTGCGCGGGGGGCACCGAATGAAACATGAGGGAGCCGGCGGCGAATCGCGAGGCGCTGCCGTCGCCGTCAACGGATCGACTGGCGCCGTGCGTAGTGGTACCGCCAGCTTTCGCGGCGGTTCCTTTCACGTGGAGCACGAATGACGAAGATCCGAGTTGTCCTGCTTGCCCTCGCCATCGTCGCCGTTGCCGGCGACGCGCGCGCACAGGGCAAGCTCAACCGGTACGGTAATCCACCCTCCGTGGCGCCGGCTCCCACGTCGAGCGCCATTTCGGTGAAGGACCTGCAGGTGCGCCTGTACACGTTTGCCGACGACTCCATGCAGGGGCGGCAGGTCGGTCGAGTCGGCAACAAGAAGGGGACCGACTACATCGCCGCCGAGCTCAAGAAGCTCGGCGTGCTCCCCGCCGGGGACAACGGCACCTACTTCCAGGTGCTCCCGTACCACCTGAAGAGCTTCACCAACCACTCGCGTCTCACGGTGGACGGCAACCCGCTCGCCTGGGAAAAGGACTGGGTGGCGGTGCCGGGCGTTCGCGCGCCACGCGGCATCGGCGGCGTCCCCGTGATCTTCGGCGGCGTGGCCGGTGACACTACCAGGCAGATCACCGCCGCGCAGGCCAACGGCAAGTTCGTCGTGCTGCTTCCGGCGCCGCCGGCGGCCGCGCCGGCCGGTCCGGGTCGCGGCGGGTTCGGCCCGCAGCCGACGCGCCTAAACGGCGCCGTTGCCGTTGCCACGGTCAACCTCGACGATCTCACCGCCGCCCAGCGCGCTGCCATCAACCAGCCGACCGTCGCCACGTCGTCGGCGATCCGCGGGTTCGGCGGGCCGGGCGTGCCAAGCCAGAATGTCGAT
>JACREJ010000091.1 GCA_016218305.1 Gemmatimonadota bacterium | reverse complement strand
CGCGCGCCCTCGCGCGCCCGGTGGCGAAGGCGAGGGTGAGGGCGGCGGTGGCGGCTCGAGCGGACCGTATGTCGTCCCGGGCACCTACTCCGTCACCGTGGCGCAGCGCGTGGACGGCGTGGTGACGCCCATCGGGGCTCGGCAGACCATCGAGGTGCTGAATGACCCGGCCGGCACCGTGACGATGGCCGACCACGCCGCGCGCGCCCGGCTCATGACCCGCCAGCAGCAACTGCAGCGGCAAGTGGGCGGCGCGCTCGAGCTCGCCACGGCGACGCAGGCGCGGCTCGACGCCATGAAGCGCGCGGCAGACCAGGCGCCGGCGGTGCCGGCATCCGTGCAGGCCGACGTGCGCGCGGCCATCAAGGTGAACGAGGGCATCCTCGAGGCCCTGCGTGGCGACGCCATCCTGGGCGGCCGCAACGAGGCAACGCCGCCGTCGATCAGCAGCCGGGTGTCGGTGGACATGGGGCGCACGCTGGGCGCTCCCACCAACACGATGATTCGCGACTTGGACATCGCGGAGTCGCAGTTCGCGTCGCAGCGCACGGCGCTGCGGACGCTGGTGCAGGAGACGATCCCGAAGATCGAAGCCGCGCTCGAGAAGGCGGGGGCGCCGTATACGCCGGGGCGGTTGCCATAGGCACGCGGCAGATGGGAGACGGGAGATGGGAGATGGGAGATGGGAGATGGGCGAGGATCAACGATTGATGGTTGAACGCGCGGCGGGTGACCGAAGGTGGTCACCCGTCGCCGCAACGCGAGGAGCCCCCCAATGAGCTATCACGCCCTTCACCACCGGCGGTGGCGCATCGCCATCGCGCTCACCGCCGTGGTGGCCGCTGTCTACTTCGGCTTCATCCTGCTCGTCGCGTACGCCAAGCCGCTCATGGGCCGGCTGATCGTGCCGGGACTGAGCATCGGCATCCTGCTGGGCGCGCTCGTCATCGTCGCGGCCTGGGCCACCACCTGGATCTACGTGCGCTGGGCCAACACGCACTTCGACAGCGAGATCACGCGGCTGAAGGCCGAGGGCAGCAAGTGACCGCCGCCTACCTCCTTCAGGCCACGGCCGCACCGGCCGCGGCCGCCACCACTGCGCCGGTGGACAGCGCCATCGGCAAGCCGAACGTCGTGGCGATGTCGTTCTTCTTCGCCTTCATCGCCATCACGCTGGGCATCACCTACTGGGCGGCGCGGCGCACGCGCACCGCCGAGCATTTCTACGCCGCGGGCCGCACGGTGAGCGCTGGACAGAACGGCTTCGCGCTGGCCGGCGACTACATGAGCGCCGCGTCGTTTCTTGGCATCGCCGGGCTCGTCTCGACGTCGGGCTTCGACGGGCTCATCTACTCCACGGGCTGGCTCGTGGGCTGGCCGGTGGTGCTCTTCCTCATCGCCGAGCCGCTCCGCAACCTCGGCAAGTACACGTTTGCCGACGTCGTGGCCACGCGCCTGCGGCACACGCCGGTGCGCATGGCGGCGGCGCTTGGCACGCTGACCACGGTGTTGTTCTATCTCATCGCGCAGATGGTGGGGGCCGGCTCGCTCATCAAGCTGATGTTCGGTCTCTCGTACGAGAACGCGGTGATCATCGTCGGCGCGGCGATGATGGCGTACGTGCTGTTCGGCGGCATGCTCGCCACCACGTGGGTCCAGATCGTGAAGGCGGTGCTCCTGCTCGGCGGCGCCTTCCTGCTGGCGACGATGGTCATGGCGCATTTCCAGGGGAGCCCGGCGGCGCTGTTTGCTGCGGCGGCGGAGCAGTACGGCAACGGGGTGCTCGCGCCGGGCAAGCTGGTCACCAACCCACTCGACACGATCTCACTCGGCCTCGCGCTGATGTTCGGCACGGCCGGGCTGCCGCACATCCTCATGCGGTTCTACACCGTGCCCGACGCGCGGGCGGCGCGGACCTCGGTCTTTTACGCCACCGGGCTGATCGGCGGCTTCTACCTGCTGACCTTCATCCTCGGCTTCGGCGCGATGGTGCTCGTCGGGCCAGAGATCATCACCCAGTTCGACAAGGGCGGCAACATGGCGGCCCCGCTGCTCGCCGAGTTCCTCGGCGGCACGCCCTTCCTCGGCTTCATTGCCGCGGTGGCGTTCGCCACCATCCTCGCGGTCGTGGCCGGACTCACACTCTCGGGCGCGTCGGCGCTGTCGCACGACCTGTGGACGAGTCTCGTGCGCAAGGGCGAGGTGCGCCCCGCCGAGGAGATGAAGGTGGCACGCGTCGCGACGCTGATTGCCGGCGTGCTGGCGGTCATTCTCGGCATCGCG
>JACREJ010000089.1 GCA_016218305.1 Gemmatimonadota bacterium | reverse complement strand
GGTAGGCCTCCCATCTCCTCACTCCTCTCTCCACTCCTCCCTCCTGCCAATCCCCTGCACCCCTCCTCTTACTGCTTGTATCCTGGCCCCCGCACAACTTGCCCCGGCTTCGCGCCCGTATGCGCGCCGTCCCGCAGCACCGCCACCCCGTTCACGAAGACATCCCGCACACCGGTGGAGAGCTGGTGCGGCTTCTCGAACGTCGCGTTGTCGGTGATCGTGTTCGGGTCGAAGACGACGATATCCGCCTTGAGCCCGGGCTTGAGGACGCCGCGATCGTGGATCGAGAGCCGCGTGGCGACCGCCGATGACGCCTTGCGCACGGCGTCTTCCAGCGGCGTCACACGCTCATTGCGCACGTACTTGCCGAGCAGGCGCGGATAGTTGCCGTACGCGCGCGGGTGCACCATGCCGCGCGCGCGTGCCGGATCCTGCGTGCTCGCATCGGTGCCGAACTTCATCCACGGCAGGCGGATCTGCTTGCGGATGTTCTCCTCGCTCATCAGGAAGAGGATCTCACCCAGTCCCAGCTCCTCCGCCACGTTGAGGTCGATGATCACCTCGGCCCAGTTCTTGTTCATCGCGGCGGCGATCTCGCTGAGTCGCTTCCCCTCGAACTGCTTGTACTCGTCCTTGCGGAAGCCCATGACCATGACGTTTTCGGGCGTCGCGGCCTCGCAGAGATTCTCGTAGCCCGCATCGCGCGCCTGAATCTCGGCGATCATCGTCGCGCGCAATGCCGGGTTCTTGAGGTTCTCGAGCAGCTTGCCGTTCTCCGCGTACTTGGGCGGGATGCAGCTCGCAAACGAGTTGCCGCCGGCCGGATACAGGTACATGTCGGCTTGCACGTCGAGTCCGGCCGCGCGCGCGCTGTCGATCTTGGCGATGGCGATGTCCATCTTGGGCCAGTTGCGCACCCCTGCGGCCTTGAGGTGGTAGATCTCAACAGACACCCCTGCACCCTGCCCAACCTTGATGGCCTCATCAATGCCCTCGAGGAACTTGTCGCCCTCGCTCCGCATGTGCGTGATGTACACCCCGCCGTACGGCGCAACCGCCTTGTTGATCTCGGTAAGCTCCGCGGGGCTGGCGTAGACGTTCGGCGGGTAGATCAGCGCGCTCGCAATGCCGAATGCGCCGTCCTCCATGGCGCGCCGCACCATGGCCCGCATCGTGTCGATCTCCACCGGCGTCGCCGGCCCGATGCCGCCGCCGTGGCCGTAGACGCGCACTGTGCCATTGCCGACGAACGACCCGATGTTCTGCGACGCCCCGCGGGCGACCATGAATTCGAGCCAGTTGCCGAAGCCGCGCGGTCCCATGAACCGGCGCATCTGCGCCTTCGCCGCCGAGTCGGTCTCGAGTGCGAGGATCCGGTCGTTCACCGGCGCTGGCGTTTCGCCCTCGCCGAGGATTGCGGTGGTGATCCCCTGCGTCACCATCGAGAGCGCGAGCCCGTCGCCGCGCATGAAGTTGCCGTACGACTGGGCCTGGATGTCGATGAAGCCGGGCGCGACCACGTGCCCCGTGGCATTCACCCGTTGCGCAGCGCTCGCGCGCGCGAATGCGCCGCGCGGACCGATGGCGGCAATGCGATCGCCGCGGAGCGCCACGTCGCCGTAGAACCAGGCGGCGCCGGTGCCGTCCACCACGCGACCGTTCTCGATGACCACGTCATAGGCGCTGCCGGTGCCGGCGGCACCAGTGACGACGCCGCCGCGCGGAGCGCAGGCGGCGAGGGCGATGAGGAGCGGGAGCGATCGGGATGCGCGCATGCGGCGACTCGTGAAAAGGGGACCGCGAGAATGTACCGCGCGACCGGAGGCTCCGCCTCCGCGGTGCTAGCTCGCTGTGTTGAGTCCCGCGATCACGCCGTCGAGTCCGGGCCACCCGTCACCGTTGTACTTGGCGATGGTCACAAGGTAGAGGCGCCCGTCTTCGCCGAACTTCTCCACCACCGCCGCCGCACCCTTGGCCACCGCCGCGGCGTCGGCGAACGGCGGCTCGAGTTCCTCGGGCATCTGGCCGTTCGCGTGCTTTACGCCGGCCGCGTCGAGGAAGGCCGCCTGGATCTGCGGCTCGAACTCCACATACAGCATGTTGAGCAGGTTGAGCTCGTCGTCGGCAGTCTCCGCGCCCAGCCGCACGACTTCGCGCGCGAGTTTGTCGGCGGGCCACTGCAGGAGCGTGGCCGGGCGGAAGCCGCCGCCGCGCGACACCATGCGCGTGACCATCACGGCGCGCATGTCCTTGCTGCTCTTGATCGCGCGCGTGACGAGTTCGACGCGCCGCGCGGATGCAAGCTGACGATAGGGAGATGGTTGGGACATGGAGAAAATGTAATCACCTTCAACCGCGAAGGTCGAAGGGCGCGAAGGGGCGCGAAGCTGAGACCCGGGGCGGCTGCTTCCGAAACAACTTTGCCGCGGATCACGCGGATGGGGGCGGATGAACGCAGATCCTGCCTGGGGGTTCGCCAAAGCAGGATCCGTGTCATCCGTTCCACATCCGCGTGATCCGCGGCAAGGCAGTTGCAGTACGCTTCGCGTCCCTTCGCGCCCTTCGTTCTTCGTGGTGGCAGTTCCTCTACGCCGACGCCACGAGTGTGAGTTGCGTCCCCCACGGATCGCGGAACGACCACCCAGTGCCAGCACGCACGCCGACGTGCCCGCGCGACTCGAGGCTGCCGCGCGCCGCTTCCACCGCCGCCGCATCGGGAAGCACGAGCTCCCAGTCGAGCAGGCGGGCCTCGTCCGGCGCCGCACTCGGCTGCCCCTTGGCCCAGACGTTCGTACCGAGGTGGTGGTGGTAGCCGCCCGCCGAGAAGAAGAGCGCACCGGAGTACGACCAGACGATGAGGTCGAGACCGAGCGCGTCATGATAGAACGCGCGCGCCTCTTCGAGCGAGCCGACATGCAGGTGCATGTGCCCAAGCGTCGTGCCGGCCGGCATCCCAGCCCACGGCTCGCCGGCCGCGGCCTCGGCCACGGAGCGCGCATCGAGGGGGATGGTCGCCATCGTGAGTTCACGCCCTTCCTGCCGCCACGTCTCGCGCGGACGGTCGGCGTACACCTCGATGCCGAGGCCGTCCGGGTCGCTCAGGTAGATGGCCTCGCTCACCAGGTGATCCGACGCGCCGGCCCGCTCGCCGATGTCGCCGAGATGGACCAGGAATCGCCCAAGCGACGCGCGGTCGGGGAGCAGGATGGCGAAGTGGAACAGCCCCTGACGGCCTCCGCGCGGCACGGGTTTGGATGCTCCACCGCGGAGTTCGAGGATCGCATGCTGCGCTCCGGTAGCTCCCAGCGTCGCCGCACCGTCGTGCCGTGCGAGCACCCGCAAGCCCAACACCCGCGTATAGAAGTCGAGCGAGCGCTCGAGGTCGGTCACCTGCAGACGAGCCGTCCCCAGCCGGGTGGCGTCGGGGAGGCGGAAGTGCGTGGGCTGGAGTCCGTAGGGGAGCGCGGTCATGGGAGAGTGTGAACAGGGCGTGGCATCGGCGCCACAGGAGGCACCGGTGCATTTATCTTACTACTGAGATATCCAATTGGCAAGTCGGCATGGCGCGGGGTGAACGCACGCCGCCCCGCACGGAGAGCGCGGGGCGGCAAGAGGATCCCTAATTGGCGGAACGAGGAGGGGGTAGAGGCTATGCGAGGAGGGACGAGGGGGGCGAGGAGGGACCGGATGATCGCCTCGCTCGTTCCCCACCTCGCCCCTCGTCCCTTCGCCTCTACCCCCTCCTCGTTCCGATCAGTCGCTAGTGCGTCTGTGGTACCGCCGGCGCCTCGACTCCCGCCGGCGTCTCGACAGTCTGCACCGTGCGCGGCCGGCTGCCGGGGTGGAAGCCGATCGTGTACAGCATCGTCATGAACGCTGCCACGTAGGCGATCGCCACCCAGTATCCGTGCCGCAGGTACTGCTTCGTGTTCTTGGCTTCGGGATACATGTTCGACAGGGCCACGCCGGCCGACGAACCGAACCAGATCATCGACCCGCCGAAGCCGACGGCGAAGGCGAGGAAGCCCCAGTCATAGCCCCCCTGGGCGAGAGCGAGGGCGGTGAGCGGGATGTTGTCGAAGACGGCGGAGGTGAAGCCGAGTCCGAACGCCGTCTGCCACGAGGCGGTCGGGAGCTTCTCGACCGGCATCATGCTGGCGCAGAGCACCAGCGAAAGCAGGAAGATCGTTCCCTTGAAGTTCTCAGGGAGAAGCGACCACTCGGGCTTGCGCAGGCCAGCGGTGGCGAGGATCGCGACCCAGACCGCGAGACCGAGGAACGGCCCCTTGTCGGACAGCTCGTAGAACTTGGTGTTCATCACCACGTTCACGATGACGGCGAGCGCGAGGATGCTCAGCACCACGGCGACGCGCGGCCAGTCGATCTTGGCCTCATCCCCTTCGGGGACGTGCAGCGGCGAGTGCTTCTGCTGCACCTTGGCCAGCGGAATCAGGATGACCAGCGCCACCAGCGTGCCGATGATCGCCTCGAAAACCTCCTGCGGGCCGACGCCGGCAATCCACATCATGGTCGTCGTGGTGTCACCGACCACCGAGAAAGCGCCGCCGGCGTTCGACGCGGCCACGATGCCCGCGATGTAGCCGACGTGCACCTTCCCCTTGAACACCTTGTGCGCCACCGCGCCGCCGATGAGGGCCGCCGCGATGTTGTCGAGGAACGACGAGAGGAAGGCGATAAGAAGGAGGAGAATCCACGCCCCCTTCCAGTCGTTCGGCAGGTACTTGGGCAGCGAGGCGGGAACGCCGCTCTCTTCGAAGTGCCGGGCGAGCAGCGCGAATCCCATGAGCAGCAGGAACAGGTTGGCCAGGATCACCCACTCGTGCTCCACGTGCAGGCCGAAGCCCCCGATGCCTGCCCCCGTCCGAAACGGCGAGAAGAAGATCTTGTAGAGGGCGATGACGGTGGCGCCGGTCACCGCGATCTTGAACGTCTGGTGATGGAAGATGCCGACACCGGCGAGCACGATGCCGAACATGATGAACTCGACCGGAACGGGACCAACGCTCGGGCCGGAAAAGCCCAACGCGGCCGCGGCTGCGGTGGCCGGCAGAGCCGCGAGCAGGAGCGCAGCAGCGATCAAAGTACGCATGGGTTCCTCTTTTGCGCCGCTGAGCGAGTCACACCTGCGGCGATGGCGGACGGTACGGTGAATCCGGCGCTAATGAACCGGCGCCGGTGCGGTGGCAGGCGCGTCGACGGTCTGCACCGTGCGTGGCGTGCTGCCGGGATGGAAGCCGATCACCTGCAACATCGTGAAGAAGCCAACGACGTACGCAATCGCCACCCAGAAGCCCTTGGCCAGATAGAGCTTTGAGTCGCGCGCGTACGGATACATGCTCGTGAGCGCGACGCCCGCCGACGAGCCAAACCAGATCATCGAGCCACCGAAGCCGACGGCGTACGCCAGGAATCCCCAGTCGTAGCCGCCCTGGTTGAGCGCCAGCGCCGTGAGCGGAATGTTGTCGAAAATGGAGGAGATGAAACCAAGCCCGAACGCCGTCTGCCACGACGCGGCGGGGAGCTTCTCCACCGGCATCATGCTGGCGCAGAGCACCAGCGAGAGCAGGAAGATGGACCCCTTGAACGACTCGGGGACCAGCGGCCAGTGCGGCTTGCGCAGCCACGCTGTGCCAAGCAGTGCCACCCAGACCGCAAGTCCGAGGAACGGCGCGCGGTTCGACACTTCATTGAACCGCGTGTTCATCACCACGTTGACCGTGACGGCGAGCCCGAGCACGCACAGCACGACGAAGACGCGCGCCCAGTCCACCGTGGTGTCCTTGTCCGGATTCGCCTCGATGGGGGCGTACTTCTGCTGCATGATCGAGAGCGGGATGGCGAAGATCAGGAAGGCCGTCGCTGAGCCAATCGTCGCCTCCATCACTTCGAGGGGGCTGACGCCCGCGATCCACATCATCGTGGTCGTCGTGTCGCCGATGACGCTACCGGCGCCGCCGGCGTTGGACGCCGCGATAATGCCGGCGAGGTAGCCCACGTGCACCTTGCCGCGGTAGACCGTGTGCGCCACCGCGCCGCCGATCAGCGCCGCCGCGATGTTGTCGAGGAAGGCGGAGAGAATGAAGACCAGCGCCAGGAGAATCAGTCCGCCCTTCCAGTCATCGGGGAGGAAGCGCGGAAGCATCGCCGGCACGTTGCTCTCCTCGAAATGGTTGGCGAGCAGGGCGAAGCCCACCAGCAGCAGCAGCAGGTTCGTGAGGATCACCCACTCGTGCTCGACGTGCAGCACGAAGCCCATCAGCCCTTCGCCGGAGCGGAACGGCGACAGGAACATCTTGTAGAGCGCGATGACCGTGGCGCCGGTAAGCGCGATCTTCAGTGTGTGATGGTGGAAGAGGGCCACGCCAGCCAACACCAAGCCGAACAGTATGAACTCCACCGGCACGGGGCCGATGCTGGGGCCCGAAAACCCCAGCGCTGCGGCGGCCGCGCTGGCCGGCAGGGCTGCAAGCAGGAAGGCGGCGATACCCAATGAACGCATGATTCCCCTTGAGAGCGCGGCGGCCACGTTATGACCTTCCGCGACGCGAAGTTGCGACGCGAAAGATGTGCGCAAGATGGGTGGAATTCCTTCGGGAAAGTGCGCACCTCCGTGTGGGGGTTCACCCCACACCGCGCAATCCTAGCGCCTCGGCCACCGCATCGCGACTCACCTGCTCGGCGCCATCGAGGTCGGCGATCGTGCGCGAGACCCGCAGGACGCGGGCGTACCCCCTGGCGCTGAGCCGCAAGCGCTCGGCGGCGGCGACCAGCCAGGCGTGCGCCTCGGCCGTGGGTCCATGCGCTCCGCGCAGGGCGCGCGACGGCGCCTGGGCATTGGCGTTGACGCCACGCTGGCCCGCGTAGCGCACCTGCTGCCGCTGCCGTGCCGCGGTGATGCGGGCGCGCACCTGCGCCGAGGTCTCGTCGCCGCCGCCGTGCATCGCGGAGAGCGCGACCGGAGCCACCGTGACGCGCAGGTCAATGCGATCGGCGAGCGGCCCTGAGAGCCGCGCACGATACCGGGCGATGTCGGTGGCGCTGCAGCGGCAGTCACCTCCACCGTCCTCGCGCATGGTGCCAATGGGCAGCGTGCCCTCGATGATCGGTGGTCGATCGAAGCCCAACCGTCCGCAGGGACACGGGTTGGTGGCCGCCACGAGCATGAAGCGCGCGGGAAAGGCCACCGCATGCGCGGCGCGCGCGATGATCACACGACCGTCCTCGAGCGGCTGCCGCATGGCGTCGAGCACGTAGCGAGGAAGTTCGAGCAACTCGTCGAGGAAAAGCACGCCGCGATGCGCGAGACTGACCTCGCCGGGGCGCGGACCGCTCCCGCCGCCGATGAGCCCCGCCTGCGAGATGGTATGGTGCGGGGCGCGAAACGGCGGCACGCGGGGCGGTATAACCCCCGCCGGCAGCGTGCCGCCAATCGAATGAATGGCAACCACCTCGAGATGCTCTTCGTCGGTGAGCGGTGGCAGGATGGTGGGAAGGCGGCGCGCGAGCATCGTCTTGCCGGCGCCGGGTGGGCCCTCGAGCAGGAGATTGTGCGCACCAGCGGCGGCGATCTCCAGCGCGCGCTTGGCCATGCCCTGCCCTGCGACGTCCGCGAGGTCGAGACCGTCATCGAGCACCAGGCCCGTCGCAGCGGTCGGCACAGGAGCCAGCAGACGGCCTGCGCGCAGTTGCTCGACCAGCGCGGCCAGCGACGACGCGCCGGCGAGCCGTGCTCCGCCGACCAGCGATGCCTCGCCGCCGTTCGTCTCGGGGAGCACCAGCGCGCGGTAGCCGCGCGCGTGCACGAGCCGAGCCATCGAGAGCGCGCCGCGGATGGGGCGCACGCTGCCGTCGAGGCCGAGTTCCCCTGCGACGCACAGTCCCTCGACACACTCGGCGGGGATCTGGCCGCTGGCGGCGAGCACGGCGAGCGCGATGGGGAGGTCGAACGCGGTGCCGGTCTTGACCTGGTCGGCGGGACTCAGGTTCACGGTCGTGCGCCGCGCCGGCACCTCGAAGCCCGCATTCACGAGCGCCGAGCTGACGCGCTCGCGCGCCTCTTTCACGGCATTCGAGGCGAGCCCGACGATGGACCATGCGGGCAGTCCGCGTGCGACGTCGACCTCGACCAGTACCGGATGGGCGTCGACGCCGATCACTGCGGCGGAATGCACGGAGGCGAGCATGCGATACGCTGCACGCTCGCCTCCGCATTCGTGTCATCGGTTCATCGCCACGCGCACCGTTTGCGCGCGATCAACGGCGGGCGGAGCTCGACGCCTGGTCGGTTCGCCGGCAGGGGCGCCTCCGGAACAACGTCAGGGCACGAACGTCCCGTACCCCTGCGCGTGCAGCGTTGCACGCGCGATGGTGGCCGACGTGGACACCTTCACGAACGGAAGCAGCTGGTCCCGCGCAATCTTCTGGCGCACCAGCGACTGGCCGCAGACGATGACCTGCACGCCCGCGTCGGACATGGCCTTCAGGAGGGCGATGTTGGAGTTGTCCACGCCCTTCGCCGCCCGATAGTGCTCGTTGGCCAGCAGGCCGGTCGTCGCGCCCCCGTGCACGAGCAGCGCGAGATGCACCCGCGCACGCGGCACGCCCTCGGCCTCGGCGAGCATGAAGAAGTTGGCGGGGCGCGACAGGCCGGGCACCGTCTCTGCGGGCGAGGCCGGCGCCTCCGCGAGGTCCCAGACGACCTTCAACGCGAGCGACTTGTCCGCGGTGAAGCCCGGGTTCGGGATGGGCGTGAACGCGCCCGCCTTCCGGATGAGCGCTTCGCCTTCCTGCGCGGCGGCGAAACCAGGCAACAGCACGATGACGGCGAGCGCGAGTGCAGTATTCAGTCGGCGCATGAGAACCTCGACACAAGGGGGGATGCGCAAGAAACTACTGCGCGCCTCCGCCGCCGCTACCAGATGCGCACTACCCCATAGCCGTCGAACACCTCATCGTTGCTCACCAGCGGCAGGTTCTCGGCTTGCGCCTGCGCGATGAGCATGCGGTCGAACGGATCACGGTGCGCGCCGGGCAGCGATCCGGCGCGCTGCGCGTGGCCTGGGAACTTCGGTGCGCTCGCGCCGGGCCCGGGGTGTGCTCCTGCTCAATTGTCGGGCCTGAACGGGGGCGCTTCGCGCCCCGTCTATTGAGCCCTCCTATATTCGCCGGAGCACACCCCCGGCCCGGCGCGCCCACCAATGGCGGGGCGGCGTGAAGCGCGACCTCGCGGCGCGACCTCGCGGCGCGACCTCGCGGCGCGCAGCAGCGTCGCGCGCACGCAGTTCGTTCCCAGGGCCGCCGCGCGCAGCGCCGGCGGAGTCTGTTCGCGAATACTCGAGGGCGTAAAGGCGCGCGAAGCGCGCCAGTCAGGCCCGAGAATTGAGCGACACAGACTCCGCCGGTGCTGCGCGCTCGAGCGAAAGCAAGGCGCGCTACTGCGTCACCGGCGGACCGTACCGGTCAAACCAAGCCCGGAGATACGCCTGTGTCCGCAGGAAATTGGACGGCGTCGACGACGTACCGTGCCATTCATTATTGAACCGCACCATCGCGGTGGGCACGCCGCGGAAGCGCAGCGCTTCGTAGTACTCCTCCGTCTGCGGCATCGGCGTGCGCAGGTCGAGGACGCCGGTCATCAGCATCGTGGGCGTCTTCACGTTCCCCACGTACATGATGGGCGAGCGCTTGAGGTACTCACGCGGGTCTTCCCAGAACGGGCGCTCGAAGTTGCGGTACCAGCTCGGCCCGTCGGTGGTGCCCACAAAGCTCATCCAGTTGGTGACCGGGCAATTCGACGACGCAGCCGCAAAGCGGTCGGTATGGCCGACCACCCACGCCGTCAGCACGCCGCCGCCGGAGCAGCCGTACACGAAGAGCCGACGCGTGTCGATGTAGCCGCGACCGATCACCGTGTCCACGCCCGCCATCAGGTCGTCGAAATCCTTGTCCGGGTACGCGTTCTTGATGGCGTTGCCGAACGCCGAGCCGTAGCCCGTGGAGCCGCGCGGATTGACGTACAGCGTCACGAAGCCGTTGGACGCGTGCTCCTGGAAGGCGAAGTTGAACCCGACGTTGTACATCGAGTGCGGCCCGCCGTGAATGCTGAGCATCAGCGGGTACTTGCGCGACGCGTTGAAGTCGGGGGGCTTCACGATCCATCCCTGGATGCGGAGCCCATCCTTGGACTTGTACCAGACCTCTTCCACGGCGCCGAGCTGCTTTCCTTCGAGGATGTCGGCATTCACGGAGGTGAGCTGGCTGAGCGTGACCGGGGCCTTCACCGAGAACTTCACGACATCGGGCGGCAGCTGCGGCGCGGAGCGAACGCCGACGGCGGTGCCGTTGCGGATGTCCGAGACGCTCACCAGCTGTGCCCCCGTAGTGATCTGCTTCACCTGTCCCGTGAGCGACGTCGCGTAGAGGTGACGGCTTCCTTCATTCTCCGCGGTGAAGTAGATCGACGCGCCGTCTTCCGACCAGGTCAGGCCCGACGGCGAGCGGTCCATCGCCGCCGTGAGCGCGCGCGGGTTGCTGCCATCGGCATCCATGAGATAGAGCGCGGCGTCCTTCCACGTGGCGTCGGTCGAGTCAAACCCGACGTAGGCGATCTTCTTGCCGTCGGGCGACGGGGCCGGCGAGCCATCCGGGCCCTTGCGGCGGGTCAACTCGCGAATCGCGCCGCTCTTGAGGTCGGCGGCGTAGATCTCCGAGTCGCGCCAGATATGCTCGGCGTTGGGCACGCGCTTGCCGGTGAAGAGCATCGTGCTGCCGTCGAGCCAGACGGCGGCGCCATGGTTCCAGTCGCCGTTGGTGACCTGCCGCGGCGTGCCGCCGCCAGCGTCGATCACAAAGACATGGTTCCACGCGTCGTCCACGAAGCCGACGCGGTCCTGCCGGTAGTCGAGCCTGGTGACCACCTTCGGCGCGTCGGTCCACTTGGCCCCCTGCGGAGCCGGCGGCAGCGCGGCGCGCGCGAACAGGTCATCGCGCCTGGCGGGCACGTTCATCGAGAACGAGATCCTGGTGCCGTCCGGCGACCACTCGATGTTCGATGGTGACTCGGTGAGCCGCGAGATCTGCGTGACGGCGCCCTCGGCGTCCATGTAGCGCACGAAGATCTGCGAGCCCGTCGGCTCACCGCGCGCCACGTAGGCGATGCGGGTGCCGTCCGGGCTCCACTGCGCGCCGCTTCCGTTCACGAGGAAGCGCGCCTGCGAACCGTCGGCCTTCATCATCCAGATGGAGGATTCCCACTTGTCGTTGGTCTTGTCGATCCAGCGGCGCGTGAACGTGATGCGCGTGCCGTCGGGCGAGAGCTGGGGCGACTGGACATCTTCCCAGTCGAGGTAGTCCTGCAGCGTCAGCGTGGCGGGGCGCCCCTGGGCCGCCGCGCTGGCGGCCGAAGTGACGAACGCGAAGGCGAGGGCGCCGCGGCGAATCAGGTGCCTCAAGACAAGCTCCGGTGGGGGTCGCAGAGAAACTACACGGGGCTTGGGGGTTCCGTCAGCGGGTATGGCTTGAGGGGGAACGGGGTCTTTTCATCACAGAGACACGGAGGAGCACGGAGGGCCACGGAGTACTGCAACTTCTGGGGGTAACGACAGAGCGCCACGCTGGTTTCGCGTGGCGCTCGCAGTTCCCCCAAGCAGTGGCAGTGGCCGTGGCCGTCCTCTGCGGCCCTCCGTGCTTCTCCGTGTCTCTGTGATGAAGACCGGCTTAACGAATCACATCGGTTCGACGTGCTCTGCTTCCCACTTGGCCGCCGTGCCGCACACGGTGCACGACGCCTTTCCCTTGCCGTAGAGCACGAACTCGGCCTCGATGCCGCAGGCCGGGCAGGTGGCCTTCACCTTGCGCAGGCCGTCCGTCGAGATCCCCTCGTGGATCAGCCGCCCCACCATCGCGTTCGGCTCGGCGGCCCCCAACGGGCAGAGATTGCCCGTGCAGTGCTCGCCGATTTCCAGGCAGATCAACTCGTCGTCGTGCACCGTGGCCTGGTGCTCGCCCAGCGGGGCCTCCGAAATCAGCACGCGCACCTGCCGATCGCACGCACTGCAGAACAGTTGGCTCTTCTTCATAACAACTCCTCGTGGGGTGTCGCCAGCGGTACTGGACGGGGAGATCAGGCGATCGTGAGGACGTCAACTCCGGGAATCTGCGTGCGCGCAAAGGCGAGCGCGCGGT
>JACREJ010000090.1 GCA_016218305.1 Gemmatimonadota bacterium | reverse complement strand
GCGTCCGATCACCACGCCGTCGGCCGTCAGCGTCTCACGCGGGATGGGGCGGAACGCCTCGTGCACCTGCCGAATGTTGGCCCCTGCCCGCTCGAGCGAGCGACGCAATTCTACCGGCAGTGCATCGAGCGCCGCGCGCCACGCCGCGCGCGGCACTTCGAGCGAGTCCATGACGGCGCCGTCGAACTCCCGCGCGAACGCGAGCAGCGTGACATCGCCTTCAGCGCGCACGCGGTCGATGATGCGCCGAGTACGGTCGCGCACCGCGGGATCGCTGGCGCTGCCCCGATCAAACAGCACGGCACTCGCGCGGGCGTCGAGGGAGGCCACCGACCCGCGCACGGCGAAAGGGAGACGGCTCATGCCATCAGCCTCTCGATGCGGGTGACGAGGATGCCCTCGCCACCGACGGCCTTGAGCTGGTTGATGGTGCGGTAGATGCTCGCGGCCGGCGCCACGGCGTGCACCGCAACCATCGAGCCCCCGTTCATCACGTCAATGACGGTGGGGCCGCTGATTCCCGGAAGGATGCGCTTGACCTCATCGAGACGCGCGCGCGGCACATTGGCCATGACGTAACGCCGATCACGTGCTGCCAGCACCGAGGCCAGCGAGGCGGTGAGTTCGTCGAGCGCCTGGCTGCGGGCGTCGTCGCGGGCGACGCGCGCCACGATCAACCGGGCCGTGGATTCGAGCACCGTCTCCACTTCGCGGAGGCCGTTGACGCGCAGCGTCGATCCCGTGGAGGTGAGGTCGACGATGATGTCCGCGATGCCGAGGTGTGGCGAGATCTCCACCGCGCCCGAGACCGGCACCAGTTCCACCTGCTTGTTGGCGCGGGCGAGGAATTCGCGGGTGAGGCGCGGAAAGACGGTGGCGATGCGGCTGCCCGGCGGGACGTCGGCGACGGAGCGCACGGGCGACTCCTCGCGAACGGCCAGGACAAGACGACAGCGGCCGAAGGCGAGGTCGAGGCGCGATTCCAGGTCACGGCCCGATTCGGAGGTCAGGTCCCAGCCCGTGATGCCGGCGTCCGCCGCCCCATCGGCCACGAACTCCGGGATGTCTTGCGCGCGGACGAAGATTGCCTCGAACTCGCCGCCCAGCGACGCCACCAGCGCACGCTCGGAAGAGGAGCGCACTTCGAGTCCGGCGTCGGACAGGAGAGACCGGGCATCCTGGTTGAGGCGGCCCTTATTGGGAATGGCGATGCGGAGCATATCACGGGAGGGGGAAGGGTGCAGGGTGTGGTGCAGGGGACAATGAAAAGAGCCCGTCGGATATCCGACGGGCTCGAGGGGTCAGGCTGGTGGGTGGCGGTCTACGCCATCCGGATGATCAGCCGCACGTGAACGTGCTCCCCCCGGCCCGACGGACCGTGGTGGTGCACGTGATGATGGCGGCGGCTGTTCATGGTACGCGAAGCCTAGTCGGTCAGGGGGCGGGAGTCAAATTCAGCACCTGTCAGGAACAGCGTGTGATACCACCGCGTTCGAGAGGGAGTATCACTGGGGCGACCCTTCAATTACCCCCCTGGCTCCCCTAGATTTCAGAGGCTGGGGGAGCCCCCCTGACAATCCCAAACATCACGACGTTTTTCGGAGGCACGACAATGCGGTTCATCGGTTCGGCGCTCGTGGCGAGTGCCATTGTTCTTGGCGCGTGCAGCGGCGGTGAGAAGGCCCCGGCGACGGACACGGCGGCTCCTGCGGCCGCCCCGGCTGTGGCGGCGACCGGCACGGCGGCGGCGATCACCGGCACGACGCACGAAGTGAAGATGCTCGGCGATGAGAAGGGCTATCGCTTTGAGCCGAAGGACCTGACGATCAAGGCCGGCGACGGCATCAAGTTCGTCTTTGTCTCGGGTGGCCCGCACAACGTGGCGTTCAACGCGGCCGACCTTCCGGCCGACGTCGTGCCGCAGCTTGATGCGAACTTCGGCGCCGACAAGATGGCCGAGCTGTCGAGCAAGATGACGATGACGGCTGGCGAGACCATCACCATCTCGTTCGCCAACATCAAGGCCGGCACGTATCCGTACCACTGCACGCCGCACCTGGCGATGAACATGAAGGGGACGATCACGGTTCAGTAATCCGCCGCGGCCCGGCCGCGCGCATTCCTGACTGACTGACTGACAGACGGGCGGGTCCGGACTCCGGACCCGCCCGTCTCTTCGTATCTTGCGGCAGATGCCACGTGCCGACTCGCCTCCCATCGCCCGCGCCGACTGGATGGCCGCCCGCGCCCTGCTTGCCACGCGTCGGCTGCGTCCGGTCGCGCCGTTTGCACTCGGCGCTTTCGCGCTCGTCTTCGTCGCCCTGTGGGGCGTGCGAGGTCCCCTCGCCGACCG
>JACREJ010000088.1 GCA_016218305.1 Gemmatimonadota bacterium | reverse complement strand
GGTGGAGTGGCCGCTGCGGTTTCTGCTGCGGGACGTGGGATAGGCAGAGGACAGTGCTTCACGGCACTACTCCTTGATCGCTCGGAGCTGTGCCTGCCGCTTGTCGAAGGCCGCACGGGTGGCGTCACTGCTCAGCGCAGCACGCACGTCCGCGTCGCGCTTCGCCAGAATCGCCTGTCGGCCCATGGTGTCGGTAGGCGCCCGATTGTACAGCTCCAGCTCCGCCTTGAGCGACGACTGAATGACCTTCTCGACCCTCTCCAAATCCGACGCCGAAACGTCTATCCGAAGGAGGTAGTTGCCTGAGACCGACCGCGCCACCTCTGCGACCGTCCTCACCCTGCTGGGCATTGCCTCCTCGGCGTGAGCCTCGAAGAGCGCAAGGTCGCGAGGTGTCGTCAGCAGCGCTCGAAGCTGTTCGTTGCGCCTCGTGGTGAGGGCGATGCGCTTCGGCCAGATCGCCAGGTATGGGCCTTTCAGCGCCCGCTGCGCGTTCTGGTCTCGCGCGATCAGCGCTCGGGCCGCGGCCTCGGATGCGCTCGAGAGCGTGATGCCTCGGAACAGGTGGGTGAAGATGCGAACCTCCATCTCCGCGTCTGTCGTCGTCGGATCTCGGCCGGGTGCTGCACCGGCGATGACGGCAGACGCAGGTAGCACAGCACCCCCGCGCTCCATATACGATCTCGTCCAGAACGCCACTGCCCCGCGCACTCCATCGGCTCCATACAGCCGAACGGCATTCGACGAGTCCAACTCTTGCATCAAGCCGATACGCTCGCCGCGTGCCCGCATCCGCTTCGCTTCTTCCAGGTTGGCGGCGTTCGTTGATAGGTCCTTTCGCTTTGCTCCGTCGATGAGGACGAGTGGCAAGGGGCGTGTATCGGAGGCGTGCTTTGCAGCGGCGACTCCTTGCGCGAGTTGCGGCGAAGGCACCAGCAGCACCGCACCCACAAGCAGTGCACTCACGAACAAACCTGTCACAGCCTGCATACGCCACCTCCGCGGCACCGGCCGCATCAGATGTTCAACGCGACGCCCAAGGCCAGACGCGCGCTCGGCAAAGGCCGGCGACGGCGCCCAGGTGGTGTCGGCATGCGCACGCTGCCACGCGCCCAGCAGCACGTTCGCGTAATCCGCATCCCGGACGCCGCGCGCGAGCACGCGTTCGTCACAATCGAGCTCGATGGCGCGGCCGAGCCGCCGCCACATCATCCACAAGCCGATGTTCCATGGCATCAGGACGAGCAGGCCGAGGCCCGCCAGCAACAGCCGCGGGTCACCGGCGCGTCGGTGCTCTTCCTCGTGCGCCAGAATCGTCTGCTGCGCGGTATCCTCGAGGGCGAGCACCCAGGGTGGAATCACGATCGTCGGTCGCAGCACGCCGACGATGGCAGGCCCAAACCCATCGGAGATGAGCACGGGTGCGTTCTGAACCTCCGCCGCCCGCCAGGAGCGCCGGTCGCTCCGTAGCCGAACGCTCGACCAGGCGAGCGCGGCCAGCAGGGCGGAGGACAGCGCGACCCACGCGATCCGAACGAATCGCTCGACGCGAACAGGGATCTCCCGAATGCTCAACAACTCCCGAAGCCGGCTCGTCGACGCGAGGATGCTCGGAGATCCTGCGACCGCACCGGGTGCCACGTTGGCGATCTCACCGTTGGCGGGCGGAGCGGGCGCCCCGGACCGATCAGCCGTCGACGTCAACTGACGCGCGTTCTCCGCGACTCCAGTTGGCAGCAGCCACGCCGCCGAGTACCCGGTCGCGACGATCATGGCAGCGACCCACGCCCACCGCAGCGGCACCCCGCGTCTGAGCGAAACCACCCGTTCCCAGGCCATCGTCGCGCCGGCGAGCAGCGATGAAGTCAGCACCGAGGCCACGATCCACGAGGCGTTCATTTCGACACCTCCTTGAGCCGGTCGTCCACGAGCTTCTTGAGGCGCTTCAGCTCGTCGGGCGCGATGTCCTCGTTTTCGAGCAGTCCCGCCATGAGGAGTTCGCGCGACCCGCGGTACACCTTGTCCAGAAGCCTGGAGAGCGCGCTCGAGCCGGCTGCGTCGCTCTGCAGTCTGGCGTAGTAGCGGAACGCCTTGCCGTCCTGCTTGTGGCGCACGTGCCCCTTGGATTCGAGCGTGCGGAGGATCGTGAGCACCGTGGGATACGCCAGTTCATCCGTGAGCCCCCGTTTCACGTCGGCCACGGTCGCAGACCCGAGCTTCCAGATGACGGACATCACGTCGAGTTCGCGACGGGTGAGTTGGACGCCCATGCCAGTCTCCTATTAGCTTTGTAATAGATAATCGGTCGACCCGGCGCATTTGTCAATAGCGGGCGGGCGACCGCTAAAACGAACGCGGGCGGATTCCCCAAGGGAACCCGCCCGCCGTCCGTCGTTCTACCATCTCCCCTCAACCATCTACCATCGGTGTCTATTTCAACTTGTCTATCGATGACCCAAAATTGTACCGCAGCCCGACTTCAAAGAAGCTGGTCGAGCCATTCCCGTTGATCAGCCAGTCGCCCGTCCCCTTGGTCGGCATCATCGTGTACTGCGCGTAGGGGGCGAAGCGGTGCCACGTGATCATGAAGCCGCCGCTGAACGTCGCCTTGGCCATGGCGCGCGCATCATTCACGCGCGTCTGCGCCGAATCGCGCGCCGCCGCGCTGTTGAAAAACGTGCCGATCGGCTCCGCCTGCTTGATGTAGTTGAACGAATAGCCGATGCCGGCGTATGGCCGGAACCAGGTCCAGTTGGGCAGAAAAACGATGCCCTGGAACCCGACGCGCCGCAGGTCGGTGATCGACGCCTTGCGCAGGCCCGACGAGTTGGGGTCTTCCACCGTCGACGAGTC
This sequence comes from Gemmatimonadota bacterium, assembly GCA_016218305.1. Classification (GTDB taxonomy): domain Bacteria; phylum Gemmatimonadota; class Gemmatimonadetes; order Gemmatimonadales; family Gemmatimonadaceae; genus PNKL01. The sequence continues at coordinate 4,927 of JACREJ010000088.1, read as the reverse complement.
GGTGAAATAGGCCTGCGCCCCGTAGACCTGCAGGGCCCAGCGCTGGCGCGTGATCAGCCAGTCGGCCTGGATCATCGGCGCGTCCACGCGGTGGAAGTGCGTCGGGAACGAAATCCGTCCGCCGCTCGCCCCCCAGAACCACGAGTTTTCAATCGGCACATCGGCCTGCTGCGCCGCGGCAGCAGCGGGGAGAAGCGCCGCCAACGTGAACGCGCGGCCAAGGCGTGAGATCGTACGCATGCTAGAACCCTCGAAAAGGAGGATCGCCGGCCCACCCGCACACCGACGCGACAGAACTTGCCGCTCGGTGACCGGTGCAGCCAGTGGTACCGGATGAAGACGATGCGTCCCGCCCCGGGGTCACGGACCCGGTAACCGCTACTTCGAGAGCCCCACCTTGCGTGCCACCGCCGTGATGGCGCGCACCGCACGGTCCAGGTCGTCCTTCGAATGCGCCGCCGAAATCTGGCAGCGCAGCCGAGCCGTGCCCTGCGGCACCACCGGGAACCCGAACCCGGTGACGAAGATCCCCTCGTCCAGCAGCATCTCGCTCATCCGAATGGCGTGCGCCGTCTCGCCGATGATGATCGGCACGATCGGCGTATCGCCCGGCAGCGGCTTGAACCCGGCTTCGATGATCGCCTGCCGGAAGTACTTCGCATTCTCCCTCAGCTGCTGCACCCGCTCGGGATGCGCCTCGAGGAACTGCACGGACGCCAGCGCGCTGGCCGCCACCGTGGGTGGCAGCGCGTTCGAGAACAGCTGCGGCCGTGACCGCTGCGTCAGCATGTCACACAGTGCCGCGTTCCCCGCCACGAACCCGCCCGCCGCGCCGCCCAGCGCCTTCCCCAGCGTGGAGGTGATCACGTCCACCTCGCCGACCACCCCGCAGTGCTCCGCCGTGCCGCGCCCCGTCGCGCCCAGCACGCCCGTGGCGTGCGAGTCGTCCATGACGACGATGGCGTCGTGGTCGCGGGCGATCTGCAGGATATCCGGCAGCTTCGCGATGCTCCCTTCCATGGAGAAGACGCCGTCGGTCCAGATGATGCGCCGGCGCGCCCCCTTGTTGGCCGTGAGCTTCTCGCGCAGGTCGTCCAGGTCGCCGTGCTTGTACACGGCCGTCGTGCACTTGGTGATCGCCTTCGCCAGCCGCACGGAGTCGATGATGGACGCATGGTTCAGCGCGTCGCTCACCACGAAGTCGCCCTCCTCGGCGATCGTCGCGGTGAGCCCCTCGTTGGCGTTCCAGCAGCTCACGTACGACAAGGCGGCCGGCGTGCCGACAAAGCGCGCCAGCGCCGCCTCCAGCTCGCGGTGCACGGCGAACGTCCCGCAGATGAAGCGCACGCTCCCCGTGCCGGCGCCGTACGCCTTCAGCCCGTCGTGTCCGGCCTGCACCACCGACGGCTCGTCGCATAGCCCGAGGTAGTTGTTGGAGGAGAGGATGAGCACCTCGCCGCGCCCTTCCATGCGGACATGGGCCGCTTGCGGCGACTCGAGGTAGTTCAGCCGCTTGTACACGCCGTCCGCCTTCAGTTGCGCGATGGCGCCTTCCATGGATGCCGAGAATGCGGAGTTCAATGCCATAGCTATGTCTGCCCGTTCCGTACACGGAACTGTGGTAAGTCTGTTGTCTCTCTGTTGTCTTTCTGCTGTCTCTCTGTTGTTTCTCTAGCTCACTTCGAATACGACCTTTCCCGCCTCTCCGCTCTTGATGACCCGTATCGCTTCAGCATGCTGCTCCAGCGGAAACCGGTGCGTAATCACCGGCGTCGGGTCAAACTTGCCCGAGCGCAGGAACTGCGTCATCTGGATCCAGGTGTCGTACATCCGGCGGCCCACCACGCCGTACACCGTGACCCCCTTGAAGATGATCTCGGTGGCGAGGTTCATCTCCATCGGCTTCGCGGGAATGCCGAGCATCTGCACCCGCCCGCCGACGCGCACTTCCTTGAACGCCTGATGCACCGCCGCCGGCACGCCAGCCATCTCGAGCACGACATCCACGCCGAGGCCTTCCGTCGCCTTGCGCACCGTCTCGCCCACCTGATCGGGCGTCACCGCGAAGTGCGCGCCCATTGCACGCGCCAGTTCCAGGCGCCGCGGGTTGACGTCGCTGGCAATCACGCAGCTCGCCCCCGCCGCGACGCAAATGCCGACCGCGAAGATGCCGATCGGTCCGCATCCCGTGATCAACACCGTGTTGCCGGGGATGTCGGCCGTCAGCGCCGTATGGAACGCATTCCCCATGGGGTCGTGAATGCCGCCGATCTCGAACGGGATGTTGTCATCGAGGTGCCAGACGTTGCCGGCGGGCATGGCGATGAACTCGGCGAAGCAGCCGTCCCGGTCCACGCCGATGATGCGCGTGTTGGGGCAGACGTGTGAGTTGCCCGTGCGGCACAGGTGGCAGCGGCCGCAGACGATGTGTCCCTCCGCCGTCACGCGGTCGTTCACGTGCACGTCGGTGACCAGCTGGCCGACCTCCACCACCGTGCCGGCGAACTCATGGCCGACGACGAACGGCGGCTTGCACCGCCCCTTCGCCCAGTCGTCCCACTCGTGAATGTGCACGTCCGTGCCGCAGACGCCGGCACGGGCCACCTTGATCAGGACTTCATCGTCGCGGATGGTCGGGACGGGCACGTCCCGTAGTTCGAATCCAGCAGCGGGGGCTGGTTTGACAAGCGCTTTCACGCGCGGAAGCTCCGGTATTTGGGCGAATGCTGCCGGCGCGTACGGCCGGCGTCAGCAATGTAGGCGAGACTACGTGGTCAACCCCTAAAACGTCGCGACTGGCGTCGCCCAATGGAAGGGCGATATGGCTGATGGCGTGTAGTGGAAATTCAACCGCGACGGTCGAAGGCCGCGAAGGACCGCGAGGAAGCACCAAAGGGGAGCGCCTCCCCCGGCACTCCCCCCTGTATTCGGTCTGTTGTCTCTCTGTTGTCTCTCTGTTGTTTCTCTGTTGTCTCTCTGTTGTTTCTCTCTACAACAGTCCTGCCGTCTGTCCTCCGTCCACTTGTATCGCCGTTCCCGTCACGAAGCTCGCGCGCTCCGACGCCAGGAACGCCACGACGGCGGCCATCTCGCGCGGCGCCCCCACCCGCTTGAGCGGCACGTGCGCGGCGCGCTTCGCCAGCAGCTCCTCCACGGCGACGCCGTCGCGCGCCGCTCGCATGCGCGCCAATTCAGCGGCGCGTGCCGTGTCGAAGTGCCCGGGCAGCACGGTGTTCACGAGCACGCCGTCGGCCGCCACCTCGTTGGCCATGGTCTTGGCGAAGCCGAGCAGGCCGGCGCGGGCCGTGTTGGAGAGCAGCAGGTCCGGCTGCGGCTGCTTGGCCGCAAACGAAGTCAGGAAGATCACCCGTCCCCAGCGGCGCTCGCGCATGCCCGGCAGCGCGGCCTGGGCGAGCTCGATCGATGCGAGCAGGTTCAGCCGCAGCGCCGCCTCGAACTGCGCGGTCGTCGCGACATCGACCTTCGTCGCCGGCGGACCACCGGCGTTGGCCACCACGATGTCCACGCGCCCCAGGGCCGCCTGCGCCGCCTGCACACACGCCGCTGGGGCGCCGGGGTGCGACAGGTCCGTCGGCAGCGCGATCACGCGCACGCCATGCCGGTGCGACAGATCCTGCGCCACCGCCTGCAGCCGGTCCGCCCCGCGCGCCACCACGGCCACCTCGCATCCCTCGGACGCCAGCTCCTCGGCGATCGCGCGTCCCAGTCCCGACGACGCACCGCCCACCAGCGCCACCTTGCCCCGCAGTCCCAGTTCCATGGTCAGACTCCCGCGGTCACGGCCGCCGCCTCGACCCGCACGGCGCAGACCTTGAACTCCGGGATGTGCGCGTGCGGGTCGAGCGCCGGGTTCGTCAGCAAGTTGGCCGCGGCCTCGCGATAGTGCATCGGCACGAAGACCTGATGCCGCGCCACCCGCTCGCTGATGCGCACGGCGATGCGGATGTGCGCCCGCCGTGACGTCACCACCACCTCGTCCCCGTCGTGCACGCCCAGCGCCGCGGCATCTGCCGGGTTCAGCTCGATGGTGGGCGTGCTCTCGCGCGAGTCGAGCGCCGTGGACCGGCGCGTCATCGTTCCCGTGTGCCAGTGGTAGATCTGGCGGCCCGTGTTCAGGAAGAACGGGTACTCCGCGTCCGGCAGCTCCGCGGGCGGCAGGTACTCCACCGGAACGAGCGTGGCGCGGCCGTCGGGCGTCGGGAAGGCGTCGGCGAACAGGAACGCCGTCCCCATGTGCGTCTCGTCCGGCACCGGGTACTGCAGGCCGGCGCGGTGCGCACGGAGCCGCGCATGCGTCACGCCGCGCAGCGTCGGCGTCACCCGTGCGATCTCGTGCTGCACGCCCTCGCTGTCGGCGTACGGCGTCGGCACGCCGAGCCGTCGCGAGAGGTCGAGCAGGATGTCGAGGTCCGCGCGCGCGTCGCCGGGCGGATCCACCGCCTTGTCGAACAGCTGCACCCGCCGCTCGGTATTCACGAACGTCCCGGTCTTCTCCGCAAACGAGGCGCCCGGCAGCACCACATCGGCATACCGCGCCGTCTCGGTGAGGAAGATGTCGTGCACCGCCAGGAACTCGAGGCCGCGGAACCACTCCTCGGCGTGCGAGACATCCGGGTCCGAGATGATCGGGTTCTCTCCCATGATGTACATCGCCCGCACGGGTGAGTCGGCGCCGACGATCTGCGTGACCTTGCGCCCGACCTTGAGCGACAGGCGCTCGGGGTCGATCCCCCACGCCTCGGCGTACATGGCGCGCACCGCCGGGTCGTCCACGCGCTGGTAATCCGTGTACGCGAACGGCACGGCGCCCATGTCGCTCGCGCCCTGCACGTTGTTCTGCCCGCGGATCGGGATCATCGCCTTGCCCCAGGAGCCGATCATGCCGCACGCCAGCATCAGGTTCAGC
>JACREJ010000087.1 GCA_016218305.1 Gemmatimonadota bacterium | reverse complement strand
GGCGAGATGAACGACGACATGATCCCCGGCATCAGCTCGCCGTTGCGCCGCCGCGACATCGCCCACGTGAGCGTGAGCTTGCGCTCGGCGCGCGTGATGGCGACGTAGAGCAGGCGGCGCTCCTCCTCGAGCATCTCGGGATCGTCGAACGCCCGCGCCAGCGGGAAGAGCCCGTCCTCCAGCCCGCTCACGAACACCACGGGATACTCGAGCCCCTTGGCGGTGTGCACGGTCATCAGCGTCACCGCATCCGCGTCGGCGCCGAGCTGGTCGGCGGCGGTGACGAGCATCGCCTTCTGCAGGAAATGGTCGAGCGGACGCAGGCCGAGCTCGCCGCCGTCGTCCACCACCGTTTCGGCGGCGCCCTCGACCATCGCCCGCACGTTGTCGAGGCGGTCAAGCCCCTCGGGCCCTTCGGCGCGCAGCGCCTCGTCGTACCCGGTGGCCTGCAGGATCTCGATGATCAACTGGTCCACGCTCGCATCGGCGGCGCTCGCCCGGAAGCGATCGGCAAGGCGCACGATGTCGAGCAGCGCCTGCCGCGTCGCCGGACGCACGCCGTCGAGCTCCCCGGCGCGCCGCGCCATGTCGAGGAGCGAGATGCCGTGGCCGCGTGCGATCTCGGCCATCAGTTCCACCGTCGCCTCGCCGATGCCGCGCCGCGGCACGGTGATGGCGCGGCGGAAGGCCTCGTCGTCGGCCGGGTTGGCGGCGAGGCGCAGCCAGGCGAGGAGATCGCGCACCTCGCGGCGGTCGTAGAAGCGCACGGCGCCGATCAGCCGGTACGGGATGCTGCGCCGCCGCAGCGACTCTTCGAGCGACCGGCTCTGCGCATTCGTGCGGTAGAGCACGGCCATTTCCGACGGGCGCTCGCGCAGGTTCATCCGGCGGGCTTCGATGGCCTCGGCGATGGCGTCGGCCTCGTCGCGGTCGTCGAGCGCCTTGAGCACCGTCACCGGCTCGCCGGCGGGACGCGTGGCGCGCAGCGTCTTGCCGCGCCGCGCCGTGTTCTGCGCGATGACGACGTTGGCCATGGCGAGAATGCCCGGCGTCGAGCGGTAGTTCTCCTCGAGCCGCACGACGCGCGCGCCGGGGTAGTCGCGCTCGAAATCGAGGATGTTGCGCACGTCGGCGCCGCGCCAGCCGTAGATGGACTGGTCGTCGTCGCCCACCACCGCGACGTTGCCCTGCGGGCCGGCGATGAGGCGCACGAACTCGTACTGCGCGTGATTGGTGTCCTGGTACTCGTCCACCAGCAGGTGCTCGAAGCGCGCGGCGTAGTGCGCCCGCAGGTCGGCATGCTCGGTGAGGAGCTGCACGGGGAGCACGAGCAGGTCGTCGAAGCTCACCGCGTTCTGCGCGCGCAGCGTGGGCTCGAGGGCGGCGTAGACGGGCGCCACCGCCTTGGCGAGCGGCGTCATGGCGAGCCGCTCGTATTCGGCCGGCGTGACGAGCGCGTTCTTGGCGTCGCTGATGGCGGCCACCACCGCCTTGGCCGCGAAGTCCTTGGGGCTCACCGTGGCGCGTTCCATCAGGCGGCGCACGACGGTGAGCGTGTCATCCTCGTCGTAGATCGTGTACTCGGCGGTGCGCCCCACGCGGTCGGCGTGCAGGCGCAGCATGCGCGCGCCCAGCCCGTGGAAGGTGCCGATCCACATGCCGCGCGGCTCGGCGCCCAGCAGGCGGGCAATGCGCTCGCGCATCTCCCCCGCGGCCTTGTTGGTGAACGTGACGGCCAGCACGCGATGCGGCGCGACGCCGAGCTCGTCCACGATGCGCGCGACGCGGGCGGTCAGCACGCGCGTCTTGCCCGAGCCGGCGCCGGCGAGCACGAGCAGCGGCCCCGCGCCGTGTTCGACGGCGGCACGCTGCGCGGTGTTGAGCGTCACGTCACCTGCGGGGCCCGGCAGTGTCATCCAGGAACGATCACGTCGAAGACCGCGCCACGATCGGACGCCACGAGCACGAGGCGGCCGCGGTGCGATTCCTCGATGATGCGCCGCGCGAGGGGCAGGCCGATGCCCCAGCCGCGCTCCTTGGTGGTGAAACCGGCGGCGAAGATCTTGCGCTTCAGGGCCTGCGGGATGCCCGGCCCGTCGTCGGCGACGCGCACGCGCGCGCCACCGCCAGCGGCGCGGTCCACGCGCACCGTGATGGAGCCGCCCCGCCCCGCCAGCGCGTCCACCGCGTTCTTGATCAGCGACTCCACCGCCCACTCGAGGAGCACGCGATCCACCGGCGCGACGAGCGGCCCATCGCCGCGCTCGAACGAAATGACCACCGTATTGGCCAGCGTCGGCACGCGCGCCCGGAAATAATCCACCACGGCCTCCGCCACGTCGGCGACATCGGTGGCGACGAGCTTGGGTGGGCGCCCGATGCGCTCGAAGCGGTGCGCCACACGCTCCAGCCGCTCGACGTCGCCTTCCATGTGGCGCCGGGCCGATTCGGTCGCCGGGTCTCCTTCGCGCTCGGAGAGCAGCTCGAGCCACCCCTTGAGCGACGACAGCGGCGTGCCCAGCTGGTGCGCCGCCTCGCGCGCCATTCCCGCCCAGACGCGCTCACGCTCGGCGCGCGCGCGCACGCCGAGCGCCATGATGCCGGCGACGATGAGGAGCGAGAGCATCGCCACCTGCAGCAGCGGGATCACCTTGAGCCCGCGCACGAGCGGCGTGTTGCCGAAGTGGATCTGGCCGATGCCGGCCTCGACGACGGGGCGGTTCTGCCGGTCGAGCGTGCGCACCATGTCCACGAGCATCGGATAGCGCGGATCGCCGGGGCTGATCATGCCACTGCCGATCCCCGGAATGTTCACGAACCAGTTCGGCCGTCCCTCGACGTCGGTGACGATGACGGGGACGCCCAATTCTCGAACCTCCTGCGAAAGCTGGAACAGTGCGGCGGTTTCCGAACCGTCGGTGGTGTCCGTGAGCGCCCCGTAGATCCGCCCGATCATGCGCCCGGTGCGCTCCGACTCGCTGCGCAGCTCATCCACCACGCGCTGCGCGTACCAGACGTACGACCCCAACAGCAGCAGGAGGCCGAGCGCAACAAGGATGACCGGCCCCCGGCGTCGCATGCGCTACCGGATGGTGTCGGCGCCGAGATACGGACGCAGCGCCTCGGGCACCAGCACCGAACCGTCCGGCTGCTGATAGTGCTCGAGGAGGGCGGCGATCACGCGCGGGAAGGCCAGCGCCGATCCGTTCAGCGTGTACACAAACTGCGGCTTCTCGCCCGGCGCCGCGCGGAAGCGGATGTTCGCGCGCCGCGCCTGGAAGTCCGTGAAGACCGAGCACGACGAGACTTCGAGCCACTTCCCCACCCCGGGGGCGAAGACCTCGAGGTCGTAGGTCATGGCGCTGTTGAAGCCGGTGTCGCCCGCGGCCAGCAGCAGCACGCGGTACGGGAGCCCAAGCAGCTGCAGCACGCGCTCGGCGTGCCCGGTGAGCAGCTCGAGCTGCGCCGCGCCGTCCTCGGGGCGGCAGTAGCGCACCAGCTCCACCTTGTCGAACTCGTGCACGCGCAGCAGGCCGCGCGTGTCCTTGCCGGCCGCCCCCGCCTCGCGGCGGAAGCAGGGCGTGTAGGCACACATCGCCTTGGGGAGCTGCGACGCGTCGAGGATCTCCTCGCGGTGCAGGTTGGTGACCGGCACCTCGGCGGTGGGGATCAGGTAGCCCTCGTCGCCAACGAGCGTGTACATGTCCTCGGCGAACTTGGGGAGCTGGCCCGTGCCGATCATCGACGCGCGGTTCACGACGACGGGCACCCACAACTCCTCGTAGCCGTGCTCGCGCGTGTGCAGGTCGAGCATCAGGTTCATCAGGGCGCGCACCAGCCGCGCACCGGTGCCGCGGAAGACGATGAAGCCCGAGCCCGAGATCTTGGCGCCGCGCGCGAGGTCGAGGAGGCCGAGCGCCTCGCCCACCTCCCAGTGCGGCTTCACGCCGTCGGCGGCGCGGGGCGTGCCCCACGTGCGCACCACGGTGTTGTGCGTCTCGTCGCCCTCCGGCACCGGCGGCAGCGTCACGTTGGGGATCTCGAACATCCCCTGCTGGATGGCCGCCTCGGTCTCGGCGAGCGTCGCCTCGATGCGCGCGATCTCCTCGCCGAGGGCGCGGGTCTCGGCCTGCAGGGCGGTCGTATCCTCGCCCGCCTTCTTCTTGCGGCCCACGTCCTGGCTGGCCGCATTGCGCGCCGCCTTCTTCTCCTCGACGGCCTGGATGGCCTGCCGGCGTTCGCGGTCGAGGGTTTCGAGCCGCGCGATCACCGGTTCGAGCTGCTCCAGGGCGCCGCGGCGGCGCATGCCGTCGCGCAGCGCCGCCGCCTGTTCACGCACCATCCGGATGTCGTGCATGGCCTATTTTTCCGGAATGCCTTCGGCGAAGGACCTGAAGCCGCAGTTGGGGTTGATGACGCCCCGGCCAAAGATCAGCCCGCCCGTCCTGACCGAGTCCACCACGATCTTGGCGTACATGTCGGAGGACAACTGGTAGGCACAGCTGGCCGAGGTCATGCGCACGCCGAGCACCTCGCCCGGCAGCAGCGTCACGGCCGAATCGAGCTGCCACCCCTTGCTGGGCGCGAGCAGGACCGACTCGTAGCTGCCGCTGATGCGCTGCAGCGCCACGGTACGCGAGCCGCTGATCGGCGTGCCGACGAGCTTCTGCGGGAGGATCACCACTTTGCCGGTGCCGTCGAAGTCGAAGGCGATGTCAAAGCTGAAACTCCCGTCCACGCGCACCGGCGCGCGGCCCACGAGATCGAGGGCCGCCGGCGCGTTCGCCGGCCCGGAGCCGGAGATGCCGTAGAGCGAGTAGACGAACGGCTCGTTGCCGTACGACGCCTTGAGCTTGAACGGGTCGTCGCAGGCGGAGAGCGCAAGCGCGGCCACGGCCAGCGAGAACAGGCGGTGCGCCGCGCGACGACTGCGGCCGAGGACGGAATTCAGTGTGTGCATGGGCTGTTTGTGAAAGTAGCGGTCGGGCGTCGGCAGGGGAAGCGAATTCGGCTTGACTTCGCTATGGTGGAGCGTACACTTCGGCAACCTTTTCTACTTCTACACCGGAGCGGGCGATGCCGACCATTCACGACCTCGTAGCGGCAATTCGGGATCGGGAGGGGGTGCAGGCCGTGGTCGTCCTGGGGCGCGACGGGCTGGTGATCGACGCCCAGGCCCAGCCCACGACCGACGCCGAGAACGTGGCGGCCCACGTCCCGCCGGTCATGCTGGCCGCCGAGGAGCTGGGTCATAGCAGCCAGCAGGGGGCGCTCCAGACTGCCGTGCTCGAGCACGAACGCGGCTTCGCCATCGTGGCGTCGCTTTCGGAGGACGCCGTGCTGCTGGTCCTGGCGCTCCCCACGGTGAACCTCGCCCAGCTGCTGTACGAACTGCGGCGCAACCGCGCGAACATCGCGTCCCTCGTCTGAGCGGCGCCCCGGCATGACGTGCCACGTGCTCGTGGCCGACGACGAACCCCACATCGGCCGCATCGTCAAGACCAAGCTCGAGCAGGGCCCCTTTCAGGTGACGCTCGTCTTCGACGGGGTCGAGGCGCTCGACGCCCTCGCGGCGCACCCCGATGTCCGGCTGGTCCTGCTCGACCTCATGATGCCCAACCTCTCCGGACTCGAGGTGCTGGCGCGCATGCGCCAGGATCCGCGCTGGTCGTCCCTGCCCTGCGTGATCCTGACCGCGGCCGGACAGGACCAGCGATACGATGAGGCGATGCGCCTCGGGGCGTCCGACTTCATCACCAAGCCGTTCAGCCCCAAGCGACTCTACGCCCGTGTGGTGGAGCTCACGGGCGTTGACGACGGCGCTGATTCACCACCGGTGGCCCCGTGAACGCGCCCCAGACGTGGGTAGTCATTCTCGCCGGGGGCGTCGGGTCGCGCTTCTGGCCGCTCAGTACGCCCGAGCGCCCCAAGCAGTTCCTCCCCCTGCTCAGCCACCAGCCGATGCTGCGCGACACGCTCGACCGGCTCGCCCCGGTGGCGTCGGCCGACCGGACGCTGGTGCTGACCAATGCCGAGCTGGCGATGGGCGTGCGCGCGATCGCGCCGGAGCTCCCGTCCGACCACGTGCTCGCCGAGCCGCGCCCGGCCGGCACGGCAGCGGCGCTCGCGTGGGCGGCCAGTCGCATCGCCAAGGCCGCCGGCCCTGACGCGATCATGGTGTCGGTGCATGCCGACTGGGCCATCGCCGACGTGGCCGGCTTTCGCGAGGCGCTTCAGCTCGCGGCCTCCGAAGCCGTGCGCACGCACGGCCTCGTGACGGTGGGGATCGTCCCGACGCACGCCGACACGGGGCTGGGCTACATCGAAGTGGGCGAGCCGACCGCTGGAGCGGCGCGCCGCGTGGCGCGCTTCGTCGAGAAGCCGAAGCAGGAGAAGGCCGAGGCGCTGGTGAAGGCCGGCGCGCTGTGGAACTCGGGCATCTTCGCCTGGCCGGTGGGCGTCTTCCTCGACGAACTCGCCGCGCTCTGCCCGGCGGTGGCCGGACCGCTCGCGGCCGCGGGAGATGACGCCGAGGCGTTCTTCCGCGGCGTGAAGGACCCGATCGCGGTGGACGTCGGCGTGCTCGAGCGGAGCAGCCAGGTGTACGTGCTGTCCGGAAGCTTCGGCTGGAATGACGTCGGCACCTGGTCGGCGCTGCGGGGTGTGCGGGCCGGCGACGCCGACGGCAACGTGGCGCACGGGCGCGTGCAGCTGCGCGAGTCATCCGGCAACGTGGTGTACGCGGCCGGCGCCAACATCGTGCTCTACGGCGTGTCGGGCCTGGTGGTGGTGGAGCACGACGGCGTGGTGCTGGTGACCACCGAGGAGAAGGCGCGCAACCTCAAGCCGCTGCTGGAGACGCTGCCGAGCGAACTGCGGGAACGCCGGTGAGATTCTGCACGCTCGCCAGCGGGAGCAAGGCGAACGCAACGCTGGTCGAGATGGGCGAGACGCGCCTGCTCGTGGACAACGGGCTCGGCCCGCGCATCCTCGCGAAGCGGCTCGCCGAGGCCGGTGTCATGCCGCAGTCCATCAGCGCGATCGTCGTGACGCACGAACACATCGACCATGTGAAGGGGATCGCGCAGGCGGTGGCCAAGTGGCACTGGCCCGTGTACGCCACGCGGGGCACGCTGAACGGCATCCGCGACCTGCCGCCGGGACAGCAGCACGCGCTCACGTACGGCAAGCGCACGGCGATCGGCGACTGCGAGATCGAACTCGTGCGCGTGCCGCACGACGCGGCGCAGCCGGCGGCGGTGGTGATCACGGCGTCGCGGTCGGGGGCGCGCCTCGGCGTGGCGACGGACCTCGGTCACGTGCCCGAGGAGCTGGGCGCCGCGTTCGAGCGCCTCGACTGCCTCGTCTTCGAGAGCAACCACGACGAGGAGATGCTGCGCAACGGGCCCTACCCGCCCTTCCTGCAGGAGCGCATCGCCTGCGACACGGGGCACCTGAGCAACCGCCAGAGCGGCGGGCTGCTGCAGCGGGTGGCGCACAAGGGACTGCGGCACGTGCTGCTCGCGCACCTGAGTCAGCAGAACAACCTGCCCGCCGTCGCGCTGGGGGCGGCGAAGGACGCGCTACGCCGGACCAGCTTCAAGGGGACGATGCGGTGCGCTTCGCAGGACGAGGTGACGTTTCCTGAGGGGCGGGGGCAGATGGAGCTTGGCATCTGAAGGTGCGGGGTGCAGGGTGCAGGATACAGGGTGTGGTGCGGGGTGCGGGGAACAGGGTGTGGTGCGGGGTGCGGGGGATAAGGACTGGGGCCGGGCGATCGCTCGCCCGGCCCCATCGTAGATCCCAGTCGCGAATCGGAATCCGAATTCCTGATCCGAGCTCCCAATCCTCAATCCGTCTTCACCGCCATTCCATGCTCATCCAGCCATCGCAGCATCTGCTTGATGCTGCCGGTGGCGAGCGCGATGCTGGTGTCCGCCGCGCCGTAATAGACATTCAGCGTGTCGCCGTCGTCGCCGATGGTGACGCCGCAGGGGAACGCGACGTAGCCGACGTCGCCGAGGCACTCGTACGAGGCCTCGGGGCCGAAGACCCACATGTCGCCGCGCCGGAGCACCTGGTCGGGATGTTCGAGGTCCAACAGCGCGAGCCCAAGGCGGTACAGCGCGCCTGACGCCGTCTGCCGCACGCCGTGGTAGATCATCAGCCAGCCGCGCGGCGTCTCCACCAGCTGCGGCGACAGCCCCACCTTGTTGGCGTCCCACCAGGCCCCGCGCCGCGCCTGCAGCACCAGCTTGTGCCCGCCCCAGTTGGTGAGGTCGGGCGAGTAGGAAATCCAGACGTGCGCCCCAAGGTCGGTCATGGGCCGGTGCAGCATCGCCCAGTTGCCGTCGATCCGGTGCGGCAGCATGGCGGCGTCCTTGTCGTCCGGCTGCATCACGAGGCCGAGCCGTTCGAACGTCTTGAAGTCCTCGGTCATCGCCAGCGCCACGCCCGGCCCGCCCTTGCTGAAGGCGGTGTAGCACACGGCGTACTTCTTGAGCTCGGGGAGATAGGTGATGCGCGCGTCCTCGATGCCCCACAGTTCCTCGGGATACTGCTTCGGATCCGGCATCAACGTCGGCACCGCGTCAATCGTCCAACCGTCCACGCCATTCGCGGAGCGCGCGGCGCACAGGTGCGAGTGACCGCGCCGGTCCTCCACGCGGCAGAGCAGCAGCGTGGTGCCGTCGGCGAGCCGCGTGGCCCCGGGGTTGAACACGGTGTGCGCCGGATACGGCCAGTCGGCGGCCGACAGGATGGGGTTGAACTCGTGCCGGTGCAGCAGAACCTCGTACTGGTGTCGTGGCGACATCGTTACCGTGGGTCGAGGGGGGGGAAGCGGTCAGACGGATTCGGCGCGCGCCGCCACGCGCATGTCGTTCAGCGCCATCAGGAAGCTCAGCGTCGACTCGGCGCCCTCGTTCTCGTTCACGCGCTCGGCGTGCAGGCCGTCGCGGCAGCCGCCACTCGAGACATCGTAGACGGGCTGCTGCAGGTGGTTCTGGCCGAGAAACCAGCTGAAGGCGGAGTTGGCCTCGCTGGCCCATCGGATGTCGCCGGTGATGCGCAGCGCATCGTGACAGGCGGCCACCATGCCGCACGCTTCCACGGGCTGCTGGTCGAAGCGCGCGCGCTCCCCGCCCCGCACATAGAAGCCGTTGGAGCCGATGGGCGAGAAGAAGCCGTCGGGCGTGTGCTGCAGTTTTGCCAGCCACGCAAGGGAACGCACGCCGGTGGCCACGAGGTCGGCGCGTCCCATGGCCTCGCCCGAGACGAGCAGCGCCTGCGACAGCCGCGCGTTGCCGTAGGTGAGCGACGCCTCGAACCAGGGCCAGTCGGGCGTGCTCGCACGGGCGTGGATGTCGGCCAGGCGGTCGGTGAGCAGCGTGCGCATCGCCTGCACGCCGCGATCGCCGGCGAAGGCGTGCAGGTACTCATTGATGCCAAGCAGGGCGTACGCCCAGGCCCGCGGACTCGAGAGCGACGCCATGGCCGGCATCGCCGCGTGGAACAGGTCGCCCGCCAGCGAGCGACGGCCCGGATCGGGGGCGCGCCCCACGACGGTGCCCAGCGCCCACAGCCCGCGCCCCTGGCTGTCCTCGGAGCCCACCGACTCGCCCCACACACGCGAATAGGAGAGGAAGTTGCGGAATCGCCCCGACGGCTGGTCGAAGGCGTTGCTCAGGAAGGCGAGATAGCGCGACGCCAGCGTGCGCACGGTGCGCCGCTCGGCGCCACCCGACTCCTCGAGCAGGACCATCAGCAGCAGCGCGCGGGCGTTGTCGTCGAGACAATAGCCGTCGGCGTAGCGCGGCACCACGAATGACGCGTGCTGCAGCACGCCGGTGTCGTCGGTGATGCACTGCAGGTGGTCGAGGCTCAACTCGGGCAGCGAGGCGGGGCGCTCGGCGAGCGTGCGCGCGCGAAAGACATTGCGGCGCCGGTGCGCGTGGCTCGCCGCCGCGTGCTCGAGCGACGCGACGTGCAGGCGCGCCACTTCCGGCCACGACATGGCGCGGCCATACGATGCGGCGCACTGCCGCACCGTGGCCATGCGCACGCCGTCGTCGAGCAGGTCGATGACCTCGCGCGCGATGGCGCCGGCGTCGCGCACCGGCACCAGCACCCCGCGCCCGTCGGCGAGTAATTCGGTGGCGTACCGATACGGCGTGGAGATGACCGCCTTCCCCGCCCCCACCGCATAGGCCAGCGTCCCTGACGTGCTCTGCTCCGCGTTGAGGTACGGGGTCACGTAGAGGTCGGCCGCCGTCAGGAACTCGCCGAGTTCGGCCTGGCTGACGAAGCGGTTGTGGAAGATCATGCTGCCGTCCACGCCCAAGGCCTGCGCGCGCGCCTCGAGCATCAGCCGATACGACTCGCCGGCATGGGCGAGCACGTGCGGGTGCGTGGCGCCGAGCACGATGTAGACCGTGTCCGGATGCCGCTCGAGAATCGCCGGCATCGCGTCGATGACGTACTCGATGCCCTTGTCAGGCGAGAGGAGGCCGAAGGTCAGGATCACCTGCTTGCCGGCGACGCCCAGCCGGTCCTTGTCGCCCTCGCCGAACATGACTTCGGGAATGCCGTGCGGGGTCAGGTCCACCCTGGCCAGGTCCACGCCATACACGTCGTGCAGCAGCGTGGCGCCGTGCGCGCTCATCACCACGAGACGCTCGGAGCGGCGGATGATCTCGTCCATGACGCGGCGCTGCTCGACGTCCGGCCGCGCGAGGATGGTGTGCAGCGTCGTGACAATGGGCATGCGGAGCTCGCCGAGGAGCGGCAGGAGCAGGGCTCCGGCCTTGCCGCCGAAGATCCCGAACTCGTGCTGCACCGAGACCGCGTCCACCATGGAGACGTTCAGGAAGTCCACGGCGCGGCGGTACGACGCCACGTCGTCCTGCTCGATCTCGAAGCGCACTTCGGACGGATAGGCATGCCGCCGCCCCGCGTCGTTCATCGCGACGACGAGCGTGTCGAGCTCCGGAAAGGCGCCGGTGACGGCACCCGCGAGGTCGGTGGTGAAGGTGGCGATGCCGCACTGGCGCGGCAGGTGATTGCCGAGCAGGGCGATGCGCTGGAGCGCGTGCGCGTGCGGGGCATGTCCACTCTGTGGCGCGGCCGGGACGACGACAGGCGCCGAGGACGACGTCCGCGGAGACTTGAGAATCACAGAACCGCCTGTTGGCGCGATCGGGGGGAGCTCGGCCACGGGGCCTGATGCTCGCCAAAGCAGCGAAACCGTCACTCGGTTTCGGCAGGGATCGATCGGCGTCGGCGATCGGTCGGAGGACTGGCTACCTGCAATCTAGCCCAATCCGGGTCTCTTAAGTGGAAATGCGCGCCGATCCCGCCAAAAGGAAATGGGGCCGGGCGAGTAATCGCCCGGCCCCATCGTTGATCATGATCGCCAATCGGAATCCGGATTCCTGATCCGAAATCCCAATCCTCAATCGTGGTCTAGTACATCCCGCCCATTCCACCGCCCGGGCCACCGGCCGGCATGGCGGGCTTCTCTTCCTTCTTCTCGACGATGACCGCTTCCGTCGTCAGCAGCAGCGCGGCAATGGAGGCCGCGTTCTGGAGCGCCGTGCGCGTCACCTTGGTCGGGTCGATGACGCCCGCGACCACGAGGTCCTCGTACGTGTCGGTCAGCGCGTTGTAGCCGAAGTTCTTGTCCTTCGACGCGCGGACCTTCTCGACGACGATCGAGCCTTCGCCACCCGCATTGTAGACGATCATGCGGAGCGGCTCTTCGACCGCGCGGCGCACGATGTCGACGCCGATCTGCTCGTCGGCATCGAGCTTGATGCCCTTGAGCGCCGACTGCGAACGGATGAGTGCGACGCCGCCGCCGGGGACGATGCCTTCCTCGACCGCCGCGCGCGTGGCGTGCAGCGCGTCCTCGACGCGGGCCTTCTTCTCCTTCATCTCGGCCTCGGTCGCGGCGCCGACGTTGATCACCGCCACGCCGCCGGCGAGCTTGGCCTTGCGCTCCTGGAGCTTCTCCTTGTCGTAGTCGCTCGTGCTCTTCTCGATGGCGACCTCGATCTCCTTGATGCGGCCCTTGATCTTGTCCTCGTCGCCGTAGCCGTCGATGATCGTCGTGTTGTCCTTGTCGATCACGAGGCGCTTGGCGCGGCCCATGTCGCTGAGCACCGCGTTCTCGAGCTTGAAGCCCACTTCCTCGCTGATGACGTTGCCCTTGGTGAGGACCGCGATGTCCTCGAGCATCGCCTTGCGGCGGTCACCGAAGCCCGGCGCCTTGACGGCGGCGACCTTCAGCGTGCCACGCAGCTTGTTCACGACGAGCGTGGCGAGCGCCTCGCCCTCGATGTCCTCGGCGATGATCAGGAGCGGCTTGCCGGTCTGCGCGACCTTCTCGAGCACCGGGAGCAGGTCCTTCATCGACGAGATCTTCTTGTCGTGGATCAGGATGTAGGCGTCCTCGAGGGCGACCTCCATCTTCTCCGGGTCGGTGATGAAATAGGGCGACAGGTAGCCGCGGTCGAACTGCATGCCGTCCACGGTCTCCAGCGTCGTCTCGAGGCCGCGGGCTTCCTCGACCGTGATGACGCCGTCCTTGCCCACCTTCTCCATCGCGTCGGCGATGAGGTCGCCGATTTCCTTGTCGTTGTTGGCCGAGATCGCGCCGACCTGCGAGATCTCCTTCTTGCCCGTCGTCGGCACCGAGATCTTCTTGAGCTCCTCGGTGATGGCGAACACGGCCTTGTCGATGCCGCGCTTGATGGCCATCGGGTTCGCGCCGGCCGTCACGTTCTTGAGGCCTTCGCGGAAGATCGCCTGGGCCAGCACCGTCGCCGTCGTCGTGCCGTCGCCGGCAATGTCCGACGTCTTGGTGGCGACTTCCTTCACCATCTGGGCGCCGAGGTTCTCGAGCGCATCCGTCAGCTCGACTTCCTTGGCCACGGTCACGCCGTCCTTGGTGACCGTCGGGGCGCCGAACTTCTTCTCGATCACGACGTTCCGGCCCTTGGGGCCGAGCGTGACCTTGACCGCCTCGGCCAGCTGATCGACGCCGCGCTTGAGCGCCGCGCGGGCATCAACGTTGAAATGCAGTTGCTTCGCTGCCATGAGTATCTGCTCCGTGGTGCTTGAGGGGAGTGGCTTAGTTGACGACCGCGAGGACGTCCGACTCGCGCAGGATCAGGTAGTTCTCGCCATCGATGGTGACTTCGGTGCCGCTGTACTTTCCGTACAGCACCTTGTCGCCGACCTTCACGCCCATGGGGACCAGCTTGCCGTCCTCATAGCGACCGGGGCCCACGGCGATGATCTCGCCCTGCTGGGGCTTTTCCTTGGCCGTGTCCGGGATGTACAGACCGCCGCGCATCTGCTCGGCTTCCTCGCTGGCCTTGATGACCACGCGATCGGCGAGCGGCGCGACCTTCGACCCAGGGGTCTTGGCTGCCATGTTCGGGACTCCTCGTGCAATTGGGGGTAAGTATGTGATGACTGATTCGCGTTGGCACTCCTCGCTGCCGAGTGCTAACAACAGTCGTAAAGATATGCGAGAGTCGTGCCAACGCAAGGGACGTCCTTTCACGCCAATTGAGCGTAACTTCAATAGCGACAGTAGTTTATATATGCCATAATTGCAGAGGGCCGACTGTCAGGTCGGCCCTCGCGTCCTGTCATTACGGCGCCCGCCACTCGGCAGAAAATCGCCATGTCGCCGCGGCGCCCGCCCTACCCCAGCATCGCGGAGGCCATGGCCAGTCCGCGTAGCGTCAGGTCCGGCTCCAGGTGGTCAAGCTCCTTGCACAACGGCATGAAGGACGCCGCGAGTCCGCCGGTGGCGATCACCACGGGCACTTGAGAACCCGGCCACTCCGCCTTGATGCGGCGCACCAGCCCGTCGATGGCGTCGGCCGCGCCGAGCACCACCCCCGACCGGATGCACTCCTCGGTGCGCCGCCCGATGACCTTCGACGGCGGGAGCAATTCAGTGGCCGTCAGCTTGGCGGTCTTCCGGAACAGCGACTCGGCCGACATCTGCACGCCCGGCGCAATGACGCCGCCGATGAACCGGCCGTCACCGGTGATGCAGTCGAAGGTCGTCGCCGTGCCGAGGTCGACAACGATGCAGTCGCACTTGTGCAGCCGGCTCGCCGCCAGCGTGTTGATGATGCGGTCGGCGCCCACCGTGCGCGGCTCGTCCACGTCGAGCGTGATGGGGAGCTTGGAGCGGCCGTCCACGATCACCGCCGGCGTCCCGGTAAGTCGCGTGCACGCCTCGGCGAGCGGGCCGGTGACGGCGGGCACCACGGAGCCGATCGCCGTGCCCGTGACGGCGGACGCGGCGACGCCGGAGGCGTCGAGCAGCGACCGCACCAGGAGGAAGGCCTCATCCGGGGTGCGGCTGGAGTCGGTCGTGACGCGCCAGCGCGCCTTCACCTCTTCACCCTCGCACAGGCCGATGGTGGTTTCGGTGTTTCCCACGTCGAAGACGAGCAGCATCAGCGATCCTCCGCGAAGACGAGCGACCCGGCGCGGCAGGCGACCGGACCGGACGAGGTGTCCACCATCAATTCTCCTGTCCTGCTGATCCCCGCCACAACCCCGACGGCCGGCTGGACTGCCCACCGCCCAACGCTGAGGTCGCGCGCCGCATAGCGGGACAGCTCACTCACGGTAAGCGGCCCTTCGACGGCAGCGGCCGCCCGCAGTTCCGGCAACACGGCATCGAGCGCCTGCAGTCGTGATACCCCAGCGGCCAGCCCCGCGGCGCCCGGCACATCCGCCGCCGGCACGATGTTGACGCCGACGCCAATGGCCACCCACTCCACGCGCTGGTCGCGCCAGCGCGCCTCTATAAGGATGCCGGCGAGCTTCCCCTCGCCGACGTACAGGTCGTTGGGCCACTTCAGACGCACTCGCTCACCGGCGAGCGCGTCGAGCGCCTCCGCCATGAACAGTCCCACCCGCAGCGAGAGCACGTCGAATCCGCTCGGCGACGCCGGGCGTTCCACCAGCGTCATCCAGAGCCCACCACCAGGCGCGGACGACCAGCGCCTGCCGCCGCGTCCCCGCCCGGCCTCCTGCTCGTTGGCGAGGATCAGCGTCCCCGCCGTCGTCCCCCGCCCCGCCGCGGCGTGGGCGAGGTCCATCGTGGAGCCCACCAGGTCGTGGATCTCGCACGCGGGCAGTCCGAGCCGCACCGCAAGCGCCCTGGCGTCGAGCCCCTCGAAGCTGGCCTCACCCACGAGAGTAGACGAGTGCGTAGATGGCTGCGCCGAGCACAAACCGGTAGATGGCGAAGGTGGCGAAGCCGTAGCGCTGGATGAAACGGAGCAGCACGGCGATGGCCAGCCAGCTCGAGACCGCCGCGAACGCAATGCCGACGATCACGGTGGAGTCCACGCCGTTGGCAAGCAGCTTGGGTACCTTGAGCACGGCAGCGGCCGCGATGACCGGCATCGACATCAGGAAGCTGAAGACGGCCGCCGACTGGCGGTAGAACGACAGGAGCCGCGCCGCCGTGATCGTCGCCCCCGAGCGCGAGACGCCGGGGACGAGCGCCACGGCCTGCGCGAAGCCGATGGCCAGCGCCTGTCGCCACGTCATCTCCGTGAGCGGGCGCGTCGCCGGCGCGACGCGGTCGGCCCACCAGAGCAGCGCGCCGAAGACGATCAGCGTGGTGGCGGTGAGCGCCGGCGCGCGAAAGATGGTCTCCGCCTGCTCCTCGAAGAGCACGCCGAGCACGGCGGCCGGAATGGTCGCCACGACGATGAAGATGACGCGCTTCTCGGAGATGGTCTCGACGCGCCGCGTGGTGACGACGTTGAGCGCGGAACGCGCGAGCGCGATCCACTCGGACCAGAAGTAGGCCACCAGCGCCACGAGGGTGCCGAGATGCAGCGAGACGTCGAAGGCGAGGCCGGGCGTGTTCCAGCCGAAGGCCCACGGGGCCAGCGACAGGTGCGCCGAGCTGCTGATGGGCAGGAACTCGCCGAGTCCCTGCAAGGTGCCGAGCACCGCGGCCTGCCAGTTGGTGAGCTCGTTCATGCGGGAGTGTTCATGGAAGTGGCGCCGTCATCGCACGGCGTCGGCGTAAAGCGCCTCATACATCGGAAGGACACGATCTGTCGAAAAGAGGCCCGCGGCCCGCGCCACCGCAGCCGCGCTCATCGTCTGCCAGCGATCCTGATGGCCGAGCAGGTCAATCGCGGCGCCGGCCATGCCCACGATGTCACCGACCCGGCCGAGATGTCCGGTCACGCCGGACTCCACCACCTCGGGCAGGCCACCGACGTTGTAGCCGAGCACGGGGACGCCGCAGGACTGCGCCTCGAGCGCCGACAGGCCGAAGCTCTCCTGGTCGGTGGTGAGCAGGTAGAGGTCCGCGCTCGCGAGCAGCGGCGCGACGCCGTCAATCTTGCCCAGGAAGCGCACGTCGCCCTCGACGTCGAGCCGCCGCGCCTCTTCCTCGGCGGCCGAGCGGTCAGGGCCATCCCCGACGAGCACGAGCACCGCCGGGATCTCGCGGCGCACGGCCGCGAAGATCTGCACGACGTCGGTGACGCGCTTCACGGGACGCATGTTGGAGATGTGCATCAGCACCTTGCGTCCCCCGCCCAGCTGCTGGCGCAGTTCGCCGTCGTACGCGCCGCGGTCGAAGACCGCCGGATCCACGAAGTTGGGGATGACCTCGACGCGCCGGTTGTCGCAGCCGAAGGCGCGCACCGTCTCGTCCTTGAGGTACTGCGACACCGCCGTCACGCGGTCGGACTTCTCGATGGAGAACTTCGTGATGGCGTGGTACGAGTGATCCTGGCCGACGATGGTGATGTCGGTGCCGTGCAGCGTCGTCACCACGGGGAGGTCGTGCCCCGCCTCGCGCAGCATCTGCTTGGCAAGCCAGGCACTGGTGGCGTGCGGGATGGCGTAGTGCACGTGCAGGAGGTCGAGCTTCTGCTGGGTGGCCACCTCGTGCATGCGCACGGCGAGCGCGAGGTCGTACGGCGGATACTGGAAGAGCGGGTACGACCCGATGGCCACTTCGTGGTAGAAGATGCGCGGGGAGAAGACGGGAAGCCGGAACGGATGGGCGTAGGTGATGAAGTGCACCTCGTGCCCGCGAGCGCCGAGCGCGATGCCCAGCTCGGTGGCCACGGCGCCCGAGCCGCCGTACGTCGGATAGCAGGTGATGCCGATCTTCACGCCAAACGTCCCTCGCTGCACCAGCGCGCGGCCGCGTCTGTCGCGCCGGCGCTGCGTGGATCAATGGGGGTGACGGCCTCATCGGTGAGCTGGTGCCGGAACCAGGTGCGCTGCCGCTTGGCATACTGGCGCGTGGCCACAAAGATAGCCCGTTTCGCCTCGTCGAGGCTGGTCGTGCCCTGCACGACGCCGCGCAGCGCCTCGTAGCCGCAGGCGTTCCAGGCCGGGGCCACGTCGGGCACGCGCGCTGCGAGCGCGCGCACTTCGTCGAGCCAGCCTTCGTCGAGCATCTGCCCGAGCCGGCGCTCGATGCGCGGATGCAGGTCGTCGCCGGGATCCACCACGAGCCAGCGCGCGCGCCAGTGCGGGGCGCGCGCCGCCTCGCGATGCAGGTCGGAGATGCGCCGGCCGGTGAGCATCGCCACCTCCAGCGCGCGCAGCAACTGGGTGCGGCCCAATCCGGCGCGGCACGCATCCACGTGCGTCACCCACCGACGCAGCGTGGCGGTATCGAGCGGCTCCAACTCGGCTGCGAGCGCGGCGCGGCGCACGGGATCGAGCGGCGGTTCCTCGAAGAGCGGCTCGGTGAGCGCCTTGAGGTACAGCCCGGTGCCGCCGACGATGAGCACCCGCTCCACGCCGATGCGGCGAATGACCTCGGCCGCCTGCGCCGCCCAGGTCGCGGCGCTGTACCGCTCGGTCGGATCGGCGAGGTCGAGCCCCGCATGCGCCACCCGCGCGCGTTCGGCGGCCGTCGGCTTGGCCGTGCCGATGTCGAAGCCGCGGTAGACCTGACGCGAGTCGGCGACGAGGATGGTGAGCCCCTGCGCCTCGGCGAGGGCGAGCGCCAGCGACGACTTGCCGGCGCCGGTGGGCCCGCAGACGATGCGCAGCAGCGACTGCTGCTCAGCGCCGGCCGAAGCGCCGCTCGAGCTCATCCCACGACACGTGGACGATGGTGGCGCGCCCGTGCACGTCGTGCGCGGGGAGCGTGGTGCTGGCGAGCGCGAGGTAGAGCGCGCGCATCTCACCCGACGCGAGCACGTCGCCCGCCTTGACGGCGGCCTTGCACGCCACGGTCGCCGCCAGCCGCTCGTGCCGCGCGTGCGCGCTCGCCTGCCGGTCACCGGTGAGTGCCTGGAGCGTGTCGCGCAGGCAGCGCTCGGCGTCGAAGCGCGGATGCGGGTGCGGCGTGGCCTGCACGAGCACCGACGCGCCGCCAAACGCCTCGGCTTCGAAGCCGAGTCGCACCAGCAGGTCCTTGTTGGCGTCGAACGCGTCGGCCTCGGCAGGCGACAGATGGAGCGTCAGCGGGAAGAGCAACCGCTGGGCCGGCGCGTCACCGCGCTCCATGGCGCCGAGGAAGCGCTCGTAGAGGACGCGCTCGTGCGCCGAATGCTGGTCGATGAGCACGAGGCCGTCTTGGCGCTCGAAGGCTATGAAGGTGCGGCGTAGCTGGAAGAGCGGTGGGACTTCCTGCTCTGGTGCAGGGGAAGGGTGCAGGGTGTGGCTAGGGGTGCTGGGAACGGCGATGGAGGATTCAGGATTGCCTTGTTCCCTGTCCGCCTCTTCGTGTGCATCGAAGAGCGGGCTGCTCCCTGCCTCGCGTGTCGGTGCCCTGAGCACTTCCACATCCACTTCCCTTGGGAAGAACTGGACGTTCGGCGAGACGCCGGGGGTGCCGAACCAGGCGGCGGACTCGCCGGTGCCGAGGGCGCGGCGCACGGCGCGCTCGACGGCGCGCTCCACGGTCCAGCGGTCGCGGAAGCGCACCTCGGCCTTGGCCGGGTGCACGTTGACGTCCACGTCGGTGCCGGGCAGTTCCACCTCGAGCAGCACGGTGGGGCGCACTCCAGCCGGGATGGTGGAGCGGTATGCGGCTTCGGCGGCGCGCACGATGCCGGTGTCGCGGACCGCGCGGCCGTTCACCGTGCTAAAAACGCGGCGCGTCGTGGTGCCCACGTCCGACGGTCGCTCGACGAGGCCGCTCACCCGGATCGGCCCGCTGACGTCCTCGACGGCGACGAGGGCATCGGCGAGGGCGACGCTCCAGAGCGCGGCGACGCGGTCGCGCAGGCCGGCGGCCGGCGGCAGCGTGAGCAGCGCCTTGCCGTCGTGCGTGACGGCGAAGCGCACGTCGCGCCGCGTGAGCGCCATCGTCGTGAGCACGTCCATCACCGCGCGCCACTCGCTGCGCGCGCCGCGCAGGAACTTGAGCCGCGCCGGCACATTGAAGAACAGGTCGCTCACGGCCACCGTCGTGCCGCGGCGCCGCGCGACGTCGGTGACCGAGACGCGCGTGCCGCCCTCGACGCGCAGCCTGGTCCCGGCGCCGTCGTCGGTGGCCGTGTCGATCTCGAGGCGCGCCACCGAGCCGATGGCGGGGAGCGCCTCGCCGCGGAAGCCGAACGACGCGACGCCGACGAGATCGGCCGCGGTGCGGATCTTCGACGTCGCGTGCCGCTCGATGGCGAGCACGGCATCCTCGCGCGACATCCCGCTGCCGTCGTCACTGACGCGCACGAGCGCGCGGCCGCCCTCCTGCGCCGTGATGTCGATGCTGGTGGCGCCCGCGTCGAGCGCATTCTCCACCAGCTCCTTCACCACCGACGCCGGACGTTCGACCACCTCACCCGCCGCGATCTGGTCCGCGACGGTGCCGGGAAGTACGCGAATCAGGGGCACGCCGAAATCTCCCGGCGCGCGGCGAGTGGGTCAATCATCGCCGAGCGGAAGCAGGAGTTCGCCGGCAATCCACCCCTGCCGCTGGCCGTCGAGTCGCACGTGGGCCCACGCGCCCTGCCGCTCGAGCACGCGCGCCACTTCCCCGGTGAGCGGCGCCGCGCCCAGCTCGGCGCCCAGCACCGGGAGCGCGCGCAGCGGCTCGGGGCGCACCACGACGGCCACGTCGCCGGCGCGCTGGATGTCGTCGAGCCATGCCGCGGCGACGAGGACCGCGGCGCACCCGACGGTGAGCCAGGCGCCGCGCAGGGCGATGGGGCGTCCCGTCCACGCGCGGCGCGCGAGCAGCCCCCAACCGGCCAGCCAGACCGTGAGAAGCAGCACCGGCGGAAGCTGCACCGGCACCTGCGGCACGCGGGCGTCGCCGCGGTCCTGCACGGCGCGCACGAGCGCGAGGCGGTCGCGCAGCTGCCCGTCGAGCGGATCGCGGCGGAGCGCACGCTGCCATCCCTGCACCGCGCGCGCCGTGTCGCCGGCCATCCAGGCAGCGGTGCCGACGTTGGCCCACACATCGGGGTGGTCGCGCCGCAGGCGTGCCACATCGATGAAGTGGCGCTCGGCGAGCTCGAAGTCACGGCCTGCGTACGCCGTGTGCGCGGCCGCCCAGCTCTTGGCGGCATCGTCGCCCTGTCGCGCGAGCAGCGGCGACGCCGCGCAGGCGAGCAGCAGCAGGAGGACGCGCGCGGCGCGGCCGTCTGCGGTGCGGCCGTTCGCGGTGCGGCCGTTCGCGGTGCGGCCGCGCGCCGCGCTACCGCGGCGCGCTTCACCGTCCACCGCGGCGACAAGCGCGGAGAGATCGGCGGCCGTGGGCACCTGCGACGGCCGTTCGCCGCTGAAGACCGCCGCATCGAGACGCTGCAGCAGGGACGCCGCCATGCGCGCCGTTTCCTCGGTGACGCCCTCGTGGCGCAGGTCGGCCACCAGCGTCGCGTTGGCGAGCGCGAGGCCGGCATCGAGGCCCACTCGATCGCGCAGGGCATCGTGGGCGAGGCGCCGCAGGGATGCGGCGTCGAGCGGCGGGGCGTTCACCGCGTCGCGGAGCTGGCGGGCATGACTGGGCGCCTTGCGCGGACGGCGACGGCGACGGCGGAAGGCCCCGGCCGCCGCCGGCAGGGGCGCGAGTAGGAGGAGCGCCACGAACCACGGCGCACGCAGCCACGAGTATCCGGCGGCGGAGCCCATCGAGGCGCGCACGGTCAGGTCGGCCGGCACCGCGGCGGCCGTGTCGGCCCACGCCATCGCCTCGGCCACCGAGTCCACCGTGACCGTATCGCCTGGAGCGACGGTCACGCCCACCGCGCCCGTGGTGGCCAGCTCGAACCGGCGCGCCACGGGATTGAAGTAGACGAAGCGCTGCGGCGGAATGGTGCGGCGCCCGACCTGGCGCGGCGTGAGCAGCCAGTCGAACTCCTTGGCGCCGCGCAGCGTCGACGGCGTCGAGTCGAACTCCACGCGCTCGTCGGCGGCCACGACACTGCCCCATCCCACGGTGAGTCGCGGCCGCGGCAGCAGCGTGACGTTGCCGCGTCCCTCGATGCGCATGGTGACGACCAGCGGATTGCCCACGCGCCCCGAGCTTGAATCCACGCGCAGCCGCGCCCGCCAGTCACCCACCGCACCGACCCAGTCTTCCGGCCGTCCGGCAGTGGGAATCGGCCGGACGACCAGCGTGACGGACTCGCTGCGCATCGCGTGCGATTCCTCACGGCTGAAGAACGACGCGCTCTGCGGGAGGGCGTACGTGAGCTTGGAGGGCGGCACCACGTAGCGCCCGGGCGAGAGGGCGAAGAACGCGCGCTGGAAGACATGAATCTCGTACGTCCGGCCGTCGATGGTGCCGACGAGCGGCGTCTTGGCGTCGGGGAGATCGTAGACGAGCAGGGACCGCGTTTCAGGCGGCACAAACTCCGGATTACGGCGCAGGCGCTGGCGGACTTCCTGGTTGAGGAAGACGCCGATCTGATAGGTCGCCTGCTGGCCCACATACACGGTGTCCGGCACAAGCATCGCGTGGAAGTTCACGCCGCGCGATGGGTCGATGCGGCTGCGCGAGACAACGGGGGGACTCTGGGCGACGGCCAACGCGGGGACCAGCGTGAGCAGACAGACGAGGAGTCGCCGTCGCCGAGGAACGGGCGAAGGGTGCAGGGTGTGGTGAAGGGTGCGGGGGAGGATCACCAGTCCTTCCCTCCCGGCGGCCGGTCGCGCTGGGGGACACGGCGGCGACGCGACTGGGTGTCGCGCTCGTCGCGGCCGGCGGCGTCGAGCAGCTGTTGCGCCTGCTGCTGCGACATGTCCGACGGGTCGCGCTGCGGCTGCGGCAGCGACTGTTCGTCCTCGCGCGCGCCGCCGCCCGACGGGGGCGGTGTGCGGCGCAGGCGCAGCGCGATCTCATAGTTCCAGCGCGCATCCGCGTCCTTCGGATTGGCGAGCAGGAGCGTGCGGTACGAGGCCAGCGCACCGCGCACCGATGCCAGTCGCTCCTCCCCTTCGGCCTTGCGGGCGCGGTGCAGGTGCGCGAGGCCGAGGTTGTACAGCGCGCGGTCGCGCAGGGCGGGCGCGGCCCCGAAGCTCGCGCGCTCGAGGGCATCCACGGCGGCGTCGAGCGAATCGGCGGCGAGCAGCACGGTGCCGAAGTTGTAGAGCGTGCGCGGTGTCCGGTCGCCGCGAGCCACGGCGTCGCGGAAGCTGCGCACCGCCTCGGCGGTGCGCCCCGCCCGGAATTCCTCCAGCGCGCGATCCGCCACCGACTGCGCCGGCGCGGCGCGCGGGGCGAAGGCCAAGGCGCCCGCAACCAACGCCACGACGCTAGCGCCCGGCCGGCGGCGCAACACCGCCGGCAGCCAACGCGCAGGCAGGCGGCCGCCGTCGGCGTGCCAGGCGTCAAAGAGGAGAAGCAGCACGGCGAGCCCGAGCAGCCACTGGTAGCGCGCCGGCATGGCGAGCCCCGCCTCGGCCGCGCGCCGACGCGCCTCGAGCGACGAAAGGGCGCGCGCGATGCGCGTCCCCTTGTCGTTGACGTCTGCCGGGATGAACTCGCCGTCGGCGACTCGCGCCACCTCGGCCAGCGTCTCCGCCGCGTACCGCGTGATCACGATGTCGCCGTTCTCGTCGCGCTTGGCCTGCACGCCGCTCGCGGTGCGAATCGGAATGGACGAACCGCCCTCGGTGCCAAAGCCGACGGTGACGAGCCGTACGCCCTGCTGCCGGGCGCGCTGCGCCGCGCGGATGGCCTCGGCGCGATCGTCAAAGCCCTCACCATCGGTGAGCAGCACGACGGCCTTCCCCGCCCCACCCTGCGCGGCGGCAAGCAGGTCGAGTGCGCCGGCGATGGCCGGCGCGAGCGCCGTCCCGGGCTGGCCCACGATGGAGGGATCGAGATTGTCGAGGAAGAGCTCGAGGGCCCCGTCGTCCGACGTGAGCGGCGAGAGCACGTACGCGCGACCCGCGAACGCAATGAGCGCCACCCGGTCGCCGGGCGACGCGGCGCGGAAGCGGCGCACCTCCTGCTTCATGCGCTCGAGCCGCGTCGGGCGTTCGTCGTCGGCGAGCATGGAGAGCGACGCATCCATCGCCAGCACCACGTCGCCGCCGCGCGTGCGGATGATCTCACGCGCCGTGCCCCAGCGCGGGCCGGCCAGTGC
Source organism: Gemmatimonadota bacterium (assembly GCA_016218305.1). Lineage (GTDB taxonomy): Bacteria > Gemmatimonadota > Gemmatimonadetes > Gemmatimonadales > Gemmatimonadaceae > PNKL01. The sequence goes on along the minus strand of JACREJ010000087.1, from coordinate 4,529 downwards.
GACCGAGACAAGGACGCTCGCAGCGCCGAGGCGCAGTGCGCGCCGGAGCCCCGCGGCGGACTTCGCCGTGGGGGCGAGGCGCTCCAGCGCCGCGTCGGAGCCCAGCGTGGCGAGCCGCTCGTTGCGCCGGCGCTGCCACAGCCACGCCGCGGCGGCACCCAGCGCCGCCACGAGCAGGGCAAAGACGAGCAGGACGGGACGCTCCCAGGCGATCATGGCAGCGGCCCCCGCCAGGCCAGCAGCGCGAGTTCAAGCACGAGCGCCGCCAACGCCAGCCCGAGCGGGTAGATGTAGAGCTCGTTGTACCGCACGTAGCGCGAGGCGCGCACCGGCACGCGCTCGAGCTGGTCGATCTGCGCATAGATGCGCTGCAGCGCCGCGCCGTCGCGGGCGCGGAAGTAGCGGCCCTCCGTGCCCCTCGCAATGTCGGTGAGCAGCGGCTCGTCGATCTCGACCTTGCGGTTCTCATAGCGCAGGCCGAAGACGCCGCGCCCCACCGGCACGGGCGCCATGCCCTCGCTGCCCACACCGATGGTGTAGATGCGAATGCCGAGCGACGCCGCGGCCTGCGCCGCCGTGCGCGGGTCAATGGCGCCGCGGTTGTTCACGCCGTCGGTGAGCAGGATCATCACCTTCGAACGGCCAGGTGCGTCGCGCAGCCGGTTGGCGCCGGTGGCGATGGCCGTGCCGATGGCGGTGCCGTCCTCGAGCTGTCCCGACTGCAGGTTGTCCACGGCGGCGAGCACCACGGGATAGTCCACCGTGAGCGGCACCTGCGTGAGTGCCTCGCCGGAGAACGACACGAGACCAATGGCGTCGGTGGAGCGCGCGAGCACGAACTGCTTGATCTTCTCCTTGGCGACCTCCAGCCGATTCTGCGGCTGGAAATCCTCGGCGAGCATCGAGCTCGAGAGGTCCACCACCAGCATGATGCTGATCCCCTCGCCGGTCACCTGTTCGGTACGCGCACCCGTGCGCGGCCGCGCCAACGCGAGCGTGCCGGCGACGAGCGCCAGCGTGCGCAGGATGAGGAGCGCCCGCGCCGCCCAGCGGCCGCGGCCCGGCCCGCGCTGCAGGACGTCCACGCGCGAAAAGAGGATGGCATCCGGACGCCGATGCCGCCGCCAGCGCAGCCAGCCGAGTACGAGCGGCAGGAGGAGCAGCCACCACGGCGAGGCGAATTCCCACCCGCGCAGGAGGCCCATCATGCCTTCCTCCGGCGTCCGCGCGGTCCCTTGCCCTTGTCGGCGGCGGCGAGGCGCGCCTCATAGGCCACCTGGACATCGCGCACGACGCCGCGCGCGGCGCGCGCCACGCGCGTCACCCGTTCGGCGTCCACCGTCGCGCCGGCGAATTTCACGGCGTCGGCGGCATCGAGCACCTCGGCCACCTCCTCGGGAAGGATCGGCAGTGCATTGTCGGCGAGCGCCTTCACGTACTCGGGGGTGATGAGCCCGTCGGACGCCATCGGGAAGCGCCGCGTGAGGTAGGCGCGCATCACTTCGGCGTACGCCAGCACGGCGCGGCCCGGCTCGCCCGCCTCCACGAGCTGCAGCGCGTCCACGGCCGCAAAGCCGGCCTGCGCGTCGGCAAAGGCGTCGACCGGCGCGGTGCCGCCCGTGCGCCGCTTGCGCCAGGCACGCCACGACATCAGCGCGATGGCGAGCAGGCCGGCGGCGCCGAGCGCCCAGCGCCACCACGCCGGCAAGGGATCGAACGGCGCGCGGGCCGCGCGCGGCACCTGCTCCGCCGTGTCGGCGGGAAGCTGCGACGTGACTTCGACGCGCAGGCGGCCGAGGGACAGCGTGTCGGTGGTCCGCGCGTGCTCCCATCGCACGCTGCCCAGCGGCACGTCGCGCCGCCCCGGCTCCCACGCGATGAAGCGGTAGGTCGCGGTCTGGTCGAAGACCGTGCTCGTGGACCGGTCCTCGATGGCGCGCGGGTCCACCGCCTCCACGCTCCCCGCCGAATCGGGCACGGCGGGAAAGCGAATGACGGCGCCCGCCGCCGCGCGCACGCGCACGCGCACGGTGAACGGTTCGCCGACGGCCACGGTCTGCGGCTGCACCTCCACGCCCATGACCGGCCGGGCGGTGGGGTCCTGGAACGCGAGCAGCAGCGCGACCGGCGCCAGCCAGGGCATCAGCGTCGGGCCCGCCGCCGCGCGCGCGTCTCACGCGTCGCGAAGAAGCGCATCAGCGCGTCCACGTAGCCCGTCTCGGTGCGCACCCGCACCTCGTCGATGGCGAGCCGGCGGAAGCGCGACGTGCGATCGGCCCGCTCGACGCGCTGCGCCTCCGCATAGGCGCGCCGCACGGCGGCGTCGCTCGTGTCCACCTCGAGGTACGCCCCGGTTTCCGGATCGACGAGGCGGGCGACGCCCAGCGCCGGCAAGTCGCGCTCGCCGGGATCGTCGAGCACCACGCCGACGACGTCGTGCCGCTGGCGCAGGCGGCGCAGCGCGCGCTCGGGGTCGGGGGCCACCCAGTCGGAGATGACGAAGACGATGGCGTGGTGCGAGAGCAGGCGCGCTGCGTGATCGAGCGCGCCCGCCAAGTCGGTGGTGCGCTGCCGCGCCGGCCAGGCGAGCACGTCGCGCACGAGGCGCAGCGCGTGGCGGCGTCCCTTGCGCGGCGGCACGACGTGCTCGATGCCATCGGAGAAGAGCACCAGCCCCACGCGATCGTTGTTGCGCGTGGCGGTGAGCGCGAGGACGGCGGCGAGTTCCGCCGACAGCGCGCGCTTGTCGCGCTCGCCGGTGCCGAAGCGCGCCGACCCCGAGCAGTCCACCAGCAGCAGGACGGTGAGCTCGCGCTCCTCGACGTAGCGCTTCACGAACAGGCGGCGCATGCGCGCCGACACGTTCCAGTCGATGGTGCGCACCTCGTCGCCGGGCTGGTACTCGCGCACCTCGGCGAACTCCATGCCCTGCCCCTTGAACACCGAGTGGTATTCGCCGGCGAAGTGCGAGTTTACGAGGCCGCGCGTGCGCAGCTCGATGCGCTTGACCTGGCGCAGGATCTCGGGCGGGACGCTCATCGCGCCCTCGTCCGGCGCCGGCCGGCGTGCTGCGACCGGGTGGGGCGCCATCGCCGCGGTCACGGCGCCGGGACGGCGTCGAGGATGCGGGCGATCACCTCGTCCTGGGTGACGTTCTCGGCTTCGGCCTCGTACGTGAGCAGCACGCGGTGCCGCAGCACATCGGGGGCGAGCGCCTTCACGTCGTCGGGCGAGACGTAGTCGCGGCCGCGCAGGAAGGCGTGGGCGCGCGAGGTCTGCGCCAGCGCGATGGTGGCGCGCGGCGAGGCGCCGAACTCGATGAGCGGCTGCAGCGACGCGAGCCCCGCGTCGGCCGGCACGCGCGTGGCGTGCACGAGGTCCACGATGTAATCCACCAGCCGCTCGTCGAGCCGCAGGCCGGCGATTTCGTGCCGCGTGGCAAGGATCTGCGCCGGCGTGGCGACGTGGTTCACGGGGATGGCGTCGCCCGACGCCATGCGCCGCATGATCTCCTTCTCCTCGTCGCGCGTGGGATAGTCCACGTGCAGCTTGAGCATGAAGCGATCGACCTGCGCCTCGGGGAGCGGATACGTCCCCTCCTGCTCGATCGGGTTCTGCGTGGCCAGCACGAGAAACGGCTCCTCGAGCTGGAACGACTGCCCGCCGATGGTGACCTGCTTCTCCTGCATCGCCTCGAGCAGCGCGGCCTGCACCTTGGCCGGGGCGCGGTTGATCTCGTCGGCGAGCACGATGTTCGCGAAGATCGGCCCCGGCTTGACCGAGAACTTCGAGGTGCCCTGGTCAAAGACCTGCGTGCCCACGACGTCGGCCGGCAGCAGGTCGGGCGTGAACTGGATGCGGCTGAACGTGGTGCTGATCGCCTCTGCCAGTGTGCGCACGGTGAGCGTCTTCGCGAGCCCGGGCACGCCCTCGAGCAGGACGTGTCCGCCCGTCAGGATGGCGATCAGGAGCCGGTCGATCATGGCGTCCTGGCCGACGACGCGCTTGGCAACTTCTGACGAGATGCGGCCGGCTAGTGTGGTGGGCACGGTTACAGACGGGAGATGGGAGATGGGAGATGGGAGATACAGACGGCAGATGGCAGACGGCGGACGGCGGACGGCGGAGGACGGACGGCGGACGGCGGACGGCGGAGGACGACCGACGCCGCGCACTGGCCGCCGTCGTTCTACCCCGGAGAGGCGTCGGGGTTGATGCCGAGCCCCGCGATGAGGGCGATCTCCTTCGGCGTGAGCGGCCGCGACGCGCCGGCGGGGAGCGAGCCGAGGCGCACGGGGCCGAACTGCGTGCGCACGAGGCGCCGCACCTCGAGCCCCAGCCCCTCGCAGAGCCGCCGGACCTCACGGTTGCGACCCTCGCGGATGGTGATGGTCAGCTGCCACTGGCGATCGGCGCCCTGGGCGGCCTCGACCGCCACCGGGCGCACGAACCCGTCCTCGAGCTCCAGGCCAATCCGCGCCTGGCGCACCGCGGCCGGCACGTCGCCGCGCACGGTACCGACGTACGTG
>JACREJ010000086.1 GCA_016218305.1 Gemmatimonadota bacterium | reverse complement strand
TCGTGGTCGTCACGACGTCGGCATGCGGAATGGGCGACGGATAGACGCCGGCCGCCACGAGCCCGGCGAAGTGCGCCATGTCCACCATCAGGATCGCGCCCACCTTCCTGGCGATCTCCGCGAACCGCGCGAAGTCGAGGACGCGCGAGTACGCCGAGTAGCCGGCGATGATCATCTTGGGCTTGTGCTCGAGCGCGAGCGCCTCGACTTCATTCATGTCGATGAGCCCCTGCTCATTCACGCCGTACGCGACGATCTTGTACATCAGGCCGGAGAAGTTCACCGGCGAGCCGTGCGTGAGGTGCCCGCCCATCGACAGGTTGAGCCCCAGCACGGTGTCGCCCGGCTTGAGGAACGCCAGGTAGACCGCGGCGTTTGCCTGCGCGCCGGCGTGCGGCTGCACGTTGGCATGGTCGGCGCCGAAGAGCTTCTTGGCGCGGTCGATGGCCAGCTGCTCCACCTTGTCCACCACTTCGCAGCCGCCGTAATACCGCTTGCCGGGCAGCCCCTCGGCGTACTTGTTGGTGAGCGGCGATCCCAGCGCCTCGAGCACCGCGGGGGACACGAAATTCTCGCTGGCGATCAGCTCGAGCCCGTCGCTCTGCCGCGCGATCTCCTCCTCGATGTAGCCGGCAAGCTCCGGGTCTTGCGCCCGGAGGACCTCACCCGGGGGACACCGGTCCCACGACATCCACGACTGGCTCACTGCTCCTCCTCGCGCTCGATCTTCTCGACGCGGCGTTCATGCCGGCCGCCCTCGAAGGGCGTGTCCAGCCAGGTCTTGAGAATGTCCACGCCCTCTGCCTCGCTGATGCAGCGCGCCGGCAGGACGAGGATGTTGGCATCATTGTGCAGCCGCGAGTACGCGGCCACTTCGGTGTTCCACGCCACCGCGGCCCGCACGTGCGGATGGCGGTTGGCGGCGTACGCCATGCCCAGCCCCGTGCCGCACAGCAGCACGCCGCGCCGGGCCTTCCCCGTCTCCACTTCGCGCGCGACGGGATGCGCGTAATCGGGATAGTCCACGGACGCCGCCGAGTGCGTGCCGACGTCCTCCACCGCGTAGCCGAGCTCCGCGAGCACGCCCTTGAGCTTCTCCTTCAGCTCGAAGCCGGCGTGGTCGGCGCCGATGGGGATGCGTTCCGCGGTCACGACTTGGTGGGCCACTGCGGCCAGGTCCGCACGAGGCCACGGATCGCCGCAATCCGCTGCTCGGCCAGCTTGTCCGCCGCGAGATACGACAGGAGGCCCTGCGCCTTGGAGATCTCGTAGACGCTCAGCATCGTGTCGAAGATCTCGTCGGCCTTGCGCAGCGCACGCTCACGCGTCCAGCCTGCCACTTCGCCGTAGACGTTGATGACGCCGCCGGCATTGGCCACGAAGTCTGGGCCGTACAGCATGCCGCGCTTCTCGATGGCCTCGCCGTGCTTGGCCGGCATGTGCAGCACGTTGTTGGCGCCGCCGCAGACGATCTCGACGTTGAGCTTGGGGATCGTGTCGTCGTTGAGGATGGCGCCCAGCGCGCACGGGGCGAAGATGTCGCCCTTCACGGAGTAGATCGCATCGCCTTCCACGGCGGTGGCGCCATACTCCTTGACCATGGCCTGCACCTTCTCCGGACGAATGTCCGTGACCACCAGCTTGGCCCCCGCCTTGTGCAGCTCGCCGCAGAGGTAGTGACCGACGTTGCCGACGCCCTGCACGACCACGGTCTTCCCCGTGAGGTCCGACGACCCCCAGCGGAACTGCGCCGATGCCTGGATGGCGCGGAAGACGCCGCGCGCCGTGACCGGCGACGGATCGCCCGACTTGTTGGCGAGGCCGGCGACGTACTCGGTCTCCATGTGGACGAAGTCCATGTCGGCGGTGCTCGTGCCGACGTCCTCCGCCGTCACGTAGCGGCCGCCGAGCGACTCGACGAAGCGCCCGTGGGCGCGGAAGATCAGCTCGCGGTTCGCCGTGCGGTTGTCGCCGATGATGACCGACTTGCCGCCGCCCAGGTTGAGGCCGGCCACGGCGTTCTTGTACGTCATGCCGCGCGCGAGGCGCAGCGCGTCGACGATGGCTTCCTCGTCGCTGGCGTAGTTCCAGAAGCGCGTCCCGCCGAGGGCGGGGCCGAGCGTGGTGTCGTGGATGGCGATGATGCCGCGGTAGCCCGCGGACTTGTCATGGCAGATGGCGATCTGCTCATGGCCCATCTCGGACATCGTATCGAAGATCTGCATAGGGGCAGAGGGTAGACGGTAGATGGTAGATGGTAGACGCGCGCCCCGGTTGGCGGCGGCGCGGACGGCGGCTGCCCTGCACCTGCATACTGCCTGAAATCTACGTTGATGATGCGATGGAAGTCGCCAGCGGCGGATCAGGGAACAGGGAGCCTCGTTGTCCGGCATTCCCCACCGGTGGAAGCCCAGCCGTCTGCCGTCCGCCCTCCGACTTCCGCTGTCACCCGCCCTTCAGCGCCGCCCTGCCGATCACGATCCGCTGGATCTCCGACGTTCCCTCGTAGATCTCGGTGACCTTGGCGTCGCGGAAGAGCCGTTCCACGGGGTAGTCGGTGGTGTAGCCATAGCCGCCAAAGACCTGGATGGCCTGCGTGGTCACCCACATCGCCGTCTCAGTGGCGAAGAGCTTGCACATCGCCGCGTATTCCGTGACGGACTCGCCACGGTCCTTGGCCGCGGCGGTCGCGTGCAGCAGCGACCGCGCCGCGTGGATGCGCGTCGCCATGTCGGCGAGCTTGAACTGGATGCCCTGGAACTCGCCGATGGCCTTGCCGAACTGGTGGCGCTCCCTCGCGTACGCCGTGGCATGCTCGCAGGCCGCGCGCGCGATGCCGAGCGCCTGCGCGGCTATGCCGAGCCGCCCCGCTTCGAGCGACTGCATGGCGTACGCGAACCCCATCGAGGCATCGCCGAGGAGCCGGTCGGCGGGCACGCGCATGTTGTCGAAGACGAGCTGCACGGTCTCCGACGCGCGCAACCCCATCTTGTTCTCCTTCTTGCCGACCTTGAAGCCCTCGAGGTCGGGCGTGATGATGAACGCGCCGATCCCCTTGCCGCCGCGCCGCGCCTCCGGCGTGTCGGTGCGCGCCATCGCCAGGATCACCCCCGCATGGCCACCCGCCGAGATCCACGACTTGGTGCCGTTGAGCACCCAGTCGTCGCCGTCGCGCACGGCCTGCGTGCGCAGCGCGGAGGCATCGGAGCCGGCCTCCGGCTCGGAGAGCGCGAACGCCCCGAGCTTCTCGCCGCGCGCGAGCGGCCCCAGAAACTCGGCCTTCTGCGCGTCGCTGCCGTACTTCAGGATCATCTGCGTCGGCAGCGAGTTGTGCACGCTCATGAGCACGCCCACCGACGCGTCGGCCGCCGAGATCTCCTCGAGCGCGAGCAGGTAGGTCGTGGTGTCGAGGCCAAGGCCATCGTAGGCCTCGGGGATCATCATGCCGAGGAAGCCGAGCTCTCCCAGCTTGCGCACGAGCGTCGGCTCGAAGTGCGCGTCGCGGTCCCACTGCGCGGCAAACGGCGACACTTCCTGCGCGCAGAACTCGCGGGCGGTGTCGATGATGGCGGATTGTGTTTCGGACAGGTGCAGCAACGGATTCATGAGAGACAGATGGGAGATGGGAGGTGGGAGATGGGAGATACGTTCGAGAGGTGCGTTGGTGACGGCAGATCGGTGGGAGCCACGCCCATCTCCCATCTCCCATCTCCCATCTCCCATCTCCCATCTCCCATCAGTAGCTATAGAATCCTCGCCCAGCCTTCCTCCCCACCCACCCCTGCGCGACGTACTTCCGCAGCAACGGGCACGGCCGGTACTTCGGGTCGCCAAGCCCCTTGTGCATCACTTCGAGGATGGCGAGGCAGGTGTCGAGGCCGATGAAGTCGGCGAGCGTCAGCGGGCCCATCGGGTGGTTCATGCCCAGCTTCATCACCTGGTCGATCGCCTCGGGGGTCCCCACGCCTTCCATGACGCAGTAGATCGCCTCGTTGATCATCGGCATCAGGATGCGGTTGGCGACGAAGCCGGGGTAGTCGTTCACTTCCACCGGCGTCTTACCCACGCCCTGCGCCAGCGCCATGGTGCGCGCGGTGGTCTCGTCGCTCGTGGCAAGGCCGCGAATGACCTCGACGAGCTGCATCACCGGCACGGGGTTCATGAAGTGCATTCCGATGACCGCCTCGGGGCGCTTCACGCGGCCGGCGATGTCGGTAATGGAAATGGAGCTGGTGTTCGTCGCGAGGATGGCGCCGGCCGGCGCGAGCCGGTCCATGTCGGCGAAGATCTTGTGCTTCAGCTCGACATTCTCCGTGGCTGCCTCGATCACGAACGCCGCGTTGGCCACCGCCTCCATGGAGGTGGCCGTCGTGATGCGGCCCAGCGCCGCCGCCTTGGCCGTTTCGTCGAGCGCCCCCTTCTTGACCTGGCGGTCGAGGTTCTTGTCGATCGTCCCCTTGGCCTTGTCGAGCGCGGCCTGGCTGACGTCGATCATCGTCACGTCGTGGCCGGCCACGGCGCACACGTGCGCGATGCCGTTCCCCATCTGCCCCGCGCCGATCACCGCGATGCGGTCGGACATACCTATGACTCCCTGCGGCCCCGCGGCCGCCAGCTGATGTCGAATTGCCATCCGCGCCGGTGGACGGTCACCCACCCGGCATGGACCGCCAGCAGAAAACTAACGCCGATCATTCCGAACGCCGCGGCCGCCCCCGCCTCCGGCCCCCACGCGCCGCCCGTCAGCCAGGCGGGCCCGCTGGAGATGGTTCTGTAGTACGGCTGCGGCACCGCGAGCCCGCTCACCGGCGTGTGCAGCACGGCGAGCTGGACGACGTTGTACGCGAGGTGCGCCAGCCACGCGGCCCAAAGCGAATCGAAGGCGAGGCGCACCAACGCCAGGAAGACACCGGCGAGCGCGACCATCACCACGGACTGCGCCGTGACGCCGGGATTGAACAGGTGCAGCAGGCCAAACGCGACGCTGGTGAGCACCACCGCCGCCGTGACGCCCCACGCCCGCCGCAGCAGCGTGAAGGCGTACCCCCGCAGCGCCAGCTCCTCCGTGAGGGCGGCAGGCACGAGGATGGCCACGGCAAGGCCGGCCCCCTCCCACCAGCTTCCCGCTTCCGCGGGGACGATGCGCAACGCTCCCGCCCAGATGAGGAGTCCCGCCGGCACGGCAATGGCGAACCACCCAGCGGCCAGGCCGCCGAGCAGCGGCCACCTGCCGAGCGCATCCGCCCCAAGCCGCGTGGTCTCGCGCCACGATTCGCCGAACAGGTGCACCGTCACCGCCGTCGCGACCAGCATCGCGGCGCACGACATCGCGCCGAATGCGATGAGCCGCGTGCCTGTGATCGATCCGGAAAACTGGATGAACGGATAGAGCAGCGCCGGCACGATGGCGAGCGCGAGCAGCGACGCGCCGATGAACGCGATCAGACGCGCGGCGAAGGCGCGCGTCCGCAGGGCGGGTCCCTCGGCGGCGCCACCGGCGTCGTCCCGGTCGTACGCAGAAACGCGCCCCGTCGCGCGGAATCCATCAGCGTCGGGGCGCGTCGTCTTCACGGCTGGCTCAGACCCGCTCGACGGAAAGCGCCACGGCATTGCCGCCGCCGAGGCAGAGCGTCGCGAGCCCCTTGTGCAGGCCGCGTTCCTTGAGGGCGTAGAGCAGCGTAGTCAGGATGCGCGCGCCGCTGCTGCCGATGGGGTGGCCGAGCGCGATGGCGCCGCCGTTCACGTTGACGCGATCCCAGTCCCAGCCCAGCCCATCGCCGTCGGCCAGCGCCTGCGCGGCGAAGGCCTCGTTGGCCTCGATGAGATCGTAGTCCGCGATCGTGGTGCAGGTCTTCTTCATCAGGTTCTGCACCGCGAGGATGGGCGCGAAGAAGAGATCCTGTGGATCACCGCCGCCAGATGCGTAGCCCGTGATGCGCGCCAGGATAGGCAGGCCGTGCGCCTTGGCGTATTCCTCGCTGGCGACCACGAGCGCGGCGGCGCCGTCATTGAGCCCCGGCGCGTTGCCCGCGGTCACGGTGAGTTCCTCGGGCTTCATGTCCTTCGGCGCATCGCCCGGGAAGGCCGGGCGCAGCTTGGCCAGCGCCTCGAGCGTGGTGTCTTTGCGCGGGCTCTCGTCGGTGTCCACGACGGTCGGCCCCTTCTTGCCGGCGATCTCCACCTTCGCGATCTCGGCGGCAAACCTCCCCGCCTCGATGGCGGCCACCGCCTTCATGTGCGACTGGTACGCGAACTCGTCCTGCCGCTGCCTGGTGATGCCGGCCTTCTTCGCCGTGTACTCGGCGTGTCCGCCCATGTGCCTATTGTAGAACGCGCACCAGAGCCCGTCCTTGATGAGCGCGTCCTGCATGGTCTGCGCGCCGAACTTGATGCCGTTGCGCATGCCGAACACCAGGTGCGGCGCGCTGGACATCGACTCCTGCCCGCCGGCCACCAGCAGTTCCTCGTCACCGGCGCGGATCGCCTGCGCGGCGAGCATCACGGCCTGCAGCCCGGAACCGCAGACCTTGTTGACCGTGTACGCGGGGACGGCCGCTGGAATACCGGCCTTGATCATGGCCTGCCGCGCGGGGGCCTGCCCCACCCCGGCCTGCAACACATTGCCCATGATGACTTCGCCGATCTCGGCGGGGTCGGCGCCGGCGCGCTCCAGCGCCGCCTTGATGGCGATGGCGCCGAGGTCTGGCGCCTGGAGCGAGGAGAGCGAACCGAGGAAGCGGCCGATCGGCGTGCGGGCGGCAGCGACGATGACTGGCGTCGACATATGGCGAGTGAAGGTAGACGGTGGACGGGAGATGGTAGACGGCAGACGACGGACGGCAGCGGGGAGACGGCAGACCACAAAGAACTGCGGCTCGCTCTGCTTCGAAAGTTATCAGGCGTTTGCCGCGATGCCACACGGCTTCGCGCGGTGGGCCGTTAGAAGACTGGCCCGAACAGGCCATTCCGCATCAGCGCCACGCTCGAGCCATCGTCGAACCGCAGGTCCACGCTCACCGGCATCACGTCCGGCTGCGTCTCCTTCACATAGACGCGGTCGATGTGCACCACGGCATCCGGTGAGGAGAACGCACTCGGCCCCACCTCGCCGCCGAAGTGGTCGCTGCGCCCGAACGCGATGTGCAGGCCCAGCTTCTCATCCAGCAGGACGGCGCCGACGGGCCGCACGCCGAAGGCGGCGAGCACGCCCAGTCCAAGCTCCGCGAGATTGGCGTACGCGGGCTCCTTCGCCAGCAGCGCCGCCTCGCGGTCTGATTCAGGACCGGCCGAGAGCACCCGCACCGCCCGGTTCTTGACGATCTCGTAGCACACGACCTCGGCACCGAACTGCACCGGCAGCACGCCCTCCGACCGGCTGGAGTCGCCCGCGACTTCCCCTTCGTAGGGCACGATGTAGGCCTCGCCCGACGGGAGATTTCCCGCCACGCCGCGCTGCGGCAGCAGTCCGCTGGACGCGTGCCCGGTGCGATGCCGCAGGTCGAGGTGCAGTCGGTCCTCGCCGCGTGGATGCCGAAAGACGAGATCCGCTCCCGTCGCCCGGTCCAGCAGGTCCTTGAGGAGGGTTACCCGACGGTTGACCTCGGTGTAGTCGATGCGCAGCGCGGGGATCATGTCGGCGCTGAAGCCGGGCATGGTCGCGGCGCGCATGGCGTGCTTCTTCGCGGCCAGTTTCAAGGGCGCCGTCGAACTGAAGCGCGTGAGCGCCATCAACATCGGGAACCTGTCGAAGACCTTCCCCATCGGCCGTGCCACGGCCGGATCGAGCTCGGCGACGGACTGCGGCACGGGACCGCCCGCGTGGATCCAGCATCGATCGGGCAGGTCCCCGTTGTTCGTATGCACGTTCGGGTACATCAGCAGGCGGGTGCGATAGCCGATCGTCTCTTCCTTGGCGTCGAGCAGTTCCACCCACTCCGCCGCGATCTCGCGCCGCGCCCGCCACGCCGCATCGTCCGGCACGCGTGCGTCGGGCAGGTCGATCATCACGCCGAGCGCGACGTCCTCTTCCGTGGGCACGAAGACGCGCGCGACCAGCGCGATGAGTTCGCCGGCATTCAGGGTCTCTGTCATGGTCGTCGGGAATCGCTGGAATCGCGACCGCGCATCATGCCCGGTCGCGGAAGGAAACCGATGTCGCTCAGCGCCCCGCGAACGTCTCGCATTGCGTGGGATCGCCCGAGCGATAGCCGCGTTGCAGCCACTCGACGCGCTGCGCCGAGGAGCCGTGGGTGAACTTCTCGGGCGTCACCTGCCCCGTGCTGCGCTTCTGCAGCGCGTCATCGCCGATGGCCGTCGCCGTCTTCAGCCCCTCCTCGAGGTCACCGGACTCGAGCGCCACTTTGCCGCCGGACGCTGCCGACGCGCCGGCGGCCCACACGCCGGCGTAGCAGTCGGCCTGGAGTTCGAGCGCGACGGAGGCGCGGTTGCCCGCTGCCTCACTGATGTCGCGCGCCTGCGCCACGCGCGTCGAGACACCAGTGAGCGCCTGCACGTGATGGCCGAACTCGTGCGCGATCACGTAGGCCCGCGCGAAGTCCGCACCCGAGGCGCCGAGTTGCGACTCCATGGCCGTCCAGAAGCCAAGGTCGAGGTACACCGTTGCGTCAGCGGGACAGTAGAACGGCCCCATCGCCGACTGACCGAAGCCGCATCCGGTCTGGGTGCCCTGTTCGTAGATCACGACCTTGGGCGGCGTGTAGCCCTTCAGCTTCGCCGTCCACACGTCGTTGAGGTTGGCGCCAATCACATCGACGAATGCGCCCGCCTGATCGGACGGCGTGCCGAGCGTGCCCTGTTCGGACGCGGCAGTCCCGCCCAGCTGCCCCGCGACCTGCCGGGTCGTGGTCGGGTCGATGCCGAACACGAAGTAGCCGATGAGCGCGATGACGGCCACGCCGATGCCGCCGCCCGCCGCGCGTCCGCCCAGCCCGCGCCGGTCCTCGACGTTGCCGCCCTGCCGTCCGCCCTGCCACCGCATCGCACCGCCTCGTGTGGGGTCGTCCTACCACCTGCCATCGACCACCTACCCTCTGTACTACCGCTGCCACTTCCTCGACGCATTGAACGCGATCGTCCCGCCGATGGCCGGGAGCGAGCACTCGAGCGTCGCCAGCCACCATTTGCGGGTTCCCGAGACCGCGTTCCGCCCCATGCGGCCGCGGAACACGACCCGAGAGAGGGCCAGGCTCGTCGCCGCGCCCACGGCAACCCCACCCATCGTCGACCGGAAACTCCCGGTCTCGGCGCCAATGTCGCCGATGGCGTACACGGTGCCGCCGATCGCGAAGGCCGCACCGACCCAGCCCACGGCGTCGACGATCCGGTCCCGGGTGCGCTCTTGCTCGGCCGACATCATGCTCGTGGCAATCGTTCCGATGCCGCGACCCACGAAGTAGCCAGCCACGCCCGCGTACGTGCCGCCCACCACTTCCGCCGCGACGCGTTCCGGACGCAGCTTCGGCTTCCCTTCCGCCGGAACGCCGGTCTCGTCGCGCGGCGTCGTGCCCTGCGCGTGCGCCGCGCCGGCCACGAGGGCGAGCAGCAGCACCAGGCGTGCCGCGACGCGAAGGGTGAGTAGCGTGGTCACGCCGACTGCCCCTCGCTCGACGGCGTCAGGGCCCGCGATGCGATCTCGCTACGCACACGTTCGATGAAGGACTCCACGCTCACGACCTCCTGCTTCTTGCCCTCACCGCGCACGCGCACGGCGATCGTCCCCGCCTCGGCCTCGCGCTTTCCGATGACGGCCATGTACGGCACCTTCATGACTTCCGCCTGGCGGATACGGTAGTTCAGGGACTCGTCCGTGGCGAGGTGCGCGCGGATGCCTGCCTCCTTCATGCGCCGCGTCACTTCGGCCGCCACCGCGGCCAGTTCGTCGGAAATGGGCAGCACCCGCACCTGCTCCGGCGCCAGCCAGACCGGGAACGCGCCGGCGAAGTGCTCGATGAGGATCGCGAGGAAGCGCTCGAACGAGCCGCTGACCGCGCGGTGGATGACCACCGGGCGATGCGACGCATTGTCCTCGCCCACGTATTCGAGGTCGAACCGCTCCGGCGCGTTGTAGTCGAGCTGGATGGTGCCCAGCTGCCACTGGCGCCCGATCGAGTCGGTGACGTCGAAGTCGATCTTGGGGCCGTAGAAGGCGCCGTCGCCCGGCTTGAGCTCGTACGGCCGCCCCGTCGCCTCGAGCGCGGCGCGCAGCGAGGCCTCGGCGCGGTCCCACAGCTCATCGGAGCCGATGCGCACCGGCGGGCGCGTGGCGAAGCGCAGCGTCGCCGGCAGCCCGAATGCGTCGTAGTAGCCGAGGATGAAGTTCATCAGGAACTTCACCTCATCGGCGATCTGGTCCTCCCGCAGGAAGACGTGGCAGTCGTCCTGCGCGAACTGCCGCACGCGCGTCAGCCCCGACAGCGCCCCCGACACCTCATTGCGGTGCAGCACGTCGAACGTCACGTACCGGATCGGCAGCTCCCGGTACGAGTGCTTGTGCGACGTGTAGTAGAGATAATGCGACGGGCAGTTCATGGGCTTCAGCGACATGTCGTGCTCGTTCGTCTCGCTGTTCAGCACAAGGAACATGTTCTCCTTGTACTTGCCCCAGTGCCCCGATTGTTCCCACAGCTTCTTGGTGTAGAGCAGCGGCGTCTTGACCTCGAGGAAGTCCTCGCGCTGCCGCTCGCGCACGAACGCCTCGACGGTGTTGTACAGGGTGGTGCCGCGCGGCGACCAGAAGGCCGCGCCCGGCGACACCGGGAAGAACTGGAAGAGGTCGAGCGCCTTGCCGAGCACGCGATGGTCGCGCCGCTTGGCCTCCTCGATCCGGTGCAGGTGCGCGTCCAGGTCCTCCTTCTTGAAGAAGGCGGTGGCGTAGATGCGCTGGAGCATCTGCCGC
The DNA here is from genome assembly GCA_016218305.1 of Gemmatimonadota bacterium. Classification (GTDB taxonomy): domain Bacteria; phylum Gemmatimonadota; class Gemmatimonadetes; order Gemmatimonadales; family Gemmatimonadaceae; genus PNKL01. The sequence continues at coordinate 33,657 of JACREJ010000086.1, read as the reverse complement.
TTCTCGTCCCCGCGCCAATAGGCGCCGGCCGTGTGCAGCAGCTTGAAGTGCTTGAGGTACGAGGTGTCCGGCACGTGCGGGCCGCGGCAGAGGTCGGTGAAGCCGCCGTCGGAGTACGTGCTGATCACCTCGTCGGTCCCCTCGAAGTCGGCGAGGCGCTCGATCTTCAGCGGGTCGTCGGCAAAGACAACCTGCGCCTCTGCCTGCGAGACCTCGGCGCGGACGAACGGCAGCTTCTCGGCAGCCACCTTCCGCATCTCGGCTTCGAACGCCTCGAGATCCTCAGGCGTGAACGGCTTTTCGACCTCGAAGTCATAATAGAAGCCGTCGTCGATGGCGGGACCGAAGCCGATCTTGGCGTCGGGACGCAGCCGTCGCACCGCCGTGGCCAGCACATGTGCTCCGGAATGCCGGAGCACCGCGAGCGCACGCGGGTCTTTCTCGGTGATGACCGTGAACGCCCCGCCCTTCCGGAGCGGCGTCATGAGGTCCTGGACCTCGCCGTCAACGGAGACGGCAACGGCCGCCAGCAACAGGCGCGGGCCGATCGAAGCCACGACGTCCTTGGGGAGGGTGCCTGGCGCCACTTCGCGGGTGGCGCCATCGGGAAGGGTGAGGGTCAGCAGGGACATCAACTGAATGAGTGCGGGGGAGGAATGCAGGGGAAGTTGAAGTTAGCAGGTCGCGGGGGGAGGTGGCGAGGGCCGAACCTTCGACGGGGCATAGTGGTAGCAGTTTTCTCGCCCGCGATTTCAGGCCTCCTGCTCCTACCGTCAGGCACGCGGGCGCCCGTATCTTTAGAGTACATGACCAATCCGCTTTCTTCCGACATCCCCGCCCAGTACGACGCGGGCGGCACCGAGCGCGCCCTGTACGAGGCGTGGGAAGCCGCTGGCCTGTTTCACGCCCACGCGCACCAGACGAAGGGGGGCGGCGGCACGCGCGACCCGTTCACGATCGTCATCCCACCGCCCAACGTCACCGCCGTGCTGCACGTGGGCCACGGCCTCAACAACGCCGTGCAGGACGTGATCGTCCGCTGGCGCCGCATGGCGGGCGACGAAGCCCTCTGGCTCCCCGGCACCGACCACGCCGGCATTGCCACGCAGAACGTGGTGGAGAAGCTCGTGGCGCTGGAGGGCAAGACGCGCTTCGATCTCGGGCGCGACGCGTTCGTGGCGCGCACCGCCGACTTCGTGCGCGAAACCGGCGGCGTCATCCTGCAGCAGCTGCGCGCCATCGGCGCGTCCGCCGACTGGCGCCGCACCGCCTACACGCTGTCGCCGGAGCTGTCGCGTTCCGTGCGCGAGGCGTTCGTGCGCCTCTACGAGAAGGGGCTCATCTACCGCGGCTACCGCGTCATCCACTGGTGCCCGCGCTGTTTGACGTCGCTGTCCGATGAGGAGGCGGAGTTCAAGGACACGCACGGCAAGCTGTATCACGTGCGCTATCCGTTCGCCGACGACCCGTCGCGCTCCATCACGGTCGCCACCACGCGCCCGGAGACGATGTTGGGCGACGTCGCCGTCGCAGTGCACCCGGACGACCCGCGCTACCAGGCGCTGATCGGCACCGAACTGCTCCTCCCGATCGCCAACATCCGCATCCCGATCGTCGCCGACAGCTTCGTGGACAAGGAGTTCGGCACGGGCATGGTGAAGATCACGCCCGCGCACGATCCGAACGACTTCGAGGCAGGCAAGCGGCTGGGCCTGGCGATGCCGGTGGTGATCACGCCCGACGGCCACATGGGCGAAGTGCACGACGCGGAGGGGCGCGTCCCCGCCGCGCTGCGCGGCGTGGAGCGGTTCGACGCCCGCAAGAAGGTGGTCAAGATGCTCGAGGCGCAGGGCTTCCTCGAGAAGGTCGACCAGCATCATCACGCGGTGCGCCACTGCTACCGCTGCCACACGGTGGTGGAGCCGCGCCTGAGCGACCAGTGGTTCGTGAAGATGGCGCCGCTCGCCAAGCCGGCGCTCGAGGCCGTGCGCGACGGCACCGTGCGCATCGTCCCCGAGCGGTGGGAAGCGGTCTACGTGAACTGGATGGAGGGGATCCGCGACTGGAACATCTCCCGCCAGCTCTGGTGGGGGCATCGCATTCCCGTCTGGCGCTGCGCGTGCGGGCACGAGGCCGCGCTCCGCGAGGATCCGACTGGTGCGTGCCCGAAGTGCGGCGGCGCCTGGGCGCAGGACGAGGACGTGCTCGACACCTGGTTCTCGTCGTGGCTCTGGCCGATCAGCACGCTCGGCTGGCCCGACAAGAAGGACGGCGCCGACCTGAAGGCGTTCTATCCCACCGATGTGCTGGTGACGGCCCCCGAGATCCTGTTCTTCTGGGTCGCGCGGATGATCATGGCCGGGTACGAGTTCACGGGAAAGGCGCCGTTCCACACGGTCTACCTGCACGGCACCGTACGCGACATGCAGCACCGCAAGATGTCCAAGTCGCTCGGCAACGGCATCGATCCGCTGGAGGTCGTCGAGAAGTTTGGCGCCGACGCGCTGCGCTGGACGATGATCGCCGGCATGGGGCTGGGCGTGGATGTGCTGCTCGATCCCGACGATCTCGAGAAGTCGTTCGCCCCTGGGCGCAACTTCGCGACGAAACTCTGGAACATCGGACGCTTCCTGCTCATGCAGGTGGGGCACGATCCGGTGCGCCCGCTGGCGGCGCTCGACCGCACGAAGTTCCGCAGCGCCGACCACTGGATCGTGAACCGGCTCGCCGACGCGGTGGCGGAGTGCGACGCCGCGCTCGGACCGGTGCGCCCGCCCAACGGGGCGTGGCCGGAGCGGCAGCGGCAGATGGGGCTGCGCCTCGACGCCTACGCCGAGGCGGCGCGACGGTACTTGTGGAACGACCTCGCCGACTGGTATGTGGAAGCGTGCAAGACGCGCCTCGCCGCCTCCGGCGAGGATCGCGAGATCGCGCGCGCGCTGCTCGTGCACTGCTTCGACCAGGGCCTGCGCCTGCTGCACCCAATCATGCCGTTCATCACGGAGACGCTGTGGCAGCGGCTGCCCGGGCGGGCCACGGGACAGTGGCTGGTGACGGCGGCGTGGCCCACCGCGCCGGCGCGCAGCGAACTCGCGCACGAGTTCGAGGTGGTGAAGGACGTGATCACGGCGGTGCGCCAGATCCGCAACGACTATGTCCTGCCCCCGACGCAGGCCCTCACCGCGCACCTCGACGGCAACGCGGCGGCGGCCGCCCTGGCGCTCGCCGAAGCGGCGTTCGTGCAGCGCATGTGCCGCACCGACCTCGTGGCAGGGGCCGCTCCGGCCGGCGCGGCGGCGCACGCCCTGCTTGGCGGCGGCCTCGAGGTCGTAATCCCGCTCGAGGGGATCGTGGATGTGGCCAAGGAGCGCGGCAAGCTCGAGACCGAGCTCGCTCAGCTCGACAAGCAGCTCGCGGGCTTGCGCGGCCGGCTGGCCAATCCGGGCTTCACCGCCAAGGCGCCGGCTGCCGTGGTTGACGCCGAGCGGGCCAAGGAAGCCGAGTGGACGGCGCGCACCGCGCAGCTTCGCGCCAAGATCCGCGCAATGGGCGGCACGTGACCACACGGCGCGTGGCGAGGCTGGTGGTGACGGCCACGGCTGCCGCGGCTGCCGCCGCGGCGTGCGCCTCCCCGGGCGCGCCACCGGGCGGCCCGCTCGATCGCGTCGCCCCGGTAATCGTGAAAGTCACCCCCGACTCGGGTGCGCTGAACGTCAAGGACCGCAGCGTGACCGTCGCGTTCAACGAGGTCATCAGCGAACGGCCGCGTGCCGGCGACCTCAGCGCGGTGGTGGTCCTGTCGCCGTCCGACGGGCCGGCGCGCGTGCAGTGGCGCCGCGACGCCATCACCGTCCGCCCGCGCAAGGGCTTCCGGGCAAACACGGCCTACTCGCTGACCATCATGCCCGGCTTGGGCGACCTCAGCGGCAACGCCACCACCAGGGCTCGCACATACGTGTTCAGCACGGGGGCGACGCTCCCGGGCGGCATCGTACGCGGCGCCGTGTTCGACTGGAGCACGCTGAAACCCGCGAGCGGCGCGCTCATCGACGCCCGCATCGGCAGCGACACGACATTTCGTTGGATCGCGCGCACCGACAGCACCGGGAGATATACCCTCCCGTTCCTCCCCGCAGGCTCGTACACGGTGCGCGCCGTGCTCGACGCCAACGCCAACGGTCGGCTGGAGCCGCGCGAATCGTGGGACTCCGTGACCGTGAGCGTCGCCGATTCGCTCCGGCTGGACCTGTACGGCTTCGTGCACGACACGCTCGGCGCGCGCGTGGTGGGCGCCGACCTCCGCGACAGCGTGACGCTGCGCTTCAGCTTTGACCGCCCGCTTGCCCTCGACCCGGTGCTTACGTCTGACCAGGTGGAGGTGCGCCGCGCGGACTCGACCCGCGTACCCATTCGCATCGTGGCGCGCGCGGCCGCGTACGATTCGCTTGCCCGCACGCGGGAAGCGGCCGCCAAGGACTCCGCGCTCCGCGCCGACACGAGCGCCGCCGGCCGGGCGGCCCGCACGCGCGCCGACTCCCTGCGCGTGATCGCCGTCCGCGACTCGATTGAGCGGGCGCGCGTCGAGGCGCGGCGCGCAGCGCGTGACACGACGACGTCGATGGCGCCGCCCGTGCCGGCCCGCCCGATGATCACGGCGGACTACGTTGCGTTGCTCAACGAACCCCTGCCGCCGGGGACGTACCGCATCAGGATCCGCGATGCGGTGAGCGTGTCGCGCATTACGCGCTCCAGCGAGCGCACCTTCACGCGCGCGAAGCCGGCCGAGAAGAAGGGCGAGCCCGAGTCGCCGCCAGCCGCCGCGGACAAATCGAAGGCGCCCGTCGCGGCGCCGGCCAAGCCGGCCAGCGGCACCATCCCCCCTCCGGCACGGACGACGCCGTGAGCGATCTGCGGCGCACGCTTCCGGCGGTGCACGTGCTCCTCGAGCAGGACGGGGTGCGTGCCTTGGCGGAGCGGGTGCCGCGCAGTGTCGTTGCCGAAGCGGTCCGGGCCGAGCTCGCCGCCGCCCGCACCAAGCCGGCGCACGCTCCCACCACCGAGGAAGCGTGGACGGCCGCCATCGCGGCGCGCCTCGCCGCCAGTGAACGCGCCACGCTGCAGCCGGTGCTCAATGCCACTGGCGTCGTCCTCCACACCAACCTCGGCCGCGCCCCCCTCGCCGAGGCGGCGATCGACGCCATGGCCGACGTGGCGCGCGGCTTCGCCTCGCTCGAGTACGACCTCGTCACCGGGGCGCGCGGGTCGCGGCACGTGCACTGCGCTGGCTTGCTCCGTGAACTCACGGGAGCCGAGGACGCACTGATCGTCAACAACTGCGCGGCCGCGCTCGTGCTGGCGCTCAACACCGTGGCCGACGGCCGTGAGGCCATCGTGTCGCGGGGCGAACTCGTGGAGATCGGCGGTTCGTTCCGCGTACCTGACATCATGGCGCGCAGCGGCGCCCGACTCGTCGAGGTGGGCACGACCAATCGCACGCACGCGGAGGATTACCGGCGCGCCTGCACGGCGCAGACCGGCGCCATCGTCAGCGTCCATCGCAGCAACTTCACGGTGGACGGCTTCGTGGCCGCGGTTCCGACGCGCGCACTCGCCGAGCTCGCCGACGCCGCCGGCGTCCCGCTGCTGTACGATTTCGGCAGCGGCCTGATGCTTGACCTCGCGCCGTGGGGGCTGCGCGGCGAGCCCACGGCGCGCGACGCGGTGGCGGCGGGCGCGTCGCTGGTGGTGATGAGCGGCGACAAGTTGCTCGGCGGTCCGCAGGCCGGCATCGTCCTTGGGCGCGCCGAGCTCGTGGACGCGATGCGCCGCAACCCACTGGCGCGCGCGCTGCGGGTGGACAAGCTGACCCTTGCCGCGCTGCAGGCCACGCTGCGCCTCTACCGTGAGCCGTCGCGTGCCGTGCGCGACATCCCCGCGCTCGCCATGCTGACGGCGTCGGCGGAGTCGCTGCAGGCGCGCGCCGCCGCGCTCGTCGCGCGGCTCCCCGGCGCACGGGTCGGCGCCCGCGTCGCGAGCACCGAGGCCACGGTGGGCGGCGGCGCGTTTCCGTCCTCGCGCATTCCCTCCTGCGCGGTCGTGCTTGCAGGCGACGCCGAGCGGCGCGAGCGCGCGCTGCGCGATGGGGCGCTGCCGGTGGTGGGGCGCATCGCCGACGGCGCGCTCTGGCTCGACCTGCGCGGCATTGCCGCGGCGGACGACGATCGACTGCTGCAGGCCATCGTCGAGGCGGTGCGATGACGGACGAGACGAACGGCGCCCCGATGCGCGGGCCCTTCGACACGCCCGCCCAGATGCGCACCAGCCGGGCGCTGCGCCGGCGCGTCGCGTTTCTCGACCGCGATGGCACGGTCATCGTGGACAAGAACTACCTGAAGGACCCGGCGGACGTGACACTCGTGCCGCACGCCGCCAACGCCGTGCGTGCGTTCAACTACGCACTCGTCCCCGTCATCATCGTCTCCAACCAGTCCGGTATCGCCCGCGGCCTGCTGACCGAGGACGACTACCGCGCCCAGCGCGCCCGCATCGACGACCTGCTCGAAGAGCGCAGCGCCTACGTCGACGACCACTACCATTGCCCGCATCATCCCGACATCACGGGACCCTGCGAGTGCCGCAAGCCGGGCATCGGGATGTTCGAACAGGCGATCGTGGAACACCAGATCGACGCGGCGTCCTCGTTCTTCATCGGCGACAAGCTCCGCGACCTGCTCCCCGCCAAGGCGTACGGCGCACGGGGCTTCCTGGTGCCGTCGCCCGAGACGTCTCCCGAGGACGTGCAGGGCGCGCTCGCCGAGGGGTTTGAGCTCGCGTCGTCACTCTCGGACGCGGCGGCGAAGGCGCTCGGGCTCCCCCACGAACCGGAATCCTGACATGCAGCGCATCGCGGTGCTTGCATCGGGCGGCGGCAGCAACCTGCAGGCAATCCTCGACCACCTCGCCGCGCTCGGCGCGGACGCCCCAGCGACCGTCGCGCTTGTGGTGAGCGATCGTGCCGACGCCCACGCGCTGGAGCGCGCACGGGCGCGCGGCATCGCCACGATGCACCTGCCGCGCAACGCCCCAGAAGACGCACTCGAGCAACTGCTCGCCGAGCACGGCACGGACCTCGTGGCGCTCGCTGGCTACCTGCGCCTCATCCCCGCAACCGTCGTGCGCCGCTGGGCAGGGCGCATGCTCAACGTCCATCCGGCGCTGCTGCCGAGCTTCGGCGGGCACGGCATGTACGGCCACCGTGTGCATGAAGCCGTGCTCGCAGCGGGCGCGCGCCTCTCGGGTGCCACCGTGCATTTCGTGAACGAGCAGTTCGACCGCGGGGCCATCATCGCCCAGTGGCCAGTCCCAGTTCCCGTCGGCGACACCGCGGACGCACTCGCCGCACGCGTCCTGCGCGTGGAGCACCAACTCTATCCCTGGTGCGTGGCCGCCGTGGCGCGCGGCACGGTGCGCCTCGGCGCCGACGGTCGTGTGCACGGTCTCCTCCCCTATGAGTTCCCGTGCTTCGGAGTCGAAGGACCGCAGCATCCGTTCGTGCCGGACGCAGAGGACAGCTGATCGCCATCGTCATCGCGATCGTCATCCCGAATCACCATCCGAGCTCCCAATCCTCAATCGCCATATGCCTCTCGCACTCCTAAGCGTCTCCGACAAGTCCGGCGTCGTCGACTTCGCCCGTGGCCTCACCGACCGCGGATTCGGGCTCATTTCCACCGGTGGCACCGCGAAGGCGCTGCGTGACGCCGGCCTCGCCGTGCGCGACATCAGCGAAGTCACCGGCTTTCCCGAGATGCTCGACGGCCGGGTGAAGACGCTCCACCCGGTGGTGCATGGCGGGCTGCTCGCCCGCCGCGACCTCCCCGAGCACATGGCCGTCATTGCCGAGCACGGCATCGCGCCCATCGACGTCGTCGTGGTGAACCTCTACCCGTTCCGCGAGACCGCGGCGAAGGCGGGCGTCGCCCCCGAGGACGTGATCGAGCAGATCGACATCGGCGGCCCGTCCATGCTTCGCTCGGCCGCCAAGAACTTCGCGGCCGTGACCGTGGTGGTGGATCCCGCCGATTACGGTCGCGTGCTCGACGCCCTCGCCGCGGGTGGCGACCAGCTGCCGCTGCGCCGCGAGCTGGCCGCCAAGGTGTACGCGCACACCGCGGCGTACGACAGCGCCATTGCCGCGTGGTTCGCCGAGCAGGCCGGCGATCGCTTCCCGCAGCGCATGACCTTGGCGTTCGAGCGCGCCCAGACGCTGCGCTACGGCGAGAATCCGCACCAGAAGGCGGCCTTCTACGTGGATGCGCGGGGCGCGGGGCTGGCTGGCCTCGTTCAGAAGGGCGGCAAGGAACTGAGCTTTAACAACTTCCTCGACCTCGAGGGCGCGCTGCTCGCGGTGGATCCGTTCGCCGGCGAGTGCGCCTGCGCCATCGTCAAGCACACGACGCCATGCGGCCTCGCCACCGGCGCCACGCCGCTCGAGGCCTACCAGAAGGCACTGGCCTGCGATCCAGTCTCGGCGTTCGGCTCGATCATCGCATTCACGGTCGCCGTGGACGCCGTTGTCGCCCAGGCCATCTCGTCGCTCTTCGTGGAGTGCATCGTCGCGCCGTCCTTCGCCCCGGAGGCGGTGGAGATCCTCGGCGCCAAGAAGAACCTGCGCGTGCTCGAGGGACGCGCCGCCGAGCGCCCCGGCGCGCTCGACGTGAAGCGCGTCCGCGGCGGCGTGCTGGTGCAGGAGAAGGCGCCGAGCTGCATCGACGACACGGCGTGGAAGGTCGTGACGAAGCGCGCGCCTACGGATGCCGAGCGGCGCGACCTGCTCTTTGCCTGGCGTGCCGTCGCGTGCGTCAAGTCGAATGCCATCGTGCTCGCCCGCGACGGCGCGACCATCGGCATCGGCGCCGGCCAGATGTCGCGCGTGGACGCCGCCTTCCTCGCGGCGCACAAGGCCAAGGGCACGGGGCACGCCACCGCCGGCGCGGCACTGGGTTCCGACGCCTTCTTCCCGTTCCGCGACAGCATCGACCATGCGGCGTCAGCGGGCGTGACGGCCATCGTCCAGCCCGGCGGCTCCGTCCGCGACGCCGAGGTCATCGCGGCCGCCGATGAGCACGGGATCGCGATGGTGTTTACGGGGCAGCGATTGTTCAGGCACTAAGACAGGACAGCTGGGGTAGAGGAGGCGTGCAGGGGTTAAGGAGGGGGAGGAGTGGAGGGACGAGGGTTGAGAGAGGCGGCCATGCGATCGCGGGAATGCCTGCTCTCCCTCCTCCCCTCGCTCCACTCCTCCCCCTGACAAGCCCCTGCACCCCTCCCCCTCCCCGCTATATTGATGGGTTATTCCGAACTCTTCCCTCGCTCTGAGCCCAATGGCGACGACCGCAGCCGCTGAACTCGACACCCGACCGTCCTACCTCGCCGCCGGCATTGCGGGCGTGGCGGTCTTCCTGCTCTACCTCATCACGCTCTCCCCGGAGACGGCGATGTGGGACACGAGCGAGTACATCGCGGCCGCGTACACCCTGGGCATTCCACACCCGCCCGGGAACCCGTTCTTCGTGCTCATCGGGCGGGTGTTCTCGATTCTTCCCATCGCGCCCAGCGTGGCGATGCGCATCAACCTGCTCGCCGCGGTGTCGAGCGCCGTTTCGGCGGCGATGTGGTTCCTGATCACCGAGCGCGTGCTGGTCGGCTGGTTCGCGCAGCGCTGGCAGCGCATCGCGGGCGGCGCGCTCGCCGTGCTCATCGGCGCCACCGCGTTCACCGTCTGGTCGCAGTCGGTCGTGAATGAGAAGGTCTACACCCTGTCGCTCGCCGGCATGGCCATCACGGCCTGGCTGACGGTGCGCTGGTGCGATGACCCGGATGGTCCGGCCGCCGACCGCATTCTCGTCCTGATTGCCTACGTGTGCGGCCTGGGATACTCCAACCACATGGCCGGCATGATGGCCGCGCCGGCGGCGGGCCTCGCCGTGCTGATCCGCCGGCCGCGCACCATCACCCGCTGGCGCCTCCTGCTCGCCTGTGCCGGAGCGCTGGTGCTCGGCGGCACGCCGTTCGCCACGCAGCCCATTCGCGCCGCGCACTTCCCCGCCATCAATGAAGGCGAGCCCACAGCCTGTCGTGACGGACTCAAGCTGTCGTGCACCTTCTCCAAGGGGACGTACGACGCGTTCATGTACAACTTCAACCGCGGCCAGTACGGCAAGCCGGAACTGAGCGAGCGGCAGGCGCCGCTCGGCGCGCAGATCGGCATGTGGTGGCTGTACTTCAAGTGGCAGTGGCTGCGCGACGTCGACGGCGTGCGGCCGGGGCTGCAGGGATCGCTGGCCGCGATCTTCCTCGTGCTCGGCATTCTCGGCGGCTGGGTGCACTACCGCCGCGACCCCCGAAGTTTCGCCTTCTTCGGGCCGCTGATGTTCACGCTGACGCTGCTCCTCATCTACTACATGAATTTCAAGTACGGCTACTCGCAGGCGCCGGAACTTGGGGACAGCGTGCCGCGCGAAGTGCGCGACCGTGACTACTTCTATCTCTGGAGCTTCTCGGCGTGGTCGGTCTGGGCGGCGCTGGGCCTCACGTTCGTCTGGGAGTCCCTCGCGGCCTTGGTTGGCAGCACCAAGACGCAGCTTGGCGGCGAGACGCTCGAGCTGCCGACGACCCGCGGCTGGGCGCTCACGTCGCCCGTCCTGCTCCTCGCGTTCGTGCCGCTCTTCGGCAACTGGGAGGCTTCGTCGCGGCGCGGCGAGACCGACACCGGCGATTTCGCCATTGACCTGCTGAACAGCGTCGAGCCGTACGGCGTGCTCGTCACCGTCGGCGACAACGACACGTTCCCCCTGTGGTACGCGCAGGAAGTGCTGGGCGTACGCAAGGACGTGGTGGTGGCGAACACGTCGCTGCTGAACACGGACTGGTACACGCGGCAGCTGCTGCGCCGCCCCGTCTTCGACTACGACACGGCAAAGGGCCCGTCCGCGTACCGCGGCAAGGCCTGGCCGAAGCCGTCGGGTCCGCCGATGAACATGACGATGGCCGAGGCGGACGCGGTGCCGCTGGGGCAGGAACTGTCGCAGCCACAGCTGTTCGTGGCGGGCAACATCCGCGCCGTCATCCAGCCGCGCTTCCTCGCGCGTGCCGACATCTTCGTGCTGAAGATGATCCAGGACGGCAAGCGCTCCGTCTACTTCAGCCGCACGTCGGGCGGCTATGCGTTTGAGCTCGGGCTGGGCAACTACGTGCTCACGCAGGGGCTGTCGCGGAAGCTGCTGCCCGACTCGATCACGGGCGGGCCGGGCCTCGTGCAGGTCCAGGGCGAGGGCTGGGTGGACGTGGGCCGCATGCAGTCGCTCGCCGCCGAGTTCCGGGCGCCGGCGGCCCTCGTGCGCAAGAACAAGTGGGTGGACCGCGCGTCGGTCGGCATTCCCTACCTCTACGTCTCCACCAACTACGTGCTCGCGGAGGCGCTCAGCGCACAGGGCGACCGGACGGGCTCCGAGAAGGCGATCGGCGACGCGATGAAGGTGGCGCGCGCCACGGGGCTCGGCGACCTCTTCAGCGGCGCAGTCCCGCCGCCGGTCACGGCCGGCGACTCGGCGGTGAAGACGGCGGTGCCAGCTAAGCCGTAGCCGCGCGCAGCTGTTCCGCGGCCGCCGTGTACGCATCGTGCACGGCGGCCGCGAGCGTTTGCGCCGATGCGGCGTCGCCGCCCTTGCAGGCCTGCTCGAGCGCGAGGCAGGCATCGGCCATGGCGGTCAGGCCCAGCTGTCGGGAACTGCCCTTCAGCGTATGGGCCGCGCCCGCCGCGCCCTGCAGGTCGCCGGCGTCGAGCGCGCTGCGCAGTGCGGCAATCCGGCCGGCGGAGTGATCGATGAAAATGGAAACCATCTGGCGGACGAGGCCGTCGCCGCCCAGCGCGCGCAAGCCGTCGAGCGCGACCCGTGTCGAGTCGGGAACGCCGGTCACGGGTGCATCCGCCGTTGATGTCCAGTCATGGGACACAATCTAGCGCGCCGGGCGTCCTCCGGCGAACGGTGCCGGGCGCTAAGTTTCAGCAGTCCCAAACCCGACACTGCGCCGCAATTAATGGAACACTTTCCGCCGGCCACCGGCCCCGCCGCAGACGACGCCATCACCGCGTTTCGTGAGCGCGTCGTCGAGAAGCTCAGGTACCATGTGGGCAAGGATGCGAGCCACGCACTGGAACACGACTGGTTCGTCGCCACGGCGCTCGCAACGCGCGACTACGTCACCCGGCATTGGATGGACTCGACGCGGCGCACCTACCGCGAAGGGAGCAAGCGGGTCTATTACCTCTCGCTCGAGTTCCTCATCGGCCGGCAGTTGTTCGAGGCGCTCGGCAACCTCGGGCTCGTCGAGACAGCGCGCCAGGCGCTGCAGGACCTCGGCGTGGACCTCGACCGGCTGCGCAAGCGCGAGGCGGACCCCGCGCTTGGCAACGGCGGCCTTGGCCGCCTCGCGGCCTGCTACCTGGAAGCCATGTCCACGATGCGCATTCCGGCCTACGGCTACGGCATTCGCTACGACCACGGCATCTTCCGGCAGGCGCTGACCGACGGCTGGCAGGTGGAGCTTCCGGAGGACTGGCTGTCGTCGGGCAACCCGTGGGAGTTCGAGCGCCCCGAGGTGACGTACACCATCGGGTTTGGCGGGCACGTCGAGAGTGTAGACCGCAAGGACGGCACGTCGCACGCCGTCTGGCATCCCGCGGACAGCGTCCGCGCGGTGGCGTACGACACGCCGATCACCGGGTGGCGTGGTGCGCACGTGAACACGCTGCGCCTCTGGTCCGCCCGCGCCGCCGATCCGCTGTCGCTCGCCGACTTCAATCGCGGCGACCACGTGGGAGCGCTGGCCGAGCGCGTCCGGATGGAAGCGATCTCGCGCGTGCTGTACCCGAGCGACCAGACGCCCGCCGGCCATGAGCTGCGCCTGCGGCAGGAGATCTTCTTCGCCTCGGCGTCGTTGCAGGACATCCTGCGCCGCCACCAGGCGCAGCACGGCGACTTGCTCTCGCTCCCCGATCACGTCGCCATCCAGATCAACGACACGCACCCGGCGATCGCCATCCCCGAACTGATGCGCCTGCTCGTGGACGAGCACGGCATCAACTGGGAGCTGGCGTGGGACATCACGCGGTCGGTGTTCAACTACACCAACCATACGCTGCTCCCGGAAGCGCTGGAGAAGTGGTCGGTGCCGCTGATGGAAGGACTGCTCCCGCGGCACATGCAGATCATCTTCCTCATCAACGCGCTGCATCTCGACGAGCTGCGCGTGCGCGGCTGCAACGACGCCCGCGTGCTCGCGGCGGTGTCGCTGATCGAGGAGAATGGCGGGCGCAACGTGCGGATGGGCAACCTCGCATTCCTCGGCTCGGCCCATGTCAACGGCGTTTCGGCGCTGCACACCGAGCTCATGCGCACGACGGTGTTCCGCGAATTCGAGGCGCTGTACCCGAAGCGCATCGTCAACAAGACCAACGGCATCACGTTCCGGCGCTGGCTGTACCAGGCCAATCCGACGCTCACCGACCTGATCATCCGCGCCGTGGGGCCGACCGTCCTCGACGACGAGGACCGCCTGCAGGAACTCGAGGTCTTCGCCGAGGACTCCTCGTTCCGCGACCGGTTCGCGGCCATCCGGCGGGCCAACAAGGTGGCGCTGGGCCGGCTCGTCGCGGAGCGCCTGTCGATTCCGCTCAACCCGGACGCCATCTTCGACGTCCACATCAAGCGGATCCACGAGTACAAGCGCCAGCTGCTCAACCTGCTCGAGACGATCGCGCTCTTCAACGAGATGCGGGCGCACCCGACCGCGCAGTGGGTGCCGCGCGTCAAGATCTTCGCCGGCAAGGCGGCGGCGGGGTACCAGCAGGCCAAGCTGATCATCAAGCTCGCCACCGACGTGGCGCGCCTCGTCAACCGCGACCCCGTGGTGCGCGACCGGCTGAAGGTCGTCTTCCTGCCCAACTACAACGTGAGCCTCGCCGAGTCCATTATCCCGGCGGCGGACCTCTCGGAGCAGATCTCGACGGCCGGCATGGAGGCCTCGGGCACGGGCAACATGAAGCTCGCCCTGAACGGCGCGCTCACGATCGGCACGCTCGACGGCGCCAACATCGAGATGCGCCAGCACGTCGGCGACGAGAACATCTTCATCTTCGGTCTGCTGGCCGAGGAGGTGGCGGCGCGCCGCCAGGCCGGACTCGACATGACGGCGACGATCGCGTCGTCGCCCGCGCTGGCGCAGGCGCTGGAAGACCTCGCCTCGGGCGTCTATTCGCCCGACGATCCCGCCCGCTATCGCTCGCTCGTGAACGACCTGCGCCATCACGACCACTTCATGGTGTGCGCCGATTTCGAGTCGTACCGCGCCACGCAGCGGCAGATCGAGGCACAGTATCGGGAGCCCGCGGTGTGGTGGCGCAAGGCGATCCTCAACACGGCGCGCATGGGCTGGTTCTCCGCCGATCGCGCCATTCTCGAGTACGCCCACCAGATCTGGGATGCCGGCCCGGAAAAGACCTGAGCGACCGGGCGACCCGGCGCTGACTCCCGACGTCGTCGCCGCGCTCGTCGCGGGCCGCCACGCCGATCCGTTCGCGGTGCTCGGCATCCACGAAGACGCGCAGGGCGTACACGTGCGCACGTTCATTCCCGGCGCGGAGCGCGTGGAGGTGGTGGCGCGCAACGGACGCACGATCGGCACGCTCGTGCGCCGGCATGCGGCCGGGCTGTTCACGGGGCGCATTGCGCGGCGCATGCGGTACGTGCTGCGCGCCCGGCGCGGCGGCGACGAGTGGATCGTGGACGATGCGTACGCCTACGGTCCCGTGCTCGGCCCGATGGACGACTGGCTGATCGGCGAGGGGACGCACGCCAACCTGTATGACCGGTTGGGCGCCCATGCCTTGGTGCACGAGGGGACGCGCGGCGTGCACTTTGCGGTCTGGGCGCCCAATGCGCGCCGGGTGGCCGTCGTGGGGGACTTCAACCTGTGGGACGGCCGGCGCCACGTGATGCGGCTGCGCCATGGCACGGGGGTCTGGGAGATCTTCGTCCCGGCCGTCGGTGAGGGGACGCTCTACAAGTACGAGATCATCGGCGCCGGTGGCGACCTGCTCCCGCTGAAGTCCGATCCCGTGGGATTCGGCGCCGAGGTGCGCCCCTCCACGGCGTCCGTCGTACGCGACACCACGACCTTCGCGTGGACCGATCAGGCGTGGATGACGGCGCGTGCCGCGGGCGACGCACGGCAGCGCCCGCTGTCGATCTACGAGGTGCACCTCGCCTCGTGGCGGCGCCGTGCCGACGGCGGCTGGCTGACCTACGACGAGATGGCGGAGTCGCTCGTTCCCTACGCCGTCGACATGGGGTTCACGCACCTGGAACTGATGCCGGTGACCGAGCATCCCCTCGACGCCTCGTGGGGCTACCAACCCATCGGGTTGTTCGCCCCCACGTCGCGCTTCGGCGATCCGGCCGGGTTTGCGCGCTTCGTGGACCGGTGCCACGCCGCGGGGCTGGGCGTCATCGTGGACTGGGTGCCGGCGCACTTCCCGGTGGATCCGCACGGACTGGCGCGGTTCGACGGGACGGCGCTGTACGAGCATGAGGACCCGCGGCTCGGGTTCCACCCCGACTGGAACACCGCGATCTTCAATTTCGGGCGGCGCGAGGTGGTGAACTACCTCATCGCGAACGCGCTCTACTGGCTCGACCGCTACCACGTGGACGGGCTGCGCGTGGACGCCGTGGCCTCGATGCTCTATCTCGACTACTCGCGCAAGGCCGGCGAGTGGATTCCCAACCGCGACGGCGGCCGCGAGAATCTCGAAGCCGTGGCTTTCCTGCGCCGGCTCAACGAGATCGTCTACGCGCGGCACCCCGGCGTGATGACGCTGGCGGAGGAGTCCACCGCATGGCCCGGCGTGTCGCATCCGGTCTTCGCCGGCGGCCTCGGCTTTGGCTTCAAGTGGAACATGGGGTGGATGCACGACACGCTGCAGTACATGGGCGAGGACCCCGTGCATCGCCGCTGGCATCACGACAAGATGACCTTCGGCCTTCTCTACGCGTTCACCGAGAACTTCGTGCTCCCGCTCTCGCACGACGAGGTGGTGCACGGCAAGCGCTCGCTCCTCGACAAGATGCCCGGCGATCCCTGGCAGCGATTCGCGGCGCTCCGCGCCTACTACGCGCTCATGTGGGCCTATCCCGGCAAGAAGCTGCTCTTCATGGGGCAGGAGTTTGCGCAGGGGCGCGAGTGGGATCACGACACCCAGCTCGACTGGGACCTGCTCGGGCGCCCGCAGCACCAGGCGGTGCAGGCGCTGGTGCGCGACTGCAACCGGCTCTACCGCGCGGAGCGCGCCCTGCACGAGCGCGACTGCGAGGGGACAGGGTTCCGGTGGATTGCGGTGGACGACGCGGCGCACTCCGTCTTCGCGTGGGCGCGATTCGGCGGTGACGGTGCGCGGCCCGTGGCGGCGATCGCCAACTTCACGCCCGTGCCACGCACCCAGTACCGCGTGGGCCTCCCGCATGGCGGCCGCTGGCACGAGATTCTCAACAGCGACGCCTCCGCGTTCGGCGGCTCAAACGTCGGCAATGCGGGCGGCGTCACCGCCGAGCCCGTCCCGTCGCATGGTTTCCCGTTTTCGGCCGCCGTGACGCTCCCCCCGCTCGGCACCCTTTGGCTGGCCCACGCCGGCGAGTAGCCGGCCGACGCACCCCACCCGCACCGAATCCGCCCCATGGCCCTCGCCACCTACTCCACCCCGATCGCCCGCTCGACGATGGCGTACGTCCTCGCCGGCGGACGCGGGGCGCGCCTGATGGAGCTCACTGACCGGCGGGCGAAACCGGCGGTCTACTTTGGCGGCAAGTCACGCATCATCGACTTCACGCTGTCGAATGCGCTGAACAGCGGCATCCGGCGCATCGCGGTCGCGACGCAGTACAAGGCGCACAGTCTCATCCGCCATATGCAGCGCGGGTGGAACTTCCTGCGCCCCGAGCGCAACGAGAGCTTCGACATCCTGCCGGCCAGCCAGCGCGTGTCGGAGACGCAGTGGTACGCGGGCACGGCCGACGCCGTCTTCCAGAACATCGACATCATCGACGGCTACGCCCCCGAGTACATCATGATCCTCGCCGGCGACCACGTGTACAAGATGGACTACGAGCGCATGCTTGTGCAGCACGTGAACTCCGGTGCGGATGTGACCGTTGGATGCGTGGAGACCCCCCTTCAGTACGCCAGCGGCCTCGGGGTGATGCACGTGGACGGCGCAAAGCGGATCATCGACTTCTTCGAGAAGCCGGCCAACCCGCCTGAGATGCCGGGCAAGCCCGGCTGGGCGCTGGCCAGCATGGGCATCTACGTCTTCAAGCGCACGTTCCTCAACGATCAGCTCCGGCGGGATGCCTCCGATCCCGGGTCATCGCGCGACTTCGGCCGCGACATCATCCCGTACCTGGTGAAACACGGCACGGCGGTGGCGCACAACCTCAGCGACTCATACGTGCGCGGCAAGGGCGAAGCGGGAGTCTACTGGCGGGACGTGGGCACCATTGACGCGTACTTCGACGCGAACATCGACCTCACCGACGTGGTGCCGCCGCTCGACCTGTTCGACCGCGAGTGGCCGATCTGGTCGTACGCCGAGATCACGCCGCCGGCCAAGTTCGTCTTCGACGAGCACGACCGGCGGGGCCAGGCCTTCTCCTCGCTCGTCTCCGGCGGCTGCATCGTCTCCGGCGCGACGGTGCGCCGGTCGCTGCTCTTCACGAGCGCGCACGTGCATTCGTACGCGACGGTGGAGAACGCGGTGGTCCTCCCCGAAACCGACATCGGCCGCCACGCCCGGCTGCGCAACGTGGTCATCGACCACGGTGTGCGCATCCCCGAGGGCCTCGTGGTGGGCGAGGACCCGGCGTATGACGCCGCCCGGTTCCGCCGCACCGAGCGCGGCGTCTGCCTCATCACGCAGCCGATGATCGACCGGCTGGGCGCCTGATGTCGCTGCGCACGGTGCTCTCCGTCGCGTCGGAGGCGTTTCCGCTCGTCAAGACGGGCGGGCTCGGCGACGTGGTGGGGGCGCTGCCCCTCGCGCTCACGCACGAGGGAATCGCGACGACCACGCTGCTCCCCGGGTATGCCTCGGTCCTCGGCGCGCTCGAGGCGGCGACCGTCGTGCGCGAGTACGACGACCTGCAGGGCGGTCCGGCGCGGCTGCTCGCGGGGCGCGCCCGCGGGCTCGACCTGCTGGTGCTCGACGCGCCGCACCTCTACGCGCGGCCGGGCAATCCGTACGTCGCGCCGGACGGCACCGACTGGCCCGACAACGCGCAGCGCTTCGCCGCGCTCGGCGCGGCCGCCGCCGACGTGGCGCGCGGCGCGGTGGCCGGCTTCGCGCCCGACATCGTGCAGGCGCACGACTGGCAGGCGGCGCTCGCCATAGCGCTGCTGCACTACGCGGACGGCCGGCGCCCCGGCACCGTGATGACCGTGCACAACCTCGCCTTCCAGGGCAAATTCCCGCGCGACCTGCTGGAGGTCATCGGCCTGCCGCCGCGCGCCTTCGCCGCTGACGGCGTCGAGTACTACGGCGACATCGGATACCTCAAGGCGGGCCTCGCGCTCGCCGACCGCGTCACCACGGTGTCGCCGACGTACGCGGCGGAGATTCGCTCGCCGGAGCACGGCATGGGGCTCGACGGCCTCTTGCGACACCGGACCGACGTACTCACGGGGATCTTGAACGGCATCGACACCGACGTCTGGAATCCGGCGACGGATCCCTTTCTCGCGGCGTCGTACGATGCGCGCCGGCTGGGGCGGCGCGCCGCCAACCGGAGGGCGCTGCAGGCGCGCCTGGATCTCGCCCTCGACCCCGACGCGCTTCTCGTGGGCGTGGTGAGCCGACTGACCTGGCAGAAGGGACTCGACCTGCTGCCGGCGGTGCTCCCGGCGCTGATCGCGCAGGGCGGTCAACTGGCCCTCCTCGGCTCGGGCGATTTCACGCTGGAAGCCGCGCTGCAGGAAACGGCCGCGACGTACCCGGATCGCATCGCCGTGAGCATTGGGTACGACGAGTCACTCGCGCACCAGATCCAGGGCGGCGTGGATGCGCTGCTCGTGCCGTCCCGCTTCGAACCGTGCGGCCTGACGCAGCTCTGCGCGCTGCGGTACGGCGCGGTGCCGGTGGTGGCGCGCGCGGGCGGGCTCGCCGACACCGTCATCGACGCCAACGAGATGGCATTGTCGGCAAACGCCGGCACCGGGGTCGTCTTCGCGCCGGACTCGCGCGACGCCCTCGCGTTTGCGCTCGAGCGCGTCGCGACGCTGCGCGGCAACGCGCGGTCCTGGCGGCAGATGCAGCGTCGCGGCATGAAGACCGACGTCTCGTGGGCGCGGCCGGCGGAGCAGTACGCCGCGCTCTTCCGCGCGCTCGCGGCCGACCGCGCCGGCTGATCGATGCCACCCGTGCGTGCCGGCCGGCCCGATCCGCTGGGGCTCACCCTGACCCCTGATGGCGCCAACATCGCCGTCTTTTCGGCGCATGCCGAGCGCATTGAACTCTGCCTGTTCGCAGACGACGACCGGGAGACGCGCATCACACTGCCCGCGCGCTCGGGCGACGTCTTTCATGGATTCGTGGAAGGCGTGGCCGCCGGCGCGCGATACGGCCTGCGGGCACACGGCCCCTACGCCCCGCACGACGGCCATCGGTTCAACCCGGCGAAGCTGCTCGTGGATCCGTACGCCCGCGCGCTCGACCGCGCCTTCGCCTTCCATCCGGCGATGCGCGAGCACAATCTCGATGGGACGTGCCGCACGGACGACTCGGCCGCCGTCGTCCCGAAGGGCGTGGCCGTAGCCGATACGACGCCGATCGCCGCGTCGCGGCCGCAGGTGCCGTGGGGCGAGACGGTGATCTACGAGCTGCACGTGCGCGGCTTCACGAAGCTGCACCCCGCCGTGCCGCCGTCGTTGCGCGGCACCTGCGCCGCGCTCGCGCATCCTGCGGTCATCGACCACCTCGTGCGCCTGGGCATCACGACGGTGGAGCTGATGCCGCTGGCCGCCGCGGTGGACGAACCGCACCTCGCCCGTGCCGGGCTGACGAATTATTGGGGCTATAACCCGATCGCGTGGTTCGCGCCCGACCCGCGGCTCGCGCCGGGCGGCATGGCCGAGCTGCGCGCAGCGGTGGCCGCGCTGCAGCAGGCGGGACTCGAGGTGATCCTCGACGTGGTGCTGAACCACAGCGGGGAGGGCGATGTCGATGGGCCGACGCTGTCCCTGCGCGGCCTCGACAACGCCACCTACTACCGCAGCGTGCCTGGCGATCCGCGGCGCTACGTCGATGACACCGGGTGCGGCAACACGCTGGCGCTCGACCGCGCGCCCGTGACGCGACTCGCGCTCGACGCGCTGCGGCACTGGGCGCAGGCAACCGGCGCGGACGGCTTCCGGTTCGACCTCGCGACGACGCTCGGGCGTCGCGAACAGGGCTTCGATGCCTCGGCGCCCCTGCTCGCCGCCATCGCCGCCGACCCGCTGCTCCGCTCCCTCAAGCTCGTCGCCGAACCCTGGGATGTCGGTCCCGGCGGCTACCAGGCGGGGGCCTTCCCCGCCTCGTGGGGCGAGTGGAATGACAAGTTCCGCGACGCGGTGCGGCGCTGGTGGCGCGGCGATTCCGGACTCACCGGCGAGCTGGCGACACGCCTCGCCGGCTCGGCCGACGTGCTCCGCCGACGCCAGCGCAATCCCTCGCGTTCGGTGAACTTCCTCGCGGCCCACGACGGCTTCACGCTGGCCGATCTCGTGTCCTACGCGGAGAAGCACAACGAGGCAAACGGTGAGGGCAATCGCGACGGCACCGTGACCAACCACTCGTGGAACCACGGCGTCGAGGGGCCGAGCACCGATGCCCGCGTGAACGCCGCGCGGCGCCGCGATGTGCGCGCCCTGCTGGCCACCCTGCTCTGCGCGCGCGGCACGCCGATGCTGTCGATGGGCGACGAGTGCGGGCGCACACAGCAAGGCAACAACAACGCCTACGCGCAGGACAGCGCGCTGACCTGGCTGCAGTGGGAGTCGGCGGATCGCGACCTCATCGGTTTTCTCTCCGCGCTCACCGCCCTGCGGCGCGACCATCCGGCGCTGCGCGCCGACCGCTGGCTGACGGGCGTCACGAATCCGGTCACGTCGCTGGCCGACGTCGCCTGGCGCCGCGCCGACGGCGCCGAGATGAGCGCCACCGACTGGGACGGACCCGACGCGCGCGTCCTCGTCGCCGTGCTAGCCGAGGGCGAGTCGTTCACGACGGCCGACCGCGTGGCCCTCGTGCTCAACAGCTCCGCGCGCGATGTTCCCGTGCTGCTCCCGCCTCCGCGACGCGGCTTTCGCTGGCACCACGTGCTCGACACGGCGCATGAGCCGCCGTTCCACGAGCGGGAGCCGCTCCCGCACCCGGGAAGCATCGCGGCCGCGGCCCGCTCGGTGTCGGTCGTCGTCGAGCGTCCGGTCCGCTCCGCGGGCGCCGACACGACGAGCCACGCCGTCCTGCCCGCGGCGGTGTCTCCCGTCGGCGCCAGCCACACCGCCGCCGCCGTTCGGCGTCCCGGCACTCCACACGAGGCTCCCCCTGCCCAGATGATGTTCCCTCGTAGCGCTGGTATCCTGCTGCACCCGACGTCACTCCCCGGCCCACACGGTATCGGCGACCTGGGCCCCGACGCCCATCGCTTCGTCGAACTGCTCCACGCCGCGGGCGCCACGCTCTGGCAGATGCTGCCGCTCGGCCCCACCGGCTACGGCGACTCGCCCTACCAGTGCTTCTCGGCCTTTGCCGGCAACCCGCTGCTCATTCACGTCCCGGGGGACGGCGGTGACTTCCCGGTGCACACCGTGGACTTCGGGCGCGTCATCCGGCACAAGCACGCCCTGCTGCGCGCCGCGACCGCCGCGATGACCCCCGACGACGCGTATGGCATCTTCTGCGCCGAGCAGGCGTGGTGGCTCGAGGACTACGCGCTGTTCATGGCGCTCAAGCACGCCCACGGCGGCGCGTCGTGGACGTCATGGGAGCACGGCGCGGCGCGGCGCGATCCGCACGCGCTCGCCACCTGGCGTACGCGACTGGCAAACGACATCGAGCACGTACGGCGCGAGCAGTACCTGTTCTTCTCGCAGTTCCGCGCGCTGCGGCAGGCTTGCCATCGCTTCGGTATCCGGCTGATGGGCGACCTGCCCATCTACGTGGCGCACGACTCCGCCGACGTCTGGGCCAATCCCACGCTCTTCAAGCTCGACCCGCAGGGACGTCCTGCCGTGCAGGCCGGCGTGCCGCCCGACTACTTCAGCGCAACCGGCCAGCTGTGGGGCAATCCCATCTACGATTGGGAGAAGCTGCGCGCGACCGGCTACGACTGGTGGGTGCGCCGCATGCGCGCAGCGTTCGAGATGTTCGACACGGTGCGCATTGACCACTTCCGCGGCTTCGAGGCGTACTGGGAAGTGCCCGGGAGCGACACGACGGCCATCCACGGCGAGTGGGTTCCCGGCCCGGGGGCCGATCTGTTCGAGGCCATCACCCACGCGCTCGGCCCGCTGCCGATCGTCGCCGAGAACCTCGGGGTGATCACCCCCGCGGTCGAGGCGCTGCGCGAGCGGTTCGGGTATCCCGGGATGAGCATCCTGCAATTTGCCTTCGGCGGTGACGACCAGGCGCACAACTTCCAGCCGCACACGTATCCGCGTGCACGCGTCGTCTACACCGGGACGCACGACAATGACACGACGATCGGCTGGTGGAACTCCACGCCGGGCCCCGACTCCATCCGCACCGCCGCGGACATCGAGAAGGAGAAGGACGAAGCGCGGCGATATCTGAACACGGACGGCCGCGAGATCCACTGGACGCTGATGCGCGCCGCGCTCGCGTCGGTGGCGGACACCGTGCTTATCCCGTTGCAAGACGTGCTCGGCCTCGGCGGCGAGGCGCGCATGAACCTCCCAGGGCGCCAGGCCGGCAACTGGGGATTCCGCTTCACGTGGGACCAGCTCACTCCCGATCTCGTCCAGCGGCTCCGCGCGCTGGTGGACCTCTACGACCGCTAGGAGTTCGCATATGGCGACGCAACCCGCCCCCACGAAGTTCTCGACCATCTGGAACATGAGCTTCGGCTTCCTCGGCATTCAGTTCGGCTGGGGACTGCAGATGGCCAACATGAGCGCCATCTACGAGTACCTCGGGGCCAAGCCCGACCAGATCCCGATCCTCTGGCTCGCCGCGCCGCTCACGGGGCTCATCGTGCAGCCGATCATCGGCCACATGAGCGACCGCACGTGGTCGCCGCGCTTCGGGCGCCGGCGGCCGTACTTCCTGGTGGGCGCCCTGCTCAGTTCGTTCGCACTGATCCTGATGCCCAACTCCAGCACGCTCTGGATGGCGGCCGGCCTGCTCTGGATTCTCGACGCGTCCATCAACATCTCGATGGAACCGTTCCGCGCCTTCGTCGCCGACCTGCTTCCCCAGTCGCAGCGCACGCGCGGCTTCGCGATGCAGAGCTTCTTCATCGGCATCGGCGCTGTCGTGGCAAGTGCCCTGCCGTGGATGATGACCAACTGGTTCGGCGTGAGCGGCGGCGCGGCCTCCGGCGCCATCCCGACGACGGTCAAGCTCTCGTTCTACATCGGCTCCGCGGCCTTCCTGGGCGCGGTGCTGTACACGGTGCTCACGACCGCCGAGACGCCGCCCGCCGACCTCGCCGCCTTCGAAGCGGAGAAGCAGCGGAGCGCCGGCATCGCGCATGGCTTCGCCGAGATCGTGAAGGCCGTCCGCGCGATGCCCGACACCATGCGCGAGCTCGCGCTGGTGCAGGTCTGCACGTGGCTTGGCCTGTTCTGCATGTGGCTGTATTTCGGCCCGGCGGTGGCAACCAACGTCTTCGGCGCTCCCGACCCCACGTCGCCGCTGTACCAGAAGGGCATCGAGTGGGCCGGCGTCTGCTTCGGCGCCTACTCGCTGGTCTGCTTCATCGTCGCGTTCCTCCTGCCGCCGCTGGCGCACAAGACGAGCCGCAAGGTCACGCACGCCGCCTGCCTGCTCGCCGGCTCGGCGGGGCTGCTGTCGGTGTCCGTCATCAGCAATCCCAACTGGCTGCTGCTCTCGATGGTCGGCGTCGGCATCGCGTGGGCCAGCACGCTCTCAATGCCATATGCCATCCTCGCCGGCTCGATCCCCGCAGCGAAGACCGGCGTCTACATGGGGATCTTCAACTTCTTCATCGTCATTCCCGAGATCGTCGCCTCGCTGGGCTTTGGCTGGGTGATGAACCACCTGCTCGACAACAACCGGATGGCGGCGGTCATCGCCGGAGGCGTCTTCATGGCGCTCGCCGCCCTCCTCATGGCGCGCGTGAAGGACCGCGCGGAGGCCGCCGCATGACATCCCCGTTCCCCGTTGGGCGTGCGCCCCGTTGGCCTCGCCTGGCCCTGTTTCCAGCGCTTGGATTGGTGAGCGCGCTGTCCTTTGCGCAGGCGCCCGTCATCAGCAAGGTCGAACCGCCAAACTGGTGGGCCGGCCACTCCATCAACCCCGTGCGCCTGCTCATTCGCGGCGAGCACCTCGCCGGAGCCAGGCTCTCTTGCCCGGCGGCCCTGCGCTGTGGGGCAACCAAGGTGAACGAACGCGGCACGTACGTCTTCGCCGACGTCACGGTCCCCGCGGGCACCAGGCCCGGCGCGCACCCGATCACCGTCCGCACGACGGCGGGCGACGCACGCTTCGACTTCACGGTGTCGGCGCCGCTGCCACGAGCCGGCCGCTTCGCGGGATTCGACGCCAATGACGTGCTGTACCTCATCATGCCCGACCGGTTCGTCAACGGCGATCCGTCGAATGACGCGCCGGCCAAGTCGCCCGGGCTGATCGACCGGACCAAGGGACGCTACTACCACGGCGGCGACATCGCCGGCGTGCGGCAGAAGCTGCCCTACCTCAAGTCGCTTGGTGTCACCGCCATCTGGATGACGCCCATCTACGACAACAACGACAAGGTCAACGAGGTCGAGCGCTACGACAACGAGGGCGTCACCGACTACCACGGCTACGGCGCCGTGGACTTCTACGGCGTGGACGAGCACCTCGGCACGCTCGACGAGTATCGCGGGCTGGTGGACGACGCGCACCGGGCGGGGATCAAGATCGTCATCGACATGGTCGCCAATCACACGGGGCCGTACCACCCGTGGGTGACCGACGCGCCGACGCCGACCTGGTACAACGGCACCAAGGCCAACCACCTGTCGAACACCTGGCAGGGCTGGGCGCTCGCCGATCCGTACTCCACCGACAACACGCGGCGCGCAACGCTCGACGGCTGGTTCGGCGGGTTCCTCCCCGACCTCAACCAGAATGACCCCGAGGTGGCACGCTACATCACGCAGAACACCCTCTGGTGGATCGGGATGACCGGCATTGACGGCATTCGCCAGGACACGTGGCAGTACGTGCCGCGCAGCTACTGGGCGCCGTGGATGGCGGCTATCAAGCGCGAGTTCCCTGCCCTGCGCGTGGTCGGCGAGACGTTCGACGGCGACCCGTCGGTGATTGCCTTTCATCTCGACGGCACGACCAACTGGGACAAGATCAAGACGGGTGTGGACTATCAGTTCGACTTCCCGCTGCATTTCGCCATTCGCGACGTCTTTGCACGGCGCGGCTCCATTCGCCACCTCGCGATGATGGTGGCGCGCGACCACGTCTATCCCGATCCCAACCGGCTTTCTCCCTTCCTCGGCAACCACGACGTCGAGCGCTTCATGAACGAGAAGGGGGCCACGGTCGACGGCCTCAAGCTGGCGGCCACGTTCCTCCTGACGACGCGGGGCATTCCCCTGCTCTACTACGGCGACGAGATCGCCATTCCGGGCGGTCGCGACCCCGACAATCGGCGCACCATCCCCGGCGGCTGGCGCGGCGATGCGCGCGACGCGTTCACGCCTGCCGGACGGACCGCGGATGAACAGGCCGTCTGGGCCCATACGCAGAGGCTGTTGAAGCTGCGCGCCGAGCGCGCCGACTTGCGCGGTGGACGTGTCAAGCACCTGGTGGTCGAGGATCAACTCCTCGTCTACCAGCGCGGCGCGTTGGCGATTGTCATCAACAACGACACCGCGGCCGTGGAGGCGCACCTCCCGCTGGGCGTGGTGGGCAGCGACCTGCTCGGCGCGTGCAGCGCGCCATTCACGTGGGGCAAGGGAATGGCGGTGCGCGTGCCCAGGCGCAGCGCGTGCGTGCTGCCGGTGATCAGCGAGGCCACGCCGGGCCCGTCGCTGGGCGTCACGGGCGACCGCCGGATGCACCGCGACTTCCCGTCGCAGTTCGTGGCGGCGCGCAACGTGGAAGTGTGGCTGCCGCCGGGATACTCGGCCAACACGGCGGCGCGGTACCCCGTGCTGTACATGCACGACGGACAGAACGTCTTTGATCCCGCGACGTCGTACACCGGGGTGGACTGGGCCATCGACGAGACGATGACGCAACTCATCGCGCAGAAGAAGGTGCGCCCCGCCATTGTCGTCGCCGTGTGGAACACGCCCAAGCGGTTCGAGGAGTACATGCCGCAGAAGGTGGTGCCGGCGGGCGACAGCATGACGTCGGTGCCCGGCCGCAAGATGTCCACGGCCGGCGTGATCTCCGATGCGTACCTCACGTTCCTCGTCACCGAACTCAAGCCGTTCATTGACAGGACCTATCGCACCAGGACCGGGCCGGGCGACACGTTCACGATGGGGTCGAGCATGGGCGGACTGATCTCGTGCTATGCGGTGGCCGAGTATCCGCAGGTGTTCGGCGGCGCCGGGTGCGTGAGCACGCACTGGCCGCTGGTGGACGGCGCGATGGTCGACTACCTGCAGCGCACGATGCCCGATCCCAAGACGCACCGCATGTACTTCGATCACGGCACGGCGACGCTCGACGGGATGTACGCGCCGTACCAGCAGCGCGCCAACGCGGTCATGCGATCAGCCGGATACAAGGATGGCGTCAACCTGCTGACCCGCGCGGTGCAGGGCGCCGAGCACAACGAGACGGCGTGGCGGGTGCGGATGCCGGAGGCGCTGGCGTTTCTGATTGGGCGGTGAGGCGCGGTGCGGCCTTGCCGCCGTGGGGGGGACGATCGGCATCCGGTCAGGTGATCCCCGCGCTCGACGGCCACGCCGCGCGCGTGATGCTCGTCGGCCACCACCCGGGCATGGCCGATGTCGTCAATGCTCTGGCCAACGCCCGCCTCGCGAAGCTCCCTCCGTACGGGGTCGCGAACGGGCGCCTTGACGGCCGGTCCCGGAACGACGCCCGCAAAGGGGGAGCCGCGCGCATCGTGCGGGATACGCCGAAGGATCACGCGCCAGGGGCGCGACGCTGCGGAACGCCCGACGTCTTGACGCCCCGTGCCGGCCGCCTAGAATCAGCAGGATTCTCCCCACCCCCTTCGCCATGACCGACCCCACCCGGCTCCACCGTGCCGTCGCGCTGGTTCTCCTGCTCGTCGCATCTGCCGTCGAAGCGCAGGGCCCGGCGGCAGGCACCATCAAGTCGGCCAGCGGCACCGCATTCGTGATTCGTGCGGGCCGCACCATTCCCGCGCAGCCCGGCATCGCGTTGCAGGAGTCGGATTCGCTCCGCACCGGCGCGGCGTCGAGCCTGGGCCTCACGCTCCGTGATGGAACACGGCTGTCGCTCGGCGCCAAGACGGCCATCCACCTGCGGGGCTTCGCGTTCGCTCCGGAGCAGCAGAAGCTTGGCCTGTCGCTCCGCGTCTTCTCCGGCGTGCTCAGCTACATCTCTGGGCGCATTGCCGCGCTCGCGCCGGAGTCCATCACCATTGAGACGCCGAAGGCGGTGATCGGCGTGCGGGGCACGCACCTCCTGGTGCAGGTGGAGGCGCCATGACGATTCGCCACGCAGTCCTGATGCTCGCGCTCGGGGTCGTCGCCTCGGCGTGCGCCAAGCCCAAGGACCTCGTCGTGCTCATGCCGGACCCCGAGGACGGCAAGGTCGGCAAGGCGACGGTCACCGCTGGCGGTGCGAGCGTCACGCTCGACGCCGCGGGCAGCGGCAGCCGCGTGGGGCCGAGCGGACCGCCGTCGGCCCCCGCCCCGGTCGCGGAGCAGGAGGTGGCGAGGATCTTCGGCAGCGCGCTGTCGGCGCGGCCGCGGGCGCCGCAGACGTTCCTGCTGTACTTCGAGCCGGGCGGAGCCGAACTGACGGCTGAATCCGTCGCACTGCTGCCGCGCATCCTGGACGCGGTGCGCAACATGCCGACGCCGGAGCTCACCGTCATCGGGCACACCGACCGCACCGGCGAGGCGGAGACGAACGTGCGGGTCGGGCTCGCGCGCGCCGAGGGCATACGGGACCGCCTGCTGGCGGCGGGCGTCGAACCGCGCCTCATCGAGGTCGCATCGCACGGCGAGTCCAATCCGCTGGTTGCAACGGACGACAACGTGGCGGAACCGCGAAACCGGCGCGTCGAGGTGACCATTCGCTAGCGGCGTCCGCATGCCCCGCACGCACGCGATTCCCCGACGGGTCCTGCTCACCGGCGCCGCCGCCGCGGTGGTGGTGCTCACCGTGGCGGTCGCGGCACCGGATGCCCTCGCGCGGCTAGAGGAGCGCACGCTGGACGGACTGATGGTCTCCGCCGGCGGGCGCGCCCCCGCCAGTCGCGTGACGGTGGTGGCCGTTGACGACCAGAGCGTCGCGGCCATCGGGCAGTGGCCGTGGCCGCACGACGTCATGGCACAGTTCGTCGACAGCCTCAACGCGTCGGGTGCGACCGTCGTGGCCTACGACATCATGTTCTCCGAACCCGATCGCACGGCGGGCGCGGCGTCCGCCAGCCAGGCGCAGCATCCGAACCCGCACGACTCGGCGCTGGCCCGAGCCTTTTCGCGAGGCCCGACGATCCTCGGTGCTGGATTCACCTTCGGTCGTGCCTCCACGGACGACCACTCGGCCTGCGTCCTGCATCCAGCCCCGGTGGTCCAGGTCGGCGACGCCCTGTCGCCCGCGGCCGTCTTCCACCCGACAGGCGCCGTCTGCGCCCTCCCGCTGTTCGGTCGCTCCGTCGGCGCCACGGGCTTCCTGAACGCCGGCGCCGACGGCGACGGTGTGCTCAGGCGCGTGCCGCTCCTCATGGCATTCGAGGGCCGGTTGCATCCGTCGCTGGCGTTGCAGGCCGTCGCCATCGGGGCGTCCGGTCCACTCCAGGTGCTCGAGGCCCGCGACGGACGACTGGTCCTGCGGACGAAGGTGGGCGAAGTGCGACTCGACCCGCGCGCCACGGTGCGCGTGCGATTCCGCGGACCCGGCCAGACGTTCACGCACGTCTCGGCGGCCGACGTGCTGCGCGGCCGGGTGCCGCCGGGCGCGCTGCGCGGTCACGTGGTGTTCGTCGGCGTCACGGGACTTGGCTTGCGCGACGTCGTGGCGACGCCCTTCGATCCCGCCTATCCGGGCGTCGAAGTGCACGCCACACTGGCGGCGGACCTCCTCGATGGAACCACGCTGTGGTCGCCGTACGCCTCGCGCACCATCTGGCTGCTGGCCACGCTTGCCTTTGGCATGGCGGCCGCCGTTCTCGTCGCGCGCGCAGGGCTCGCGCTCGGCGCGGTGGGATCGCTTGTGGCCGTGGGGGCGCTCTGGGGCGCGGCCCTCTGGAGCATGCGGGGACCGGGCGTCGTCTTCACCCCGCTCTATCCCACGCTGGCGGTGGCGCTGGCGCTCGCGGCGCTGACCGTGCTGTCCCTGCGCCACGAGGGGAACAGGGCCGACGTCGCGCAGGTGCGACGGGAGCAGACGCGCGACTTCGCCGTCAGCTCGCTGACGTCACTGGTGGAGACGCGCGACCGGTCCACCGGCCTGCACGCCAAGCGCACCGGTGAGTTCGTCGCGCTCATCGCGACCCAGTTGAACGCGATGCCGCGCTACCGCGGCCAGCTCGACGCGGACTACGTGCGCCTGCTGGCGCGGCTCGCCGTGCTCCACGACATCGGCAAGGTCGGCATTCCTGACGCCGTGCTCAACAAGGCCGACAAGCTGACGGACGACGAGTACGCGCAGATGAAACGGCACCCCGAGCTGGGCTACGAGACGATCGTGCGCGCCGAGCGCGATGCGGGGCTCACCGACGGCGAAGAGGCCGACGTGCTCCGGCTGGCGAAGGACCTCGTGCGCACCCACCACGAACGGTGGGACGGCAAGGGCTACCCGCACGGGCTGGCCGGCGAGGCCATTCCGCTGCCGGGCCGCATCATGGCCGTGGTGGACGTGTACGACGCACTCGTGCAGGCCCGCGTCTATCGGGGCGCGCTGTCGCATGAGGTGGCGGTCTCGCACATTGCCGAAGGCCGCGGGACGGCGTTCGACCCCGACGTCGTTGACGCGTTCCACGCCGTCGAGGCGCAGTTCAAGGCGCTGACCACTCGCTTCGAGGCCGAGGCCGCGTTGCCGGGTCGCAGTTAGACCTCACGCACCGTTGGATCAGGTGCTCGTGCACCTCCAGCGGGCCATCGAGGCGCGTACCGGGCGCTCCATCAACGATCTCGCGCCTAGGCAGGACTGCACATCGCTCGGGATGGGCCACTTCTCTTAGGTTTGGGAGATGCGCTTCGACGAGCCCGCCGCGTTGCCTCTGCACTTCGAAGGTGCCGCGCTCCTTTGCCTGACGCGCGCCCCGGCCGACGTCGCCGGATCGCGGCTCATCAGCTCCGACGACCATGCCTGAGTCCGGCTGGCCGTGATGGACGGGCGCGCGCTTGCCGACGCGACGGATGCCGCGACGCTGACATCGCGAGTGCGCATCACGTCGCGCAACTGGTAGTCGGTCCACCGCCCTTCCCACGGTGTCGGCGCCGCGACGCCCATGACAAGCCGCCCACGCGCCTGCTCGAGCCGGGCGACCAGGTCTCCATCGCCCCCCGCGAGCGCGCCGTGCCGTACAACACCTCGATCGTGACCAGCAGGACCACGATCGCCACCGTCGTCATCGCTCCGCCTCAACGTTGGCCCGGCGGTGCGGCGTAGACTTCGCACAGGGAAGTTGGCGCCCGCGTTCCGGCAGTCACAGATTTGCCAGGCCCCGGCGCCTCCGGCGAATTGCCCCGAACCATGAGAGAGCCCATGCTCCGCCGCCTCGCGTTCACCCTCGTCCTGCTGACCGCCGCCACTGCCGTCGCTCAGACCCAGCCGCAGGGCGCCCTCGGTTTCTACCGCTTCCCGGCCATCAGCGGACAGACCATCGTCTTCGCCGCTGAGGGCGACCTGTGGACCGTGCCACTCAGCGGTGGCCTCGCCCACCGGCTGACCACGCACGCCGCCGAGGAGACCGACGCGGTCATCTCGCGGGACGGCAAAACGCTCGCGTTCACCGCGCGCTACGAGGGGCAGACGGCGCTCTATACAATGCCCGTCGGCGGCGGCTCGCCGACGCGCTGGACCTACGACGGCGACGCGGCCATCGCCACCACCTGGACGCCCGACGGCCGGCTCGTCTATCGCACCACACAGTACGCCGGCATCCCCAAGAGCGGCATGGTCACGCTCGACCTCGCCACGAACACGCGCACGCTGAATCCGCTGGCCGGCGCCTCCGAGGGCTCGTACGACGCGTCGGGCAAGACGATCTACTTCGCGCGCCCCGGCTTCCACAACAACGTCACCAAGCGCTACACGGGCGGCACCGCGCGCCAGATCTGGCGGTTCACCGCCGGCGCCGCCGAGGCGATCCAGCTCACCGGACAGGATTACGCTGGCGAGAGCCACACGCCGATGTGGCATCAGGGGCGCGTCTACTTCGTCACGGACCGCGATGGACAGATGAACAT
Organism: Gemmatimonadota bacterium; assembly: GCA_016218305.1. Lineage (GTDB taxonomy): Bacteria > Gemmatimonadota > Gemmatimonadetes > Gemmatimonadales > Gemmatimonadaceae > PNKL01. The sequence goes on along the minus strand of JACREJ010000086.1, from coordinate 1,713 downwards.
CTGGTCCATGGCGGAGGATGGCAGCGATCGCCGGCAAGTCACGAAGCACGTCGGCTGGGACGTCCGCCATCCCAAGCTCGCCTCCGACGGCAAGATCGTATACCAGCTGCAGGCCGACCTCTGGGTCCTCGACGTGGCGAGCGGACAGACGCGCATGGTCCCCATCACCCTGGCCTCCGACCTCGACCAGCTGCGCGAGCGGTGGGTGCGCGACCCGATGAGCTATCTGTCGTCGGCGCATCTTTCCAACGACGGCACGCGCGTGGTGCTCACCTCGCGCGGCCGCGTCTTCGTCGCCCCGGTGAAGGGAGGGCGCTTCGTCCGCGCCTCCACCAAGGACAGCGTGCGCTTCCGCGACGCCATCTTCACCGCCGACGGCAAGTCCCTGCTCGCCCTCAGCGACGAGAGCGGCGAGTTCGAGTGGGTGCGCCTGCCGGCCAACGGCGTCGGCAAGGACGAGCCGCTCACCAAGGGAGGAGACATTCTCCGCTTCCGCGGAACCCCCTCGCCGGATGGCAAGTGGCTCGCGTGGAGCGACAACAACCGCGACCTGTGGGTGATGAACCTCGCGACCAAGGAGATGAAGAAGGTCTCCGAGAACCGCGAAGGGCTCGGGGACGTGGCCTGGTCGCCCGACTCGCGCTGGCTCGCCTTCGAGATGTCGGCGCCGAACTCGTTCCAGCAGATCAAGATCTTCAGTGTGGAGTCAGGCAGGAACATCGCCCTGACCTCGGACCGCACCAACAGCAGCGCGCCGGCGTGGGATCCCAAGGGCGAGTTCATCTACTTCCTCTCCGACCGCAACCTGCGCACGCTCGTCGGCGCCCCGTGGGGGAACCGGCGTCCTGAGCCGTACTTCGACAAGGAGATCGAGATCTACCAGGTGGCCCTGCGCCCCGGGCTGCGCTCGCCGTTTCTCCCGGACGACGAACTGCACAAGCCCGCCCCGCGCGGCGCGCGGCGCGACCGTTCCGAGACGCCGGCGACAGGCGACAGCGCCGCGGCCCCGCGGAAGAGCGAGAGCGCCAGGCTGGTGCAGATCGATGCCGACGGCCTGATGGCGCGCATCCGCCGCCTTCCGGTCCCCAGTGGCAACTACGGCTGGCTCGCCGCCACCGGCGACGCGCTGTTCTACACGTCGCGCGGCTCGGGTGCCGACGCGAAGACCGACCTGATGGCGCTGAAGGTCGGCAACGAGAAGCCCGATCCTGTGGTTGTCGTGGATGGCATCCGTTCCGCAGAGCTGTCGGGGAACGGCAGGTCGCTGCTCGTGCGGCGGGAGAACGCGCTGTACGTGCTCGACGCGCGGGCCGCCAAGGCGAACAACCTCTCGGACAACCGCCTCGACCTCTCGAGCTGGAGCTTCAGCATTGATGTGCGCGACGACTTCCGCCAGCTCTTCGTTGACGCGTGGCGCATGGAGCGCGACTGGTTCTACGATCCCAACCTGCACGGCGTGGACTATCGGGCCACGCTCAGGAAGTACGGCGCGCTCGTGCCGCGCATCACGACGCGCGCCGAGCTGAGCGACCTCATCGGCTGGGCGGTCGGCGAGCTCTCCGCGCTGCACACGTCGGTGGGCGGCGGCGACGTGCGCCGTGGCGAGGACAACGTGCCGGTGGCGTCACTGGGCGCACGGCTCTTCCGCGATCCGGCAAAGGGCGGGTATCGCATTGACTACATCTACCGGGCCGACCCCGACTTCCCCGCCGA